>NZ_JBVHLW010000015.1:0-134343 GCF_055558795.1 Streptomyces sp. NPDC025618 | reverse complement strand
TTCGTCCTGAGCCAGGATCAAACTCTCCGTGAATGTTTACCCGTAATCGGGTGACACTCGCGTTGAGCGGCACAGCCAGGCGGAATAAGCCCGGCCGTGCACAGCGTCCTCGCTGTGTTGTTGCCTGTCAGCCCACAAGGGACCGGCAGGACTTTCAAAGGAACCGCGTCCCGGCCATGAAGACCAGGGACGGGGTATTTTATAGTCTGGCGTTGACTTTTGGCACGCTGTTGAGTTCTCAAGGAACGGACGCTTCCTTTGTACTCACCCTCTCGGGCTTTCCTCCGGGCGCTTCCCTTCGGTATTTCGTGTTTCCAACCTTACCAGATCCGTTTTCCGTTCCGTTCCCGGTTCGGAATTCATTTCCGGCCCCCTGTTGGAGCGGGGTTTGCCTTCCAGCTTTTCGCTTTCCGGCTTCACCGACTTTATCAGAAGCGTTTCGGCCGAGCTAATCGGCGTTTTCGCTTCCCATAAGGAGAGTGAGGTTTGCTTCGTGCGAATTGGATCCGGCACCGAAGCGATTCAGATTCTAACCGTTGCGACCGGAGCTGTCCAGCTCCCGGCAACCGTTCGAATCTACCTCCCCGCGCCACCCGTGTCAACAGGTTTTGCGGAGCGAGTAGGACAGTACCAGGCCCGTACGGCCCAGCGCACATCGTCCCGTCGTCACTCGAAGGACGACGGAGGGCTCTCCAGCTCCTCCAGCTCGATGCCCGGTGCGGCAAGGACCACGTCGCCTGCCAGGTGCACGCTGTGCTGCTCGCCTGTCTCGAGGTCGCTGACCTGGTATTCGTCCACCATCAGCACGCCGTTGTCCGTGCTGTGCGGCGTCCTGGCGACCAGCGCCCACGCCTGGTCGAAGGTGCGGGGAGCCAGCGCGGGGGGCGTGAAGCCGACGAGGCGGACCCGTTTCGCGCCCTCGCCGGGGGCGGGCCGCAGCAGCCGGGCCAGGGCCACGTAGAAGGCCGGGGAGGCGCTGGTGAAGGCGTGGGCGGCCGCGTTGCCCTCGGTGGCGTGCTCGCCGCTCGGGTCCGTACGCACCCAGGTGACGCCGTCGAGGGCCGCGCCCCGCACCTGCCAGCTCGCCGCGTGCAGCTGGAGGCGGATCGGGCGGCCCAGGTCGTCGAGGGTCAGGTCGACGGAGCCGGCGTGGTCGCCGGCGGGGGCCGTGAGCTGGGAGACGTAGCGCCAGCCGGAGGGGCCGGTGGCGCAGTGGAAGTGCTCCTCGCCGAGCGGGGTGTGGTCGTGCGGGTCGTGGAGGGAGTAGCGGCCGCGGGGCATGGTGGGTCCTTGAACGAAAGCGGGACAGGCCCCCACCGAGGAGGGCGGGGGCCTGCGCGCCGGTTACCGCGGGGGCCGCCCGGCGGCGGCCCACCGCGGCGGGTGTCAGTAGCGGTAGTGGTCCGGCTTGTACGGGCCCTCGACCTTGACGCCGATGTAGGCGGCCTGCTCCGGGCGGAGCGTGGTCAGCTTGACGCCGAGCGCGTCGAGGTGGAGGCGGGCCACCTTCTCGTCGAGGAGCTTCGGCAGGACGTAGACGTCGGTCGGGTACGACTCCGGCTTGGTGAAGAGCTCGATCTGGGCCAGGGTCTGGTCCGCGAAGGAGTTCGACATCACGAAGGACGGGTGACCGGTGGCGTTGCCCAGGTTCAGCAGACGGCCCTCGGAGAGGACGATCAGGACCTTGCCGTCGGGGAACGTCCAGGTGTGGACCTGCGGCTTGACCTCGTCCTTGACGATGCCGGGGATCTTCGCGAGGCCGGCCATGTCGATCTCGTTGTCGAAGTGGCCGATGTTGCCCACGATGGCCTGGTGCTTCATTTTGGCCATGTCGGCGGCCATGATGATGTCCTTGTTGCCCGTGGTGGTGACGAAAATGTCGGCGGTCTCGACGACCTCGTCCAGGGTGGTGACCTGGAAGCCGTCCATCGCCGCCTGGAGGGCGTTGATCGGGTCAATCTCGGTGACGATGACCCGGGCGCCCTGGCCGCGCAGGGACTCCGCGCAGCCCTTGCCGACGTCGCCGTAGCCGCAGACGACCGCGACCTTGCCGCCGATGAGGACGTCGGTGGCGCGGTTGATGCCGTCGATCAGCGAGTGGCGGCAGCCGTACTTGTTGTCGAACTTCGACTTGGTGACGGCGTCGTTCACGTTGATCGCCGGGAAGAGCAGCGAGCCGGCCTGCTGCATCTCGTAGAGGCGGTGGACGCCGGTGGTGGTCTCCTCGGTGACGCCGCGGATCTCGGACGCCAGCTGGGTCCACTTCTGCGGGTTCTCACCCAGCGTGCGGTTGAGCAGCGTGAGGATCTGGGCGTACTCCTCGCTGTCGGCCGTCGACGGGTCCGGGGCCGCGCCGGCCTTCTCGAACTCGACGCCCTTGTGCACGAGGAGGGTGGCGTCGCCGCCGTCGTCCAGGATCATGTTGGGGCCGCCGGTGGCGGTGCCGGGCCAGGTCAGCGCCTGCTCCGTGCACCACCAGTACTCCTCCAGCGTCTCGCCCTTCCAGGCGAAGACCGGGACGCCCTGCGGGTTCTCCGGGGTGCCCTGCGGGCCGACGGCGATGGCCGCGGCGGCGTGGTCCTGGGTGGAGAAGATGTTGCAGGACGCCCAGCGCACCTGCGCGCCCAGGGCGACCAGCGTCTCGATGAGCACGGCCGTCTGCACCGTCATGTGCAGCGAGCCGGTGATACGGGCGCCCGCCAGCGGCTGCGCCTCCGCGTACTCCTTGCGGATCGCCATCAGACCGGGCATCTCGTGCTCGGCGAGGGTGATCTCCTTACGACCGAAAGCTGCCAGCGACAGGTCCGCGACCTTGAAGTCCTGGCCGGTGGAGGTGGTGGTCATACGGGCTGCTCCTCCTGAAGGGGCGAGCGAGGATGGGTACGGCTGTGCACGCGGTCAGTCTGCAGGGACGGTTGCCGCTCGGCAGGCGTCCGACACCTGTCCGGACACACCCGTCCCCTGGCCGCAGCGCAGTCCGTCGGAGGCCCTCTCTCCCTCGGCCGGTCCGTCGCGCGGGCCGCCCGACCGCCATCAGCAGCGACGTCTGGCTCTGGTCACGAATCTACACCGATGGTGGTGGTGAACCCCAGCCCCGTCCGGCCCTGTTCCGCCCGCGGAGGTCGTGATCGCTTTCCTCCGCAGGCGTCGTGTTGCAGGATTCGATCAACGCGTGGACGGGGGAACCGTCGGCGCTGCCGCGCGTGCCGATCGTGAGGAGATCCATGTGACCAGTCCAGCCGACCCCTCCGAGGGCGCGGGGGTCAGGGGGCCGGGGCTCAGGCTGCTGGCGGTGACCGCCTGTCCGACGGGTATCGCCCACACCTATATGGCGGCGGAGAAGCTGGCGCAGGCCGCCGAGGCGCTCGGTCATGAGATCAAGGTGGAGACGCAGGGGTCGATCGGGGCGGAGAACGTCTTGACCGACAACGATGTCAGGCAGGCGGACGGCATCATCGTCGCCGCCGACAAGGACGTCGACCTGAGCCGCTTCGCCGGGAAGCGGGTGCTGTCGGTCGGGGTGGCGGAGGGGATCCACCATCCGGAGCGGCTGATCGAGCGGGTGCGGAGCGCCCCGGTGTACGAGGGCTCTGGGGGCGGCGTGCCGCCGGCGGCCGCCGGGGGTGGTGGCAAGGAGCGCGGGGCCGTCTACAAGGCGCTGATGAACGGCGTCTCGTACATGATTCCCTTCGTGGTCGTCGGCGGGCTGCTGATCGCGGTGTCGCTCGCGCTGGGCGGCCATACGACGTCGCAGGGGATCGTCTTCGACAACTCCTTCTGGAAGTCCGTCAACGACATCGGCACCGTCGGCTTCACGCTGATGATCCCGATCCTCTCCGGCTATATCGCCTATGCGATCGGTGACCGGCCGGCGCTGGTGCCGGGCATGGTCGGGGGGTGGATCGCGGGGCACGGGGAGCTCTACGACAGCAAGGCGGGCGCGGGCTTCATCGGGGCGATCGCGACGGGTTTCCTGGCCGGTTATCTGGTCCGGTGGATCAAGAAGGTCGAGGTCCCGGCGTTCGTCCGGCCGATCATGCCGGTGATCGTGATCCCGGTGGTGGCGACGTCCGCGCTGGGCCTGTTCTTCATCTACGTGATCGGGCGGCCGATCTCCTGGGTGTTCGAGCATCTGACGAGCTGGCTGGGCGGGCTGACGGGGACGAGCGCGGCGCTGCTCGGTGTGCTGCTCGGCCTGATGATCGCTTTCGACATGGGCGGGCCGGTCAACAAGACGGCCTTCCTCTTCGGCGCCGGTCTGGTCTCCAAGAACCCGGAGATCATGGGGATGTGCGCGGCGGCGATTCCCGTACCGCCGCTCGGGCAGGGTCTCGCGACGCTGCTGCGGCGCCGGCTGTACACCGATCAGGAGCGGGAGACCGGTCTGGCGGCGCTGTTCATGGGCTTCTTCGGCATCACGGAGGGTGCGATCCCGTTCGCCGCCGCCCGGCCGGCGCGGGTGATTCCCGCCAACATGCTCGGCGGCGCGGTGGCGGGGGCGATCGCGGGGCTGGCGGCGGTGAAGGACAGCGTGCCGCATGGCGGTCCGATCGTGGCGGTGCTGGGGGCGGTCGGCGGGGTGCCGATGTTCTTCGTCGCGATCGCCGTCGGCATGGCGGTGACGGCGTTGACGACGGTCTCGCTGATGTCGCTGGGCGGCGCGCGGGCCACCGCGGTCGTTCCGGCGGCGGGGGTGGCGGCCGGCCCGCCGGAGGTTCCGCCGGCCACGGAGAGCGCGGCTCTTTCCGGTTACCTCACCGAGCGGACCGTACGGCCGCGGCTCGCGGCCTCCGGCAAGGAGGCGGCGATCCGGGAGATGGCCGGACTGCTCGCGGCCTCCGGCAAGGTGACGAACGTCGAGGGGCTCGTGCGCGCCGCGCTCGCCCGTGAGGAGCTGGGGACGACCGGGCTCGGTGAGGAGATCGCCGTTCCGCACGCCAAGACGGACGCGGTCTCGGCGCCGGTCGTGGGTTTCGCCCGGTCCCCGGAGGGGGTCGAGTGGGGGGCGCTGGATGGTACGAAGGCCCGGCTGATCTTCATGATCTCGGTGCCGACGGCCGCCGCGGGTGACGAGCATCTGCGGCTGCTGGCGATGCTGTCACGGAAGTTGATGGATCCGGCGTTCCGGGAGCGGTTGCTCGCGGCACAGGAGCCGGGGGAGATCGTGGAGGTGCTCCGGGAGGTCGGGTAGGGGCGCTCCCCCACCCGGCCCTCCGGGGCTTTCGTCAGTGGCGGGCGGGGCCGCCGGGGGTCGCCGCCGGGTCCTCGCCCGCCGCTGCCGCTTCCTCGCTGTAGATGTCGGGTTCGAGGTAGATCGCGCGGGCGATCGGGACGGCCTCGCGGATGCGGGCCTCGGCGGCGTCGATGGCGCGGGCGATCTCCACGGCGGTGTCGTCGTGCCGTACCGCGATCTTGGCCGCAACGAGCAGTTCCTCGGGGCCGAGGTGGAGGGTGCGCATGTGGATGACGCCGGTGACGGTGGCGCCGTCCACGGCGGCCGCGCGGATCTTCGCGATCTGCTCCGGGCCGGCCGCCTCGCCGAGCAGCAGGGACTTGGTCTCGGCGGCCAGGACGAGCGCGATCAGGACGAGCAGGATGCCGATGCACAGGGTGCCGATGCCGTCCCACACGCCGTCGCCGGTGGCGAGGGTCAGACTCACGCCGAGCAGGGCGAGGACGAGGCCGATGAGGGCGCCGAAGTCCTCCAGCAGGACGACGGGGAGCTCGGGGGCCTTGGCCGTGCGGATGAAGGTGCGCCATGACTGCTTGCCGCGCAGCGCGTTGGATTCCTTGATCGCGGTGCGGAAGGAGAAGCCCTCGGCGACGACGGCGAAGACCAGCACGGCGACCGGCCAGTACCAGTGCTCCAGCTCGTGCGGTTCCTTGATCTTCTCGTAGCCCTCGTAGAGCGCGAAGACGCCGCCGATGGTGAACAGGACGATGGAGACGAGGAATCCGTAGACGTAGCGCTCCCGGCCGTAGCCGAAGGGGTGCTCCTCGCTCGCCTTCTTCTCGGCCTTCCTGCCGCCGAGCAGGAGCAGCACCTGGTTGCCGGAGTCGGCGACCGAGTGCACTCCTTCGGCGAGCATCGACGACGAGCCGCTGAACGCGAACGCGACGAATTTCGCCACGGCGATGGCCATGTTGGCCCCCAACGCGGCGACGATGGCCTTGGTTCCGCCTGATGCGCTCATGGGTGCGGCATGTCCCTTTCGCCGGAGTGTTGCTTTGCTCTTCCTTTACGGCGGGTCATTGTCGCAGCCGTCGGGCGGTGCCCGGGTCAGACGGCGACCGTGGCGCGGAAGACGGTGGCGTCGTCGCCGGTGAGTTCGGCGCGCTCGTCGGCCCGTACGAAGGCGGACTCGCCGCGGCCGAGGCGCAGCTCGGTGCCGTCGGTGGTGCGCAGGGTCGCGGTGCCTCGGGTGCACAGGAGGATCTGCGGGGTGCCGAGGGGCAGGGCGGCGTGGGTTTCGGAGGCGGGTGCGAAGACGTGGCGGGAGAGGCGGAATTCGTCGACGGGTGTCGCGTAGACCTCTTCGCCGGCGGCGTCGGCCTCGGGGCGCAGGACGGCGGGTTCGGTGCTCTCGAAGCGGACGACGCGGAGCAGTTCGGGGACGTCGATGTGTTTCGGTGTGAGGCCGCAGCGCAGGACGTTGTCGGAGTTGGCCATGATTTCGACGCCGAGGCCGTCGAGGTAGGCGTGGGGGACGCCCGCGCCGAGGTAGAGGGCCTCGCCGGGGTTCAGGCGGACGTGGTTGAGGAGCATGGCGGCGATGACGCCGGGGTCGCCGGGGTAGTGGCGGGCGATGGCGGCGTAGGCGGCGTACGCGGCGCGGTGCGGGCCGTCCTGTGCGGCGAGGCGTTCGCAGGCGGCGGAGGCCGCGTGGACGGTGTCGGCGACGGCCGAGTGTTCGGCGGTCAGGACGGCGGTGAGGACCTCGCGCAGGGCGTCGGCCTCGGGCTGGGCGTGGAGGAGGTCGGCGTACGGCTTGAGGGAGTCGACGTCGAGGGCGGTGAGGAGCGCGGCCGTCCCGGCGGGGTCGCGGAAGCCGCAGAGGCCCTCGAAAGGGGTGAGGGCGCAGAGCAGTTCGGGTTTGTGGTTGGCGTCGCGGTAGGTGCGGTGGGGGGCGTCGGCGGGGATGCCGCGTGCTTCCTCGTCGGCGTATCCGGCCTTGGCCTGTTCGAGGTCGGGGTGGACCTGGAGGGAGAGCGGGGAGGCGGCGGCGAGGAGTTTGAGCAGGAAGGGCAGCTGGGGTCCGAAGCGGCGTACGGTCGCGGGGCCGAGTTCGGCTTCCGGTGCGTCGGCGATGGTGTCGCACAGGGGCCGGGGTCCGGTGCCGCGGTCGACGCGGGAGGGGGCGCCGGGGTGGGCGCCCATCCAGAGCTCGGCCTGGGGTTCGCCGGTGGGGGTGGTGCCGAGGAGCTCGGGGATCGCGGTGGTGGAGCCCCAGGCGTAGGGGCGCACGGTGTTGGCGAGGCGGTCCATGGGGCGGGTTCCTGACTGTTCGTACGGCTGGCGTCGTGTTCACGAGCCCGGTCGTCGGTCACGGGTCCGTGCCGTTCCCCGCGTTCTACGGGGTGGAGGCGAGCGCCAGATAGACGGCGGCGAAATCCGTGATGGCGAGCAGTTCCGCGGCGGTCTCCAGGGGCGTGCTGCCCTCGGTGGGCTCGAGCTCGCTGAGGGGGGTCTCGCGCTGGAGGACGAATTCGCGGGCGGCGGGTCCGGGTGAGGTGATGTCGGGCTCGCGCTCGCGGAGCAGGACGACGCGGGCGTGCAGGGCCTCGGGGTCCTCGACGCGGTCGCGGAAGAAGTCCTCGGGGTCGGCGCCGGCGGCGAAGTCCCCGGCGAGCAGGGCGCCGTGCGCGGTCAGTGCCTCGGGCAGCTGGGCGGCGAGCGCGGGGCGGCCGGAGAGCGCGGCGAGGACGGTGGCGAAGTGGCGGCCGACGGCGCCTGCGATGTCGCCCTCGGACCAGATCAGCGGGAGGGTGCCCGCGAGCTCGGCCGCGAGGGTCTTGGCGGGGTTGCTGTAGGTGGCGTGGGCGGGGCCGCAGACCTCGGCGACCTGGTCGAGCCGGTCGGCGAGGGATTCGATAGAGCCCTGGTCGGCGGCGAGCAGGCCGATGCGGTCGGCGAGGGCGAGGAGCGGGGTGAGCAGGGACCAGAGGGTGCCGGGGCCGGCGGGGAGCCCGGCCGTGCCGCCGGTGGCCTCGGCGCCGCCGGCGCGCGCCTCACCGGGGGCGGCGGTCAGCGGGATCGTCAGGCCGCGCGCCTGCTCGGTGGCGTCGGCCAGGGGGGTGCCGTCGGGGGTGACGCAGACGACGGAGCAGCCTCGGCGGTACGCCTGTTCCAGGAGGATCGCGAGGCCGGGTTCCGTGCCGTCGGGGGTGGCGACGAGCAGCAGGTCGAGCGGGCCCGTCCAGCCGGGGAGCGTCCAGCTCAGGGCGCCGGGGGCGGGGGCGACGCCGGTGGGGCGGATCAGGGTGACCGGGGCGCTGCCGCCGGCGAGTGCCGTGAGCAGGTCGGCGACGCAGCCCGCGCCGGGGGCGGGCCCGGCGACGAGGAGGGCGCGCGGGTGGCCGTCCGGGTGGAGCGCGCCGATGCCCGCTTCGGCGGCGTTGCGGGCGGCCGTGCGGACCCGGGCGCCGGATTCCGCGGCGCCGCGCAGGAGGCCGTGGAGATCGGCTCGGGACAGGGCTTCCGGGTCATCGAGGAGTGACTCGTCGAACACCGTTGATCAGCCTCCGATCGCCGTGGCGTACGCCGTACGGGTGTGTGCCGGGCCGGGCGGGCGTCAGGCGGGGCGCCGGGCCTCGTCGACGAGCAGGACGGGGATGCCGTCGCGCACGGGGTAGGCCAGGCCGCAGCTCTTGCTCTCGCACACCAGCTCGGCGGCCTGCTCTTCCTCGTGGAGGGGTGCGTGGCACTCCGGGCAGGCGAGGATCTCCAGAAGACCGGCTTCGAGCGGCATGGGGGTTCCCTTCGGCGTGTGCGTCCCTTGCCCGGCCAGCGTAGTCGCTCCCGCTGGGGGTGGCGGATATCCGGGGCGGCCGGGGGCCTGGTCGTGGCTTCGCGGGTGGCGGGCCGATTGCCGGCCCGCCCGTCCTTTTCCGCTCTTCCGGCCGCTAGGCGCGGACGAGGGAGAGGACCTCGTCGCGGAGGCGGGCCACCGTTTCGGCGTCGCGTGCCTCGACGTTCAGGCGGAGGAGCGGCTCGGTGTTGGAGGCGCGGAGGTTGAACCACCAGTCGGCGGCCGTCACGGTCAGGCCGTCGAGCTCGTCGAGCTCGACGCCGTCGCGGTTCGCGTACGCCGCCTTGACCGCCGCGGCCCGCCCGGCCTGGTCGGCGACGGTGCTGTTGATCTCGCCGGAGGCGGCGTAGCGGTCGTACTGCGCGACGAGCCGGGACAGCGGTTCGTCCTGGCCGCCGAGCGCCGCGAGCACGTGCATCGCGGCGAGCATGCCGGTGTCGGCGTTCCAGAAGTCGCGGAAGTAGTAGTGCGCGGAGTGCTCGCCGCCGAAGATCGCGCCGGTGCGGGCCATCTCCTCCTTGATGAAGGAGTGCCCCACGCGGGTGCGTACGGCCTTGCCGCCGTTCTCCGCGACGACCTCGGGCACCGACCAGGAGGTGATGAGGTTGTGGATGACCGTGCCGCCGGGGTGCTTGGCGAGCTCGCGGGCGGCGACCAGGGCGGTGATGGCGGAGGGCGAGACGGGGTCGCCGTTCTCGTCGATCACGAAGCAGCGGTCGGCGTCGCCGTCGAAGGCCAGCCCGAGGTCGGCGCCGACCTCGCGCACGCGTGCCTGGAGGTCGACGAGGTTCTTCGGGTCGAGGGGGTTGGCCTCGTGGTTGGGGAAGGTGCCGTCCAACTCGAAGTACATCGCGTCGAGTTCGATCGGCAGGCCGTCGAAGACTGTCGGGACGGTGTGGCCGCCCATGCCGTTGCCCGCGTCCACCACGACCTTCAGCGGGCGGATGCCCGACAGGTCGACGAGGCCGCGCAGGTGCCGCGCGTAGTCGCCGAGGACGTCCCGCGCGGTGATCGTGCCGGGGGTGGCGGCGGGCTCGGGCGCGCCGGTCTCCGCCCACCGCTCCACGAGCGCGCGGATGTCGGAGAGGCCGGTGTCCTGGCCGACGGGGGCCGCGCCGGACCGGCACATCTTGATGCCGTTGTACTGCGCGGGGTTGTGCGAGGCGGTGAACATCGCGCCGGGCAGGCCGAGGGCGCCGCTGGCGAAGTACAGCTCGTCGGTCGAGCAGAGCCCGATCTCGGTGACGTCGACGCCGAGCGCCGCGGCGCCGCGCGCGAAGGCCCGGGAGAGACCGGGCGAGGAGGGGCGCATGTCGTGCCCGGTCACGATCGCGTCCGCGCCGGTGACACGGGCGAAGGCGGCGCCGAACAGCTCGGCCAGCGGCTCGTCCCACTGGTCGGGGACGACACCGCGGACGTCGTACGCCTTCACGATCTGCGACAGATCAGCCACAGCCAACCCCTCCTGGAGTCCTGTACGGAGAACACAAACCTACCTGGAGGCAATGACAATCCGGGCACCGGAGGAGGGGAAGGCCGGGTGTGGACGGGTGTTGACAGCCGGGACCGCGGCCGGAGAGGGGCGGCGGGGCGTCAGGAGTCGGGCGAGCGCAGGACCCTGAGGTGGCCTCGGCGGGCGACCTCCATGGGGTCGGCCTCACGGCCGCCGGGCGCCGGAGCGCCCTCCGGTGCCGTCAGGCGCTCCTGCGGGCGGGCCGCTTCGCGCACGGCGTTGGCCAGCGCTTCGAGGTCGTCGCCGCTGGGGCGGGCGGGGCCGGTGTCGAGGGCGAGCCGGACGACGTCCCAGCCGCGGGGCGCGGTCAGGCGCTCGGAGTGCTCGGCGCACAGGTCGTAGCAGTGGGGCTCGGCGTAGGTGGCGAGCGGTCCGAGAACGGCGGTCGAATCGGCGTAGACGTACGTCAGCGTCGCGACGGCCGGGCGGCCGCACGCAGTGCGCGAACAGCGACGTACAGGGCTCACGAGGTTGGACGGTACCGCACTCTTGAGCGGTCCGCGACGACTCACCCCCGGCTCACTCCTCCGTGTCGGCTCCGATCGCCTGGTGGACGCCGCCTCCGTACCGCCTGGTTGAGCTGTGCGGAGGCCCTGAGGGCGCGGCACGCGGGCGGTGAAATCTGTCATCAAGCTGTCCACACAGTGTCCTTCAACGAGCACGGTGCCGTCCTGCACATGGCCGTAATTGATCGCAGAAGTGACCGAAACATTCATTCAGCGACATTCGGCTGATATGCGATCACTACGTGCACACAGCCGGGCGGCGGCTACCCTCGGGAGTGATGGACAGCCCCGTACCTCCTCCGGTCACCTCCGGAGGCGCCCCCAGCCCCGCCGGGCCGCGCCCGCGGCACCGCGACCGTCACGGACGCGGCATGCGCGGACCGATCGCCCCGCCCCAAGTGCCGCTGTCGGTCAGCCGGGGCGAGGCGTTCGTCGACCTGGTGCACGACTCCGCGGAACGGCTGGAGCGGCTCTGGCCACAGCTGTCCGCGGTCGACTTCGTCGTGCGCGAGGTTCCGGTGACCACCCGTGACGGGCGCGGCACGATGAGCGAAGCCGAGGAGCTCGACGCCTTCGAGTTCGACGGCGAGACGGTGCCGCTCGGCCGGTACGTCGCGGCGCACGGCGACACCCCGGACCGGATCGTGATCTACCGGCGGCCGGTGGAGATCCGCACCAAGGGCCGGGACGAGCGCGCGCTGCTCGTGCACGAGGTCGTGGTGGAGCAGGTCGCCGAACTCCTCGGGCTGGCACCGGAGTCGGTGGATCCGCGCTACGGCCAGGACTGACCGCCCCACCGGCGGACGACGCCAACATCCCGTCCCGCGCCGGAGGTTTGAACGCCGGTGACGCACTGACTGTCGGAGGCTGACGGCCGGAGACCGGAGGTGACGGTTGGCCGGCTCACCGGTTCAGCATCGACAGGTCCTGCCCGGCCTCCGGGACGGCCACCGTGGAGCGGTCGTCCGGGACGGGCTGGATCGTGAACATCGGCACGCCGTCCTTGGGCAGCGCGAGCATCCGCGAGGCGTGCACCGGGCCGCCCGAGACCTTCTCCACGGTCACCGCGTAGCTCCCCTTCGCGCCGGAGGGCTCCGGCGGCTCCACGGACAGCGTGGTGCCCGGCTTGACGGTGTACGTCTTGCTGACGGTGCCACCGCCGTCGCTGCCCGCCGAGGAGGTGACCTTCACCTGGGCCGCCTCCTTGCCGGGCGCGACCAGGGCGAGGGTGCTGCTCTTCACGCGGTTGTCGGCGACCGTGCCGCGCTTGTCGACCGGCGGGGTGGCCGCGATGAAGGCCGTCTCCTGCTTGTCGTCCTTGCCGCGGGTGACCCGCAGCGCGGCGACCACCGGCGTGCCGCCGCCGTCCGCGTCGAGCAGCAGCGAGCCCGCCTCGCCGCGGGTGATGTCGCCGAGGTCGACGGCCGTCGTCATGCCGCTCTTGACGTGCACGCTCTCGTGACCGGCCGGGGTGATCGCGCTGTTCGCCCCGGCGAAACGCAGCTTCAGGTCGGCGTCGTCGGAGCCGGGCGCGAAGACGTAGAGGCGGACGGACGTGGCGTCGGCCGGGATGCCCGGCAGCACGGCGCCGGGTGACGCCTCGCCGGAGGGCGGCAGCCAGTCGCCGCCGAGCTTCTCGTCGGACGCCTGGAGCGCGGCCCCCACCCGTCCGGAGCGGGCGGCCACATGGAGCGTCGCATTCTCCGTGGGGGTGTCCGTGAGGGTCGACAGAAGCACCGGCACGGTGGAGCGCGGCGGGACGTTGATGCCCTCGCCCGCGGCGGCCTGGATCCGGCCGTCCTTGCCGTACATCTCCAGGTCGACGACGGCGGGGGTGCTGTCCGGGTTGGTCAGGTGGACGTAGTCCTGACGGCCCTTGACGGTGCTCGCGCCCGGGAACCAGAAGGACGTGTCGGGTGCCGTGCAGGTGAGCCCGTGCAGTCCGCGCCCGCTGCCCGCGCTCACCACGGTGCTCTGCTGCACGGTCCAGCCGGGGGCGAGCGTGCCGTCGGCGGTGCCGATGAGGGCGGGGGCGTCGGAGCGGTCCGTGGTGGCGGTGACGGGCTTGCCGGCCTCCTTCAGGGACAGCACCGTCGCACCGGCCGCCACCGCGCCCTGGTCGTCCTTCTTCTTGCCCTTGGCGTCGGACTTGGCGTCGGACTTGGCATCGTCCTTCTTGGCCGGGCCCGCCGCCGTGCCGCTCGCCGCCAGCAGGTCCGCGGTGGCCTTGCGCGCGCCCGCGCGGGCGGTCGCTCCGGCCGGCGTGAAGGAGGTGTACGTCGTCTCCCCGACGTCCGAGGACGTGGGCGCCGGGCAGAGCCGCATCGAGCGCTCCACGGGCAGCCGGGCGGGCGCCTTAGCGGCCGTGCCGGCGGTGCCCGACGGCGCTTCGAGCACGGCGACACCGGTGACCGCGGCGAGCGCCGCCACCGCGCCGAACAGGGACAGGGTGGTGCGCTTCACTGCTGCTCGCTCCCGTCGCGGTGCCGGTGCTGCTGGTGGCCACCGTCGCCGTACGTCGTGTCGTAGTGCTGCTGTCCGTAGCTGTACGGGTCGTACGCCCCCGCCGCGTACGGATCGGCGGGATAGTGCGCCTGCTGCGCGTAGTCACCGCCCTGCTGCTGGTACGAGCCGTCGTAGGCGCCTTCCTGATAGGGCTGCTGGTCGTACGTCCCGTAGCTCTGCGCGTCGTCCCACTGGCCGTACTGCTGCTGTTGCGGGACCGCGGCGTAGGGATCGGCGGCGTAGGGATCGGCGGTCTGCTGTGCGTACGGGTCGGCGGCCGGCTCGGCCGCGGGGGGCTCCGGTGCGGCGGGAGGGGGCGTCGCCCCGGCCTCCGCGGCGGCGCGCAGGCGGCGGGCCCTGCGGCCCTCTCCGGCGGCCGGCTGCGCGGGGACGGAGGGCGCGGCGGGCGCGGGTGCCGCTGCCACCGGGGCGCCGGTCTCCGGCAGGTCGTCGTCGACCTCGCGGCGGCGGCCCGGGAGGGCGAGCACCACCAGGACGGCGGCGAGGAGCCCCTGCGTCCAGAGCCATGCCGTGTGCGCCAGGGGGGCCTGATAGGTCAGGGCGAGCTTGCCGCCTCCGGCGGGCAGTTCGAAGCCCTGCGCCCAGCCGTCGACGGTGGTGCGCTTGAGCGCGCGGCCGTCGAGAGTGGCCTGCCAGCCGGGCGCGGCCTTGTCGGCGACGCGCAGGACGCGGCCCTGGGGGCCGTCCGGGACGGTGGTGTGCGCCTCGACGGGGCCGGAGGCGACCGTCACGGGGGCGGACTGCTGCGCGGCGTTCTGCCCGGCGCCGGGGACGATCGTGACGCGGGCGACGTCACGGTCGACCCGCCACAGCGAGCTGCGGTCCTGGCGGCTGAGCCGGGTGAGGCCGGGGGTGGTGTCCAGGACCCGGCCCGTCGAGCGCGGCGCGCTGTCGCGTACGAGGACGTAGCCGACGGCGTAGTCGCCGAGCAGGCCCGCCTGGTCGGCTCCGGAGCCCGCCACGAGGCCGGCGACGACGGCGTCGAGCTTCTTGTCGCGCCCGGCGGCCACGGCCAGTTCGGCGTCGCCGGTCCGGGCGCCGGAGCCCCGGACCAGGGCGTAGCCGACGTGCCCGGCGGTGCCGTCGAGCACCAGGGTGCGGGCCTGGTCGCGGGTGCCCGCCTCCTCCGCGACGAACGCCGGGACCTGCTCCGGGGAGCGCCGTTCGAGCGGTCCGTCGGCACCGGCCACCATCCACACGGCGGCGGCGACGAGCGGGCCCGCGGCGGCCGTCAGGGCGATCAGGGCGGCGACGGGCTGGCGCCAGCCGAAGCTGAGCGCGGCGACGCGCTCGCGGGCGCCCTCGGCGCCCACGACGGCCGCGGCGACGAGCGCCAGGCAGTAGACCAGGGTCGCGGGCCCGGCCCAGCCGCTGCCGTTCGCCAGGGCGGCGCAGAGGAGGGCGGCGAGCGCCGCCGTCCAGGCCGTACGGACGGCGCGGGCCCGGTCGGCGCGCAGCAGGGCGGCGAGGGCGGCCAGGACGACTCCGGCGAACAGCAGGCCGCCGAAGGTCTTCGGGCCGCCCGGGTCACCCGCGAGGAGGTGCCAGGGAGCGGTCGTGCCGTGCCCCTGGTCGATGCCCGCCTCGGCGAAGAAGCGGCCGGGGTCGGTGAACAGGCCGAGCGACCAGGGGGCGAGCACGAGGAGGGGGGTGAGGACCACGGCGAGGAAGCGTGGCCCGTGCAGGGTCAGCCGGGCGGCGCCGCCCCGTACGGCGTGCACGGCGAGCGCGCCGAGGCCCAGGACGACGGCGAGCGGCCAGACGACCGGGGTGAAGGCGGTGGTGACGGTGAGCAGGAGCGCGTACGTCCAGGAGGCGCGCCAGGTGGGGCGGGCGGTGGGGACGCGCAGCGCGGTGGCGGCGACGGCCGCGCGGGCCATCAGCGGCAGCAGGATCGCGAGGACGGCGGTGCCGAGCCGGCCGGTGGCAAGGGCGCCGGTGGCGGCGGGCAGGAAGGCGTACGCGACGCTCGCCCAGGCGCGCAGCAGGCGGGAGGAGACGAGCGGGCGGGAGGCGAAGTAGGCGGTGAGTCCGGCCAGGGGCACGGAGCAGACCAGCAGGAGGGTGAGGGTGAAGCCGGTGGAGCCGAGGAAGAGGGTGCCGAGGGCGGCGAGTACGGCCAGGTAGGGAGGCGCGCTGCCGGTGTTGCCGACGCCGACGGGGTGCCAGCCGCTGGTGTAGCGCGCCCAGAGGCCGGAGACGCCGTCGGGGACGGGCAGCAGGGCGCCGCCGGACAGCGAGCCGCCGCCGAACAGCGCGCGGCAGGCGATCACCGAGACGAGCAGCAGGAGAGCGAAGAGGACGGGGGCCGGCTTGCGGGCGATGCGCCGCAGCCGGGTGAACTGTTCGACCTCCAGGGAGTCCGCGTCGTCGCCGCCCGGTCCGGATTCGACGGCTCCGGCGGCTCCGTGGCGTCCGGCGGAGGAGAGTTCGGCTTCGGAGCGGCCGGTCAGGTTGCTCGCGAGCTGTTCGACGGTGGCCCGGACGGTCGCGCCGGGCGGGGGGAACAGCGGCCGCAGTTCGCTCGTGGCGACGGCGGGCGCGCCCCGCCGCTTGCGGGCGGCGCGGAGCCGTCCGGGGCGCAGCAGGGTGCCGAAGAGTCCGGTGAGTTCGTCGAGCGCCTGGCCGGGGGCCTTGCCGAGGAGGTAGCCGAGGGTGCGCAGCAGGGTGCCGAGGACGAGGCGGAGCATGACGTACGGCAGGAGCGGGCCGCGGGTGTTGGCGAGGAGGGCGTAGACGGCGCCCGCCTTGTCGACGCGGTGGGGGTTCACGGCGGAGCGGCCGGCGCAGTCGACGGGGCGGCGTTCGCGGGCGGCGGCCTCGGCGTGCCGCATGACGGCGTCGGGGGCGACGAGCACGCGGTGACCGGCGGCGTGGGCGCGCCAGCACAGGTCGATGTCGTCGCGCATGAGGGGCAGCCGGGGGTCGAAGCCGCCGAGCTGTTCGTAGACGTCGCGGCGGACGAGCATGCCCGCGGTGGAGACGGCGAGCACGGGCCGGATCTGGTCGTGCTGGCCCTGGTCCTGTTCGCGGCGCTCCAGGCCGGTCCAGCGGCGGCCGCTGCGGGCGATGGAGACGCCGACCTCGAGCAGCTGTCTGCGGTCGTACCAGCTGCGGAGCTTGGGGCCGATGACGGCGGCGTCGGGTTCGGCGTCGGCGACGCGCAGCAGTTCGTGCAGGGCGCCGGGTTCGGGGGCGCAGTCGTCGTGGAGGAGCCAGAGCCACTGGACGGGGTCGAGGTCGTCGTGCCGGTGGTCGGCGCGGCCGCCCTGGTCGTAGGGGTCCTCCTGCCAGGTGCGGCTGACGGGGTCCCAGCCGCTGGAGCGCTTGAGGTAGGGCAGTTCGCCGGGGTCCGGTGCGGGGACCGCGCGGACGGCCTCGTCGACGGCGGCGCCGAATCCGGCGCGGCGGGCGAGGTGCAGGACGCGGTCGGCGCCGAGGGCCTCGGCGAGCAGTCGCGCGGAGTCGTCGGTGCTGCTGGTGTCGGCGGCGACGGCGCTCTGGACGGGCCGTTCCTGGCCGAGCAGTCCGGTCAGCGCGTCGGGCAGCCAGCGGGCGCCGTCGTGGGCGACGAGCACGGCGGTCACGACGTGGCGCGGGAACGCCGGGGGGACTGCGGGATCGAACGTGGCAGAGGTGGCCGGATAGTGGGCCGCCGTATTGCTGTGCACGGACATCGAGGTACGGGCCCTCCGGCCGGGGTCCGGGGGTCGCCCCCCGGAGGACTGCTGTGCGGTTGCTGGCTGCGGTCGAGCGGTGCGCTCGACGGGCCACCACACTAGGGCCTCTCCGGTGGTGTGCGCCCCGCCCCGTCCCGTTCAGCGGGGGTGGGCTCCCGGGCCTCTTGACGCGGTCGCGCCGGGTGTCCGCGCGGGGGGCCGGCCGGTGGCGGGGGTGCCGCCCCGGGGGGCCGGTATGCCGTGTCCGGGCCGGTGGCCGCGTACGCGGCGGTCCGCCGCTCGCTGTGGAACGCGGCGGGCGGACCGTTCGTCATGGCCGGAGTGCGCGGAGTGCGGCGGGGCTATTTCTCTTCGCCGGACTTCAATAAGACCGTCCACAGAACTGTTTGTCCGATCAATCAGACCGCTGCTTTCTTGAGGCGGCGGCGCTCTCGCTCGGACAAACCTCCCCAGATGCCGAAGCGTTCGTCATTGGCAAGGGCATATTCAAGGCACTCCGAGCGGACCTCGCAGGCGAGACAGACCTTCTTGGCCTCGCGCGTGGAACCACCCTTCTCGGGGAAGAAGGACTCGGGATCGGTCTGAGCGCACAGCGCGCGCTCCTGCCAGCCGAGCTCCTCGTCCGCCTCCTCGACCAGCAGTTGCTGAAACAGCTCGGTCATGTGCGCCCCTCGTCTGTCATTTGCGTCCCCGTGCTGCCTTCATCAAGGCTGCCTTCATCAAGTGCGGCAGAACAACACGGGTGAAATTACAAGTGTGCCGATCCGGGCCAGTCAAGCCGAGATCTGCTATTGGGCCCCTTATTCACTCTGCGGAACCAAAGCCAAGCAGAAAGTGTCCGAAACATTACAAGTCCGGACAGAATCAACTGCCCGTCCCGACAGCCCCATCCTCTTCCTGAAGGAGAGGACGTCACGCACGGCGATCCCGTTGCACCGTCCGGCCGAATGATGTTTGCGGCCGCGGCTGGTGCGCCACCTGTCCGCGACCCCTGGGCCGCAAACCTTTCAGCACGCTCAGTTACCGGATGAGGTGAAAGATTAGCCCCAAAACGGACACCCGGTTGACAGAGCGCGGTCGGGCCCGTCACCTTTGGTGGCATGCCAGCGATCGCCGCACTCAGCCTGACCCGTGACTACGGGTCCCGCTGCGCTGTGCAGGCGCGCTGTCGCTGTTCCAGCTGTTGATGCCCACGAGCTCCAGCTGAGCTTTTCCTCCCGCTCCACCTCGCTCGCCCTTCCCGCCCGTCCGCAGGGCCCGCGCTCCCGCGCCCGGACGCGTCCGTACGCGTCCCCGCACCGCTCCCACGCGCAGCCCAGCACACCCGCCGAGGAACCCCGCACATGAACAGCGACGTCCAGATCGCCGGCGACCCGCTCGCCATCCCGCACCTGATGCCGCCCGCCCCCGCGCACCCCGCCACCATCGCCGAGTTCGCCGGGCTGGCCCGCGCCCTCGCCGCCGACACCGCCTCCTGGGCCCGCCTCGTGCAGTACGACGCCACGAGCCGCTGGTACCACCGGCTGCGCACCGGCCCCGGCTACGAGGTGTGGCTGCTCAGCTGGGTGCCCGGCCAGGGCAGCGGGCAGCACGACCACGGGCCGTCCTCCGGCGTTCTGACCGTCCTTCAGGGGGAGCTCACCGAGGTCAGCTGGGGCGGCGGCACCCAGGGTGGCGCGCGGCGTCGGCTGCGCGCCGGCGATCAGCGCGTCTTCGCGCCCGGCTATGCCCACGAGGTCGTCAACGACTCCCTCGGCCCGGCCGTGAGCCTGCACGTCTACTCCCCCGGCCTCACCGAGATGCCCATGCGTCACCGGCGGCCCGCGGCCGCCGCGTTGCCCGCCGACCGGGAGGCCGTGCGCGGCTGACGCCCCCTACGGGGATGTCACAGGCGGCTGACACACTGTTCCGCATGCAGCGCATTGTGGTTCTGGCCGGCGGGATCGGGGGCGCCCGCTTCCTCCGTGGCCTCAAGTCAGCAGTCCCCGACGCGGACATCACCGTCATCGGGAACACCGGAGACGACATCCACCTCTTCGGCCTCAAGGTCTGTCCCGACCTCGACACCGTGATGTACACCCTCGGCGAGGGCATCCACGAGGAGCAGGGCTGGGGCCGGGCCGGGGAATCCTTCGCGGTGAAGGAGGAGTTGGCGGCCTATGGCGTGGGGCCCGAGTGGTTCGGGCTCGGCGACCGCGACTTCGCCACCCACATCGTCCGTACGCAGATGACCGCCGCCGGCTATCCGCTCAGCGCCGTCACCGAGGCGCTCTGCCGCCGCTGGCAGCCGGGCGTGCGGCTGCTGCCGATGAGCGACGACCGCGTCGAGACGCACGTCCTGATCGACGACCCGGACGGCGAGGGCCGCAAGGCCGTCCACTTCCAGGAGTACTGGGTGCGGCTGCGCGCGGCCACGCCCGCGCGCGCGGTCATCCCCGTCGGCGCGGAGGAGGCCAAGCCCGCGCCCGGCGTGCTGGAGGCCATCGCGTCGGCCGACGTCATCCTCTTCCCGCCGTCCAACCCGGTCGTCAGCGTCGGCACGATCCTCGCCGTGCCCGGCATCCGTGAGGCCGTCGCGGCCGCGGCAGCGCCCGTCGTGGGCCTTTCCCCCATCGTCGGGGACGCGCCCGTGCGCGGCATGGCCGACAAGGTCCTGGAGGCCGTCGGAGTGGAGTCCACGGCCGCCGCCGTCGCCCGGCACTACGGCTCGGAGCTCATCGACGGCTGGCTGGTCGACACCGTCGACGCGGGCGCCGTGGCCGAGGTCGAGGCCGCCGGCATCCGCTGCCGGCCGGTCCCGCTGATGATGACCGACGTCGAGGCCACCGCGCGGATGGCCGAGCAGGCGCTGGCCCTCGCCGAGGAGGTGCGCGCGTGACCGGCCTGCCGCGCGAGGACGTCCCGGCGTACCGCGTCTGGGCGCTGCCCGGCGTCCCCGAAGTGCGGGCCGGGGACGACCTCGTCAAGCTCATCGCCACGGCGGCCGGCGCGGAGGGGCTGCCCGGCCTCGCCGACGGCGACGTCCTGCTCGTCACCTCGAAGATCGTCAGCAAGGCCGAGGGCCGGATCGTCCGGGCCCCGGACCGCGAGGCCGCGATCGACGCCGAGACCGTGCGGGTCGTGGCCCGGCGCGGCGCCCTCCGCATCGTCGAGAACCGGCAGGGGCTGGTCATGGCCGCCGCCGGGGTCGACGCGTCGAACACCGAGGCCGGCACGATACTGCTGCTGCCCGAGGACCCGGACGCCTCCGCCCGCGCGCTGCGCGCCGGGCTCAAGGAGGCGCTCGGCGTCGAGGTCGGCGTCGTCATCACCGACACCTTCGGCCGCCCCTGGCGCTCCGGGCTGACCGACGTCGCGATCGGCGCGGCCGGGGTGCGCGTCCTCGACGACCTGCGCGGCGGCGTGGACACCCACGGCAATCCCCTGAATGTGACGACCGTCGCCACCGCGGACGAACTGGCCGCCGCGGGTGACCTCGTCAAGGGGAAGACCGCGGGGCTGCCGGTGGCCGTGGTGCGCGGTCTTCCGCACGTCGTGGGCGACGACGGCGCCGGCGCGCGGGCGCTCGTCCGCTCCCCCGCCGACGACATGTTCCGGCTGGGGACCTCCGAGGCCGTACGCGAGGCGATGACCCAGCGGCGGACGATCCGCGAGTTCACCGACGAGCCCGTCGACCCGGGTGCCGTGCGGCGGGCCGTCGCCGCCGCGATCACCGCGCCCGCCCCGCACCACACGACGCCCTGGCGGTTCGTCCTGCTGGAGTCCGAGTCCTCGCGGACGCGGCTGCTCGACGCCATGCGCGACGCCTGGATCTCCGACCTGCGCGGCGACGGCTTCAGCGAGGAGAGCATCGCCAAGCGGGTGCGGCGCGGCGACGTCCTGCGCAACGCCCCCTATCTGGTGGTGCCGTGCCTGGTCATGGACGGCTCCCACACGTATCCCGACGCGCGGCGCAACGCGGCCGAGCGGGAGATGTTCGTGGTCGCCGCCGGCGCCGCCGTCCAGAACTTCCTGGTGGCGCTGGCCGGGGAGCGGCTGGGGTCGGCCTGGGTGTCGTCGACGATGTTCTGTGCCGATGTCGTGCGGTCCGTGCTCGGTCTTCCGGCGGGCTGGTCTCCTATGGGGGCGGTCGCGGTGGGGCGGGCCGCGGGGGAGCCTCGGGAGCGGGGGGCGCGGAGCGTGTCGTCTTTTATCGAGGTGCGGTGAGGTAGGGCGGGGGTCTGTGGCTGGGCGCCGTGGCCTTGTGCGGGCCGGTTCGCCGCCTGCGGCGGGAGCGGCCTGCGGCCGCGTCCTCAATCTCCCCCAGACTCCGTCCGGGGGTGCCCCCAACGGGCTGGTTTGTTCCCCAGCCCCGCCCCTTCCCGAAACCGGGGGCAAGCCCCCAGACCCCCGCACCCACCACAACCAAAGCCCGGCCGGCGCTTGAGGCCACCCCAACCGCAAGCCGACCACTCAGCAAAGCGACACGCGCCTCAGATCGCCCTGATGTCGTTCACCGAAAAGCGTGGAGCCCTGCGCGGCGGAGCCACCCCCGTGAGCAGGATCAGCCGGCACGCCCGGTGGCGCTGGCCCGCGTAGGGGGACAGCAGGTCGAGCATGGTCGCATCGTCCGCCCCCCGCCGCCCCGTCAGCGCATAGCCGACGATCTTCGGCAGGTGCAGGTCCCCGACCGTGACCGCGTCGGTCGCGCCGTTGCTTCGCTGGAGGGTTTCCGCGGCCGTCCAGGGGCCGATGCCGGGGACGGCCTGGAGGCGGGCGGCGGCCTGGCGTTCGTCCATGGTGGCGGCCTCCTCCAGGCGGGCGGCCACCCGGGCGGCGCGGACGATCGTCGCGGACCGCTTGCCGTCCACGCCTGCCCGGTGCCACTCCCAGGAGGGGAGCAGGGCCCAGCCCCGGGGGTCGGGCATGACGCGCATGCGGGGGGCGGGGCCGGGGGCGGGTTCGCCGTGGCGCTGGAGGAGGAGGCGCCAGGCGCGGTACGCCTCGTCGCTGGTGACCTTCTGCTCCAGGACCGAGGGGATGAGCGACTCCAGGACCAGCCCGGTGCGGGCCAGCCGCAGCCCCGGGTTGCGGCGGTGCGCCTGGTGCACGAGGCGGTGGCGGGGGGTGAAGGCGCCGGGGTCGTCCGAGCCGCCGAGGAGGGCCGGGAGGCGGTCCAGCAGCCAGTCGGCGCCGGGGCCCCACGCCTCGGCGCGCACCTCGCCGCCGCGGGCGGTCACATGGAGCGTGCCCGGACCGTCCGGGGTGCGGCTGGCGCGCCAGACGGAGCCGTCCGCCGCCACCTGATAGGCCGGGTCGCCGGGGCCGCGCGCGAGGACGCCGAGGGTGCGCCCCAGGTCGTACGGGCCCGACGGGACCCATGTGCGCGTCGCCATCCGGCCAGCCTACGTCGGCGGACCGACAATCGGAGGCCCTGAGTCCACTTAGCGGGCGGGAGCGGGCCCCGGCCCGCTACTGGTCGGAGGAGAAGCGGATCGCGCCCGCGTCGATCCGCGCGCCGCACCAGATCCGCGCCCCCGCCCGGAGCTCGTTGTCGGCGCCGATCTGCGCGCCGTCACCGATGACCGCGCCGTCCAGGACCGTGCGCGCCCCGATCCGCGCGCCCGCGCCCACCAGGGAGTCGCGCACCCGCGCGCCGGCCTCGATGACCGCGCCGTCGAGGACCGTGCTGCCGTCGATCCGCGCGCCCGGCTCCACGACGGCCCCGGCGCCGATCACGGTGCCGCCGGTGAGCTTGGCGTCCGGGGCGACGTCCGCGGTGTCGAGGACGAGCCGGTCGCCGCAGCGGCCCGGCACGGCCGGGGAGGGGGCCCGGCCGAGTACCAGGTCGGCGGAGCCGCGTACGAACGCCTGCGGGGTGCCGAGGTCGAGCCAGTAGGTGGAGTCGACCATGCCCTGGAGGTGCGCGCCCGCCGCGAGCAGCCCGGGGAAGGTCTCGCGCTCGACCGAGACGGGCCGGTCGGCGGGGATGGAGTCGATCACCGAGCGGTTGAAGACGTACGCGCCCGCGTTGATCTGGTCGGTGACGATCTCCTCGGGCGTCTGCGGCTTCTCCAGGAAGGCCGTCACCCGGCCGGTGGCGTCGGTGGGCACCAGGCCGAAGGCGCGAGGGTCCTCGACCCGCGTCAGGTGCAGGGAGACGTCCGCTCCCGTGGTGCGGTGGGTGCCGACCAGCGCCTCGATGTCGAGGCCGGTGAGGATGTCGCCGTTGAAGATCAGCACCGGCTCGTCCGGCGCCGAGCGCAGCCGGGAGGCGACGTTGCGGATGGCTCCGCCGGTGCCGAGCGGCTCCACCTCGGTGACGTACTCGAGGTGGAGGCCGAGGGCGGACCCGTCGCCGAAGTACGGCTCGAAGACCTCGGCCAGATAGGACGTGGCGAGCACGACGTGCTCGACCCCTGCGGCGCGGGCCCGGGCCAGCTGGTGGGTCAGGAACGGCACGCCCGCCGCCGGCACCATCGGCTTCGGCGTGTTCATCGTGAGGGGGCGCAGCCGTGTCCCCTTGCCGCCCACCAGGAGGATCGCTTCAGTCACCTTGTCGTCTCTGCTTCCTGCTGGGGACGGGGCTTGATCGGCGGCCAGTTTATGCAGACCGGCGGCTTCCGCCAGCCCCCCGGTCAGCGGCCCTGGAGGCGGGCGGCGGCCGAGCGGGCCGTGCCGAGCCTGCTGTAGAGGCGGTCTCCCGGGCACTCCGTGGCGTAGCCGTCGCGGTGTCCGGAGATGGCCTTGAGCTTGACGGAGGTCCCCTTCTTGAAGAGGTTTCCGCCGCCGGACACCAGGGTCGCGGTGCCGCGCGGGTTCACCCCGAACAGGCCGAGTTTCCATGCGGTGAGGGAGGACAGGGCGTTCACCGCGGCCTTGGGCGGGGTGGAGCTCGCGAAGCTTCCGAGGACGGCGATGCCCATGCTGTTGGTGTTGAAACCGAGGGTGTGGGCACCCATGACCGGCTTCGCCACTCCGCCCGCGCGGCCTTCGTAGATGGTGCCGCACTTGTCGACGAGGAAGTTGTAGCCGATGTCACGCCAGCCGCTGCTCACGACGTGGTAGCGGTAGATACCACGGATGACGGAGGCGGACTCGGAACAGCTGTAGTTGTTGCCGGAGGCCGTGTGGTGGACGAAGGCGGCCTTGACGGTCTTGGTGTACGCGAAGGCGCGCTCGCGGAGCGATTCGTCGGCTCCCCAGCCGGCCCGGGTGACGATACGCGGGCGGGAGGCGGTGTAGCGGCCGTCGGGGGCGGTGTGCTCGCCGGAGTCCGAGGGGCCGTCCTGGTCGTAGCCGTCGTCCGGGTCGCCGCTGACCCGGGAGTCGCCGCTCTCGTCGCTGTCGTTCCAGTCGCTGGAGTCGCCGGAGTCGTCGTTCTCGGTGTCCCCCTCGGGCTCGTCCGAGGGCATTCTGCCGCGGCCGGTGCCGGTGGCGGCGACGTCGGAGCGCGCGGCCTTCCGGCCCGCGGCGGGGATCTCGGTGGCGCCGAGCGGGGCGAGCGGGGCGTTGGCGGCGGAGCTGGCGCGTTCCTCGTCGGTGCCGGGCGGCACGACGGGAACGCGACGGGACTGGTGGGCCGGGGCGGCGCCGGGGTCGACGAGTTCGAGGCGCATGCCGGCGGGCAGGGCCCGGCCCTCGGGGGTGCGCTCGGTGGCGGCGTCGGGGCGGACGCGCAGCTGGATGGCGTCGGAGGCGCCGACCCACAGGGGTGCGGTGGAGCCGCGCAGCCGGCCGTTGCGCGCCTCGCGGGAGTCGAGGTCGGGACGGTCGTCGTCATGGGTCTGGACGTCCTGCCAGCCGGACCACGCCCGGCTGCCCACGGCACGGGTGCGCACCTGGGCGCGGCCGCGGAGCTCGGCACCGGCGTCGTCCCACACGATGCCGATCAGGGAGAAGGGCTTGACCTCGCGCTGGGGCACGCCCTGTTCGGCGGGTCCGTTGGTGCGCGCCCGGTCGAAGCCGCCGAGGCGGACCAGCGGCACGGACTGGGTCGAGCCGGGGACGGTGTTCGGGGCACCGGTGAACGAGGTCGTCCCGGAGGAGGCGTTCGCGGGGGCGATCCCCGGCGAGGTGGCCAGGAAGGGCAGGCTGAGGGCGGCGGCGCTGACCGTCGAGGTGACAAGGAATCCACGCATGACAGAAATCCTGGACATATACGGATAAGTCTGTCCATTCAAAGTGGGCCGGAAAGTGACGCCCAGTCGGCCCCCGCGCGGCCCCGCGCGCGCTTTCCCGACTGCCCGTCAGCGGCCTCGCCGCGTACCCTGGCGGCGATGAACGCCACCGATCGCACCCCCGCCGACCTGCTGCGTTCCGCGCTCGCCGCGGACCCGGCCCGCCCGCTCGTGACCTTCTACGACGACGCCACCGGCGAGCGCGTGGAACTGTCCGTGGCCACCTTCGCCAATTGGGTGGCGAAGACCGCCAACCTGCTCCAGGGCGAGCTCTCCGCCGAGCCCGGCGACCGGCTCGCGCTGCTGCTGCCCGCCCACTGGCAGACGGCCGTCTGGCTGCTCGCCTGCTCCTCCGTCGGCGTCATGGCCGACGTGGGCGGCGACCCGGCCGCCGCGGACCTGGTGGTGAGCGGCCCGGACACCCTTCAGGAGGCGCGCGCCTGCTCCGGGGAGCGCGTCGCGCTCGCCCTGCGCCCGCTGGGCGGCCGGTTCCCCCAGCCGCCGGAGGGCTTCGCGGACTACGCCGTCGAGGTGCCCAGCCAGGGCGACCGGTTCGCGCCGTACGCGCCCGTCGACCCGGACGCCCCCGCGCTCGCGGTGGACGGCCTGGAGCTGACGGGGGCCCAGCTGGTCGAGCGGGCGCGCACCGACGCCTTCCAGCACGGGCTGGGCAGCGGCTCGCGGATGCTCTCCGGCCTGCCGTACGCCACCTGGGACGGCCTCTCCGCCGGGCTGTTCGCGCCGCTCGCCGCCGGGGGCTCGGTGGTGCTGTGCCGCAACCTCGACCGGCTGTCCGGCGGCGGCCTGGACAAGCGCCGGGAGAGTGAGCGCGTCACCGTGACGGCCCTCTGACGCTGCCGCATCGCCGGGACCGCGCGATGATCGGGGATACGCGCCGGCCCCGAGCACACCGCCGGCACCGCACGGAAAGGCCCGGCAGAGGCACGTACCACCCCGTGAGGGAGGGACGCAGCTGTGAACGACGGCACCGACGCGCCCTTCCTCGCGCCCCGGCGGCGGCGCCGCTGGCTGCGCTGGCTGGCACTGGCCCTGGCCGTGCTGACGCTCGCGCTGGCCGCGGTGGGCTGGGTGCTCTACGAGCGGCTCAACAGCAACATCCACACCGACACGGACACCGCGAACGAGCTGGCGCAGTACGAGCGGGAGCGCCCGACGGCCCTGGTGGCCGGGGCGCAGAACATCCTGATCATCGGCTCCGACACCCGCGGCGGACCCGGCAACGGCGAGTACGGCGAGGACAGCGGGACCCAGCGCTCGGACACCACGATCCTGCTGCACGTGTCCGCCGACCGGCGGAGCGCGACGGCCGTCAGCCTGCCGCGTGACCTGATGGCGCAGATCCCCAGCTGCCGGCGCCCGGACGGCAGCCGGACGAACGAGCGGTTCGCCCAGTTCAACTGGGCCTTCGAGCTCGCGGGCCCGGCCTGCACGATCCGTACCGTCGAGAACATCAGCCATATCCGGATCACCCATCACGTGATCGTGGACTTCAGCGGCTTCAAGCGGCTGGTGGACGCGGTCGACGGGGTCGAGGTGTGTCTCAAGCAGCCGATCGACGACCACGAGGCGCGCCTCAAACTGCCCGCGGGCCGTCAGGTCCTGCACGGGGAAGAGGCGCTGGGCTTCGTCCGCGCCCGCTACAGCCTCGGCAACGGCAGCGACACGGAGCGGATGGGCCGACAGCAGGCCTTCCTGGGCGCGCTGTTCACCGAGATGCAGAGCGACGGCGTGCTGCTCAACCCGACGCGGCTCTACCCGGTGCTCGACGCGGCGACCTCCTCGCTCACCACGGACGCCGGGCTCGGCTCGCTGCGGAAGCTGTACGACCTGGTGCGCACGGTGCGGGGCATCCCGAGCGACCGGGTGCAGTTCCTGACGGTGCCGCGCCGCCCGTATCCGTACAACACGGACCGCGACGAGCTGGTGCAGCCGGACGCGGACCAGCTCTTCCGGCAACTGCGGGAGGACAAGCCGGTGTCGGTGAGCGCGAACGTCCGCCCGGCCGACAGCAAGCCCGGCGGCGCGCACCCGGGCGGTGGCACCGGCCGGCACGGCAAGGCCGAGGAGCCCGGGGCACCGGAGGGGACCGCGGGACCGGAGGCACCGGGCGGCTACCAGGCGCCCACCGATCCCGCCGCCCCGACGGACCCGGCCGGCACGGCATCCCCTCCCTCGACTCCCTCGGCTCCCTCGACTCCCTCGCCCACGGCGCCCCCCACGTACGAGGGAACCACCGCCGCTCGCGGCAACTGTGGATGAATCCCCCGAAACGTATGATCGGGTTTTTCGCGGCCGCGAAAGGATTGGGCAGATTGCCCAGTTGTAGGGGAGTGGAATTTGTCACCGGCGTCGCTCGACGCTGAACTGGGCGGATAGTGTGAGCGATCCGGTGCGCACGGCCGGGCTGACCGCGCACTGAAAGACGACGTGACCGAGCGCCTCGGGGGGCAGGCGCCGCGTGGCACCGACGGAGGATTCAAGCGACCGTGGACGCGCAAGGCCGTGGGCGGGCGGGCGGCATCGACCCCGCCGACCAGTGGGTCTTCGACCCCGAAACCGGCAGCTACGAGCTGCGCCTCGACCATGCCGAGGGGTCTGATCCGGCCTCCGCGCAGGGTTCGCCCCCCGCGGCCGTCACCACCCCGCCGGCCGCGACGAGTTCCTTCGTCCCCTCCGGGAGAATCTCCTCCAAGAGCCCGGGAACCGCGGCGCCCAAGGCGATGCCCGGGCAGCGCGGCACCGGCGGTGGCGGCGGGCGCAGGGGCGGCGGTCCCAAGGCGGCGGCCGCGGGCCGGCGGCGGCCCAGGCCGAAGAAGACCGCGAAGAAGAAGGTCCTGCTCTGGACGGGCGGCTCCCTCGCCTTCGTCCTGGTCGGCGGCTCGCTGGGCGCGTATCTGCTCTACGAGCACTTCAACAACAACCTCAGCAAGGTCGACGTCGGCGTGGACAACGCGGCCGTCACCAAGGGCCCGGTGAACATCCTCGTCATCGGCACGGACAAGCGCTCGGGCAAGGGCAACGAGGGCTACGGCGACGACGGCAGCGTCGGCCACGCCGACACCACGCTGCTCTTCCACGTCTCCGAGGACCGCTCCAACGCCACGGCGATCTCCATCCCGCGCGACATGATCACCGACATCCCGGAGTGCACGACCAAGCAGGACGGCAAGACGAAGACGATCCCCGGCTCCAAGGGCGTCCGCTTCAACGAGAGTCTGGGCCAGGAGGACCGCGACCCCGGCTGCACCTGGCGGACCGTCGAGGCGCTCACCGGGCTGAAGGTCAGTCACTTCATGATGGCCGACTTCAACGCCGTCAAGCAGCTGTCCACCGCGGTCGGCGGCGTCGAGGTGTGCCTGGGCAAGGACATCGACGACCCCAAGTCGCACCTGAAGCTCAGCAAGGGCCGGCACGACATCGAGGGCGAGGACGCGCTCGCGTTCGTACGGACCCGGCACAGCGTCGGCTTCGAGAGCGACCTGGACCGCATCAAGCTCCAGCAGCAGTTCCTGAGTTCGATGATCCGGAAGATGAAGTCCGGGGACACCTTCTCCAACCCCAAGAAGCTCTACGACCTCGGCGACGCGGCGACCAAGTCGCTCACCGTCGACACGGGCATAGGCTCGGTCAGTGACCTGACCAAGCTGGCGAAGGATCTCAGCCGCGTCAACATCAAGAACATCACCTTCGCGACCCTGCCCGTCCTCGACAACCCGGCCGACGGCAAGGTCCACAAGACCGTCGTCCTGGACAAGCCCAAGGCCGACCCCCTGCTGGCCATGGTCAAGCGGGACGTCTCCCTGACCGAGGTCAAGGAGAAGGAGAAGAAGGAACAGGACGCCAAGGACGCCAAGCAGCAGGCGCTGCTCAAGGGCCCCATGGCGGCGCCCGCGGCCGTGCGGGCCAAGGTGCTCAACGGCAGCGGCAGGATCGGCGCGGCCCAGGAGGCCGTCGCCTGGATGCAGAACTCCAAGGGCATGCCGCGCACCACCAACGGCGGCAACGCGCCCGGCGGCAAGAAGGTCGACAAGACCGTGCTGGAGTTCGCGCCCGACCAGGCCGACCAGGCGCGGCGGCTCGCCGACGCCATGGGGCTGCCGGCCGACGCCCTCAAGGAGACCGCGGCCGCCGCCGGTCCGATGGCGGACATGACGCTCACGCTCGGCGCCGACTTCAAGGCCGCCGGCACCCCCGTCTCCGCACCCGCGGCGCCCGAAAAGGCCCCGGAGGGCATTCAAAAGGTCGAAGCGGACGACAAGAACATCTGCGCCAAGTGAACCTAGGCGTGGCACACACGCATCTCACTGGTCGGGCCACCCTCCGGTGAGGCGCGTGGCCCGCCCGTGCGCGCGGAACGACCCGCGCCCACGGCGCACCAGAGACGGCATGCCTGCCCATCGGGCCGGAAGCACCATTCAGGGGAGGCCCGATGCGGCAGAGCAGTGTGCGGGGGTCGCGCTCGCGCGGCCGCGTCCCGGGAGCCCGTGACGGCGCGGGGAAGAAGAGCGGCGAGGGCGCGTCCGGCGACGGCGGCGCGAAGGGGACGCCGCCGTCCCGCCGCGCGCGCATAGCGCGAATAGCCCGCTGGACCGCGCTCTGCCTCGCGGTCCTGGTCCTCGGCACCTCCGCCGCGGGCTACTTCTACTACCAGCACCTCAACGGCAACCTCAAGAAGGACGCCCTCAACCTCGGCGACAAGCGCCTCGACCGGAGCGCCGCCAACGCCGAGGGCCAGCGCCCGCTGAACATCCTCCTGCTGGGCTCGGACAGCCGTAACACCCCCGAGAACGTCGCACTCGGCGGTGCCCGCGAGGACGCCGACCGCAAGCCGCTCGCCGACGTCCAGATGCTGGTGCACGTCTCGGCGGACCGTACGAACATGTCGGTCATCAGCGTCCCGCGCGACACCCGGGTGACGATCCCCAAGTGCACCGACCCGGAGGACGGAAAGGTCTACCGCGAGACCAGCAGCCAGATCATCAACACCAGCCTCATGAACGGCGGTCCGGGCTGCACGGTCGCCACCTGGGAAGAGCTCACGGGCATCCCCATCGACCACTTCATGATGATCGACTTCTCCGGCGTGGTGAGCATGGCCGACGCCGTCGGCGGCGTGCCGGTCTGCGTCGACAACAACGTCTACGACAGCAAGTCCGGGCTGCGGCTGGAGAAGGGCGAGCACAAGGTCAAGGGCGAGCAGGCGCTCCAGTGGCTGCGCACCCGGCACGGCTTCGAGGACGGCAGCGACATAGGCCGGACCCACGCCCAGCACATGTACATGAACGCGATGGTCCGTCAGCTGAAGTCCGGCACCAAGCTGAGCGACCCGGGCCAGCTCACCGGGCTCGCCGAGTCCGCCACCAAGGCGCTGACGGTCGACAAGGACCTCGGCTCGGTCAAGAAGCTCTACGACCTGGCCGAGGACCTGAAGCAGGTGCCGTCCGGCCGGATCACCATGACGACCATGCCGTGGGCCACCGACCCGCAGGACCCGGACGCGCACGTCGTCCCCAAGGCGGGCGACGCGGACAAGCTGTTCTCGCTCGTGCGCAACGACGTCGCGCTCGACGGCAAGGACAAGAAGAAGGACCCCAAGTCCGTCCCGTCGGCGCCCGCCGCGCCCAAGGGCAGCGTTCCGGTGACCGTCTTCAACGGCACGGGCACCGCGGCCCAGCCCGTGGCCACCGGCCGGGGCAGCGACATCGCGGCGTTCCTCGTCGGGAAGGGCTTCACCAAGGCCACCGCCGACTCCACCCCCCGTTCGCAGCTCGACACGACGCTCAGCTACTCCAAGGCGTCCCAGCGCGGTGACGCCGAAGCGGTGGCCAAGGCCCTCGGGCTGCCGGACAGCGCGCTGCGCATGTCCACCGCGGTCGACGAACTGACCCTGGTCATCGGCGCCGACTGGCGCTCGGGCACGGCCTACCCCAAGGACCGCGCCGGCGCGGACGACACGAAGGACGGCACCGACGGCAAGACGGACGGCGGCGCGTCCGGCGACAAGCCGGGCGACAAGGGCGACGACAAGTCCGGCGACAAGAACGGCGGGAAGTCCGGCGACAAGAAGAAGGACGCCGACAACAAGGCCCCGGAGAGCGCGGACCCGCTCAACGGCAACGACACCTCCGCCTGCATGAAGGTCAATTCGCTGAATCGTTTCTGACGGCGGAAGCCGCACGTCGGCCTTACGAGCGTACGGATGAGGGGCCGGACCCGGGCGGGGTCCGGCCCCTCACCGCCGTGACGGGTGAGAGTTCCGCGATCCCGGTGACTTCGCGTAGCGCTCCCGATACTCTCTGCGCCTGTGGCTCAGAAGCGCTCACGAAAGGCAGCTTGCATGAGGAACGTCTCCCGGGTCTGCGTACTCGCCGCGGTGAACCTGCTGGCGGCCCTCGCGGCGGTGACGGGGCAGGCCACGGCCGCCCCCGCCGAGAAGGCCCCCGGCGTCCGGGTGCTGGAGGAGTGCCGCAACGACGGCACGTCCTTCACCGACAGGCTCATCCCCGGCCACTGCCTCCGCAACGGCGGCTACCGCCTGGAGATGCAGTACGACGGCAACCTCGTCCTCTACTCCGGATCCCGCGCCTGCTGGGCCAGCGGCACCGACGGGACCAACGAGGTCTACGCGAAGTTCTCCGGGGACTGGAAGCCCGACTCCCCCTATATGACGCTGGAATCGCCCGTCGGGGAGCTGCGGAAGTACCGCGGGAAGTACACCGGGCTGCACAAGAGCGGCAACGTCAGCCTCAACAACAAGGGCGAGGTCTGGATCGCCTACGGGAAGATGGCGGGCTGCTGACCCGATGCGCACCCACCACCACGAACGCCGGGGTGCCGTGCGGGCGCTCGTGACCCGCTGCGTGCTGGCCGCCGTCCTCGCGGGCGGCGCGGCCACCGGCCTCCCCACGGCCGCGGAGGCGGCCACCGCTCCCGTACACCTCGCCCCCGGGCACCGTCTCGGCGACGCCTGCGCGGCGAACGACAACCTGGGGGAGATCGCCACCAACTTCATCTCCCGCTGCCGCAAGGGCTCCATCCGTTCGGTGTTCCCCGGGCAGCACTACGGCGACACCCTGGGCTATCTCAAGGGCTGCCGCCTGAGCACGTGCAACACCGCCTGGAAGCTCCTGAACGACAACCGCTTCAAGAAATAGCCGGGGAATCATGCCCACTTACGTCGCTGTCCTCCTGTGCGAGTCCTCGTCCGACATGGACGGTCACACCCCGCTCTACCAGGAGAGCTTCGTCCTGCTGACGGCCGAGGACGAGGCACGGGCCCGTGAGAAGGCCGAGGCGCACGGCAAGGGCCTGGAGACGAGTTATGAGAACGAGGCCGGTGAGCTGATCATCTGGCGGCTGCGGCACGTGGTCGACGTCAGCGAGGTGCTCGACGAGCGCCTGGCCGACGGCTCGGAGCTCTACGTCCGGCACTTCAGGAACTACACCGCCTACCGCTCCTTCGAGCCGCTTCTCTCGGGGGAGCGGATCTGACGCCTCCGTGGGGACCGGCGCACCGGTCCCCACGGACGGTCAGCCGTTCTTCACGGCCGGGCGGCGGCTGGCGATGACCTTCTTCGCCAGGGAGCGCGGGCTGGTCAGGAAGCCGTAGCCCCACGACATGTGCATGGTGGCCAGCGCGAGGGGGATCTGCGCCCGCGCCTTCAGGGGCAGTCCCTTGCCCGCCGGGACCGAGCCCGCCACGATGGCGGCCAGATAGCCGCCGGGCACGACCAGCGCCCACGGGCTGACGGTCGCCCCCGCGACCACACCCGCCGCGATGGCCACGACAGCGGTCGGCGCCGCGAGGTAGCGGAGGTTGATCGACCCCTGGTGGTAGCGGGCGACGACGTGCCGCCAGCGGCCGTAGTCCTTGTACTGCTTGGCCAGCGCCCGCACCGTCGGGCGCGGCCGGTAGGAGACCTTGAGCTCCGGGGAGAACCAGATCAGGCCGCCGGCCTCACGGATCCGGAAGTTCAGCTCCCAGTCCTGGGCGCGGATGAACTCCTCGTTGTAACCGCCCTGCCGCTCCAGCGCCTCGCGCCGGAACACGCCGAGATAGACGGTCTCGGCGGGCGCGGCGGCGCCGCCGGTGTGGAAGGCGGCGTTGCCCACGCCGATCTTCGACGTCATGGCGGCGGCGACGGCCATCTCCCAGGCGTTCTCGCCCTCGGCGTGCATGATGCCGCCGACGTTCTGCGCGCCGGTCTCGTCCAGCAGGCGCACGGCCGTCGCGATGTAGTCGGGCGAGAGCATGCCGTGCCCGTCGACGCGCACCACGACCGGATGGCGGGACGCCTTGATCGCGGCGTTGAGCGCGGCGGGCGTCCGCCCGGTGGGGTTCGGCACGGTGTGGACGCGGGGGTCCTCCTCGACGAGCTCGGCGGCGATCTCGTCCGTACGGTCCGTGGAGGGGCCGAGGGCGATCACGACCTCCAGCTCTCCGGCGTACTCCTGCTCCAGGATGTGCCGCACGGACGTGCGCAGGTGCCGCTCCTCGTTGAGGACCGGCATGATCACGGAAACGGCGGGCGGCTGCTGTTCGGGCATGGTTCCTCGGGGGTACGGGGGTCACCCACCCGGCTGGGCCGGGGTCGGCGGAATCGTCGGTCACGTTACCGCTAATGGCGGACACCGGCGCTGTCCGGCCGGGTGGCCCGGTGACCCGGAACGGCGTGGGGGCACGGCCCGCTGATCGTATTGACCTACCGTTGCCGGTCCCTGGCCCGCCCCAGGTCGCCCCTGCTGCCGTCCGTCGCGGAGGTCTCCCCATGACCGCACCGGCCCGCACGACCCGCACGAACGGACCGCGCCACGGCGCCCCCCGCCGACCACGCTGGGGGGTGCGCGTCGCCGCGGGCGTGGCGGCGGTGGTCCTGGGCACCGCGGGGGTGGGGCACGCGGTGGTCAGCGGGATCGACAGCCGCATCGGCCGGATCGACGTCTTCCGGGGGCTGTCCAACCGGCCGGCGAGCGGGCAGGGCACCAATCTGCTGATCGTCGGCACGGACGCCCGGGACAAGATCACCGAGGAGCAGCGGCGGCTCTACCACCTGGGCGGCGCGCCCTGTCACTGCACCGACACGGTGATGCTGGTGCACCTCTCCGCCGACCACGACCGGGCCACCGTGGTCAGCCTGCCGCGCGACACCTACAGCGAGATCCCCGACCACCTGGACGAGGCGGGCCGCCCGCACCCCACCCACGTGCAGAAGCTGAACGCGGCGTACGCGGAGGGCGGGCCGGCGCTGACCGTACGGACGGTGGAGCACCTCACCGGTGTGCACATCGACCACTATCTGGAGGTCGACTTCACCAGCTTCATGAAGACCGTCGACGAGGTGGGCGGCGTGCGGCTGTGCACCGACCGGCCGCTCCAGGACCCCTTCAGCGGGCTGAACCTGCCGGTGGGCACGAGCACGCTCAACGGCGGCCAGGCGCTGCAGTACGTACGCTCCCGCCACCTCGACGGGGCCGCCGACCTGGGCCGGATGCAGCGGCAGCAGCGCTTCCTCGCGGCGCTGCTGCACCGGGTGTCGCAGAGCGGGGTGCTGCTGAACCCCGTGATGTTCCAGCAGGTCGCCGAGACGCTGCTGGGCTCGGTACGCGCCGACCGGAGCTTCGACAGCGGCGAGCTGATCGGGCTGGGCCAGGCCATGCGCAATCTCAAGCCCGCCGCCACGGAGTTCCTGTCGGTGCCGATCGCCTCCGCGAACTTCCCGGTGCCGCGCGTCGGCTCGACCGTGAAGTGGGACGACGCCGCCTCCGCCAGGCTCTTCCAGGCCCTGCGCGAGGACCGGCCGCTGACCGCGCACGCGCCCTCCCGCCTCCACGACGCGAAGGCCCCGGCCCGGCGGCAGGAGGCGCCGACGCCGGTGGAGGTGGCGCCCTCGGAGGTCCGGGTGCAGGTCTACAACGGCAGCGGCCGCCAGGGCCTGGCCCGCGCCACGGACCAGGGGCTGCGCGCCATGGGCTTCAGCACGACGGGCCTCCCCACGGACGCGTCCGCGGGCCCCGCCCAGGCGCGCACGGTGATCGCCTACGACCCCCGCTGGGACCGCTCGGTCCGCTCCCTCGCCGCGGCCCTCCCCACGGCGGAACTCCACCCCGTCCCGGGCCAGGGCCCGCTGATGCGCGTCACCCTCGGCACGGACTTCACGACCCTCCACGCGGTCCGCGCCCGGGCGCCGCAGAGGGCGGGCGCGGAGGTGATGACGGGGGACCGGGTGGTGTGCCCTTGAGGGGCTCTACGGGCGTTCGGCGCGCACCAGGAGCGTGCCCTCGTCCTTGCCTTCCGGAGGGGCGACGACCTCAGTCGTGACGTGCGTGAAGCCTGCCGCTGCCAGCAGAGACGGCTCGCGCCTCGCGGAGCGCGGCTCCCGGTTCCTGCCCGGGGCGGGGCGGCTCGCGGAACCCCGGACGGGCCCCCGCCGCTGGCGGGGGCCCGGTGGTGCGCGGAGGGTGGAGACACGGGGGGTCACCGCATCGCGTCCCCGAGAGGCAGTCGACATGCCCGATGTAACCGGTCCGTACGCGCCCGGCACCCCCTGCTGGATCGACCTCATGGTGCCCGATCAGCAAGCCGCCCTGGACTTCTACCGTGATCTCTTCGGGTGGCAGGGCGAGGTCGGGCCGCCGGAGACAGGTGGGTACGCCGTCTGCACGCTGCGCGGCAAGCCGGTGGCCGGCATCATGACCGCGATGTCGCCGGACGGCGGGCCGACGCCGCCGACCGTGTGGACCACCTATCTCGCGACCGCCGACGTGGACGCCACCGAGCGGAAGGTCACGCAGGCGGGCGGCAAGGTGATGATGCCGGCGATGGACGTGATGACGCTCGGCCGGATGTCGGTCGTCTCCGACCCGGCCGGCGCGGTGGTCGGCCTGTGGCAGGCCCGGGACTTCCCCGGCGCGGGCGTCGTCAACGAGCCCGGCGCGCTGATCTGGAACGAGCTCGACACCAGCGACACCGGCGCCGCCTCGGCGTTCCTCTCCGCCGCCCTGGGCATCAAGGCCGATCCCATGGAGGGCGCGGACGGCTACTTCGCGCTCAGTGTCGACGGGCGGACCGTCGGCGGGATGCAGGGGCTCGACAAGCTGCCGGAGGGCACGCCCCCGCACTGGCTGACGTACTTCGCGGTCGACGACACGGACAGCACGGTCGACGCCCTCGTGCGCGCGCGGGGCAATGTCCTCGTGCCGCCGTTCGACATGATGGCGGGCCGGATGGCCGTCGTGCAGGACCCGCAGGGCGGCATCTTCGCCGTGATCAACGCGACCGGGCCGGAAGCCGCCTGACCCGGTGCGCGCCCGGCGTCACTTGTCGGCGGCGGTGACCTTCTCGTCGTTCTTGAGCTGGTCGAAGAGCTGCTTGGCCTTGACCGAGTCCCACTTGACCGCCACGCCGTCGCTCCGGGTGGGCAGGCTGGGATTGGAGATCGGCACGGTCAGCTGCTTGCCGTCGCCGCCGGTGACACCCTTCATCGACCAGAACATCGACATCAGGTCCGTCAGCCCCATGTCCTTGTCGACGACGAGCGTGTCCAGCCCGGAGCCGATGACGGGGTAGAGGCGGAAGGGGTTGAGGACCGTGGACGGCGAGGCCGCCTGCTTGGCGAGGGTGTTCAGGAACTTCTGCTGATTGCGCATCCGCCCCAGGTCCTGGTCGGCCTCCTGGTGGCGCTGGCGTACGAACGCGAGCGACTGCGTGCCGTTCAGCGTCTGGCAGCCCGCCTTGAAGTCCGCGCCGGAGTCACGGTCCTTCACCGGCTTGTCCAGACACATGTCGACACCACCGAGTGCGTCGACCAGATTGCGGAAGCCGCCGAAGCCGATTTCCGCGTAGTGGTCGATACGCAGTCCGGTGTTGTACTCGATGGTCTGCGCCAGCAGCTCCGCCCCACCGTCCGAATACGCCTCGTTGAGCTTGTGCGTGGACGCGGGGAACCGCTTGCCGGACTGCGGCCCGGTGAAGGCGGGGATCGTGACGTACGAGTCGCGGGGCAGGCTCAGCATCGTCGTGCCGTTGTCGCCCGTGTGCAGGATCATCATCGAGTCGGTGCGCTTGCCGTCCGCGGACCCGGTGTGGAGGTCCTTCTTGTCCTGGTCGGACAGGCCCTCGCGGCTGTCGGAGCCGACGATCAGGTAGTTCGTGCCCTTGCCGCCGGAGGGGCGGTCCTTCACCTTGCTGAGGTCGACCTCGCGGCGCATCTTCGAGTCGGCCCAGAAGTACGTGCTCACGGAGACCGCCAGCAGCAGCACGACGAACGCGATCAGGCCGACCGTGATCCGCTTGCGCCAGTTCGGCGGGCTGGTCCGGCCGCCGCGGCCGCGCGGGCCCCGGCCGTCGCCGCCACCGCCGCCGCCGTTCGGGCCCACCGGGCCGCCGTGCCCGTAGACCCGGCCCGTGTTGTAGCCGTCGCCGGGACGGGGGGCCGGGGGCGCGCTCGTGCCGCCGCCGGAGGAGTTCTGGCCGGGTACCGGCCGGTACGGGCGCGGCGGGGCGTCACGGCGGACATGCGGCATGGCGCGGACGCCCTCCGGCTCGGCGCTCGTGCTGCCGCGTCCGTACCGGTCCCGCCGCTCGTCGTTCCGCCCTTCGCGCCAATCACTCATGGAGTCGAGTGTGCCCGCCCGTACGGCCGACAGACGGGCGGCTACATGATCGGGGCAGGGCTGTTGCAGAGCTGATGCAAATCCGGTCCCGTGGAGCGCCCGGGCATACAGTGGTGGACATGACCATTCAGGACCCGGATCTGGAGTCGGATATATCGGGCAAGCCGACGTCCGCCTCGCGCACGACCCTCTCGCACATCATGACCGCGGGTGACACGAACCTCCTCGGTACGGTCCACGGCGGCGTGATCATGAAGCTGGTGGACGACGTCGCCGGCGCGGTCGCCGGCCGCCACTCCGGTGGCCCCGCCGTCACCGCCTCCATGGACGAGATGGCCTTCCTCGAACCGGTCAAGGTCGGCGATCTCGTGCATGTGCAGGCCCAGTGCAACTGGACCGGCCGCAGCTCCATGGAGATCGGCGTGCGGGTGATGGCCGAGCGGTGGAACGAGTCCACCCCCGCGGTCCAGGTCGGCAGCGCGTATCTGGTCTTCGCGGCCGTCGACGACGGGGGCAAGCCGAGGCGGGTGCCGCCGGTGGAGCCGGAGACGGAGAAGGACCGGCGGCGTTACCAGGAGGCGCAGATCCGCCGCACGCACCGGCTGGCCCGCCGCCGGGCGATCATGGAACTGCGCTCCTCGCGCGAGGCCGAAGGGCTGGCCGACTAGCGGGTTCGCGGGCGCGGGCGCCTGAAACGCGGCTGCGCCGCGGATCCGCAAGCGCCGGACGGGCCGCGTGAGGGCCGGGGCGGGCCGCGTGAGGGCCGAGGCAGGCCGCGTGAGGGCCGAGGCGGGCTCCTGCGCCACCCGGCGCGGACGGCCCCGCCGGAGGACAGCCCGGACGGCCTCGCAGAGCCCACGCGAACGGCCCCCGGCAGCACGCCGAGGGCCGTCACCCGCGAAAGCCCTACTTCGGCAGGTTGCGCGCCATCACGATGCGCTGGACCTGGTTCGTGCCCTCGTAGATTTGCGTGATCTTGGCGTCGCGCATCATGCGCTCCACCGGGTAGTCACGGGTGTAGCCGTAGCCGCCGAGGAGCTGGACGGCGTCCGTGGTGACCTCCATGGCGACATCGGAGGCGAAGCACTTGGCCGCGGCACCGAAGAAGGTGAGGTCGCCGTCGAGGCGCTCGGACTTGGCCGCGGCCGAGTACGTGAGCTGGCGGGCGGCCTCCAGCTTCATCGCCATGTCGGCGAGCATGAACTGGATGCCCTGGAAGTCGGCGATCGGCTTGCCGAACTGCTTGCGCTCCTGGACATAGCCCTTGGCGTAGTCCAGCGCGCCCTGCGCGATGCCCAGCGCCTGCGCCGCGATGGTGATGCGGGTGTGGTCGAGGGTCTTCATCGCGGTCGCGAAGCCGGTGCCCTCCTCGCCGATCATGCGGTCGGCGGGGATCCGGACGTTGTCGAGGTAGATCTCGCGGGTCGGGGAGCCCTTGATGCCGAGCTTCTTCTCGGGCGCGCCGAAGGAGACGCCCTCGTCGGACTTCTCCACCACGAAGGCGGAGATGCCCTTGGAGCGCTTCTCGGGGTCGGTGACGGCCATGACCGTGTAGAACTCGCTGACGCCCGCGTTGGTGATCCAGCGCTTCACGCCGTTGAGGACGTAGTGGTCGCCGTCGCGCACGGCCTTGGTCTTCATGCCGGCCGCGTCCGAACCCGCGTCGGGCTCGGAGAGGGCGTACGAGAACATCGCCTCGCCCTTGGCCAGCGGGCTCAGATAGCGCTTCTTGAGGTCGTCCGAGCCGGAGAGGACGACGGGCAGCGAGCCGAGCTTGTTGACCGCCGGGATCAGCGAGGAGGAGGCACAGACGCGCGCGACCTCCTCGATGACGATCACGGTGGCCAGCGCGTCGGCACCGGCGCCGCCGAACTCCTCGGGCACGTGCACGGCGTGCAGATCGGCGGCCACCAGCGAGTCGAGCGCCTCCTGGGGGAAGCGGCCCTCCTCGTCCACCTCGGCGGCGAACGGCGCGATCTTCGCCTCGGCGAGCGAGCGCACGACCTTGCGGAGCTCGTCGTGCTCCTCGGAAGGCCGGTACAGGTCGAAGTCCTTTGTTCCCGCCAAGGCGTGCTCCCCTGAGAGTTAACTACCGTTTAGTAACCCAATTCTAGAGGCGACGTCCGGACGGGTATACGTGAGCTTGCCGACAGCGTCCGCACGGCGGTCCGCACCGCGCCGGAGGGGTCATGGCGTCTCCCGAGATCCTTCCCGGGGCACGCCCCGACTATGCTCGGGCAGCGCAATCCGGCCCGTCAGCACATGGAGCACCGCATGGCCCCCAGGATCACCGTGATCGGCACCGGCTACCTCGGCGCCACCCATGCGGCCGCCATGGCCGAGCTCGGCTTCGAGGTGCTGGGCCTCGATGTGGTGCCCGAGAAGATCGAGATGCTCGGCCGGGGCAAGGTCCCGATGTTCGAGCCCGGCCTGGAGGAGCTGCTCGGCCGCCATGTGGCCGGCCTGGAGGGCTCGACCGGGCGGCTGCGCTTCACCACCTCCTGGGAGGAGGTCGGCGAGTTCGGCGACGTCCACTTCATCTGCGTGAACACCCCGCAGAAGCACGGCGAGTACGCGTGCGACATGTCCTACGTCGAGGCCGCCGTCACCGCCCTCGCCCCCGTGCTGCACCGGCCCGCGCTGGTCGTCGGCAAGTCGACCGTCCCGGTCGGCAGCGCGGCGCGGCTCGCGGGGCTGCTCGCCGGGCTGGCCCCGGCGGGCGCCGACGTCGAGCTCGCCTGGAACCCGGAGTTCCTGCGCGAGGGCTTCGCCGTCCAGGACACGCTGCGCCCCGACCGGATCGTCGTCGGCGTCGCCGGTGAGCGCGGCGAGAAGCTGCTGCGCGAGGTGTACGCGACCCCGATCGGCCAGGGCACGCCGTTCGTCGTCACCGACTACCCCACGGCCGAGCTGGTGAAGACCGCCGCGAACTCCTTCCTCGCCACGAAGATCTCCTTCATCAACGCCATGGCCGAGGTCTGCGAGGCGGCGGACGGCGACGTGGCGAAGCTCGCGGAGGCCATCGGCCACGACGAGCGGATCGGCAAGAAGTTCCTGCGGGCCGGCATCGGCTTCGGCGGCGGCTGCCTGCCCAAGGACATCCGGGCCTTCATGGCCCGCGCGGGCGAGCTGGGCGTCGACCAGGCGCTGACCTTCCTGCGCGAGGTCGACTCCATCAACATGCGCCGCCGCGGCCACATGGTCGAGCTCGCGCGGGAGGCGGTCGGCGGCAGCTTCCTCGGCCGTCGGGTGGCCGTGCTCGGCGCCACGTTCAAGCCGGACTCCGACGACGTACGGGACTCCCCGGCGCTCAATGTCGCCGGGCAGATCCACCTTCAGGGCGGGCAGGTCACCGTCTACGACCCCAAGGGGATGGAGAACGCCCGCCGCCTCTTCCCGACGCTCGCCTACGCGCCGACGGCGCTGGACGCGGTGCGGGGGGCGCATGTGGTGCTGCACCTGACGGAGTGGGGGGAGTTCCGGGAGCTTTCTCCCGCGGAGCTGGGGGGTGTGGTGGCTGAGCGGTGTCTGCTGGACGGGCGCAATGCGCTGGACGCTCGCGCTTGGCGGGAGGCCGGGTGGACGTTCCGGGCCATGGGGCGGCCGCAGGCTTAGTTTTTTGCGGCTCCGCCGCGGGGGGGGGCGTTCGCTTGCGCCTGCGGCGGGCTTTTTCCCCTACCCGCCCCTTCCCGAAACTGGGGCGCGTGCCCCAGGCCCCCGGCTGTCCCGCCGTTGCCGCCTGCGGCGGGAGCGGCCTGCGGCCGCGTCCTCAAACGCCGGACGGGCTGGATATCCAGCCCGTCCGGCGTTTGAGGACAACGCGCGAAGCGTGTTGCTGGGGGTCCGGGGTCTCCCCGGTCTCGGGAAGGGGCGGGTAGGGGAAAAAGCCCGCCGCAGGCGCAAGCAGCCGCACCCTGCGGGATCAGCCGTCCAGGGACTCTCGCGTCGCGTTCGACGGGCCCCTCGTCGTGGTGGCAGCCACGGACTCCGCCGCCCGCAGCACCCGCACCGCGTTCCCCCACGTCAGCTTCGCCAGATCCGCCTCCGACCAGCCGCGGCGCAGAAGCTCCGCGATCAGGTTGGGGTAGCCGGACACGTCCGGCAGGTCGGTCGGGGTGAAGGCCGTGCCGTCGAAGTCGCCGCCGATGCCGATGTGGTCGACGCCCGCGAGCTCGCGCATGTGGTCGAGGTGGTCGGCGACCGTCGATGTGGTGGCGAGGGGGCGGGGGTTGGCCGCCTCGAAGGCGCGGTGGACGGCCATCGCCTCGGCCGTGGTGTCGAGGTGGTGCAGGCCGTGGGCCCGCATGTTCTCGTCGGCGGCGCGGGTCCAGGCGACGGCCTCGGGGAGGATGAACTTCGGGACGAAGGTGGCCATGGCCATGCCGCCGTTCGCGGGCAGTGCCGCGAGGACGTCGTCCGGCACGTTGCGCGGGTGGTCGCAGACGGCCCGCGCGGAGGAGTGCGAGAAGATCACCGGCGCCTCGCTGACCCGCAGGGCGTCCCGCATCGTGTCGGCGGAGACGTGCGAGAGGTCGACGAGCATGCCGAGGCGGTTCATCTCCCGCACGACCTCCTCGCCGAAGGCGGTCAGCCCGCCCGCCACGGGCACGTCCGTCGCGGAGTCGGCCCACGGGACGTTGTCGTTGTGGGTCAGCGTCATATAGCGCACGCCGAGGCGGTGCAGGGCGCGGAGCGTGGCGAGGGAGCTGTTGATGCTGTGACCGCCCTCGGCACCCATGAGGGAGGCGATCCGGCCCTCGGCGCGCGCCGCCTCCATGTCGTCCGCGGTGAACGCGAGCCGCAGATCGGCGGGGTAGCGGGCGGTCAACTGGCGTACGGCGTCGATCTGTTCCAGCGTGGCGCTGACGGCCTCGTCACCGGCCATGTCGGTGCGCACGTACACCGACCAGAACTGCGCCCCCACGCCGCCCGCGCGCAGCCGCGGCAGGTCGGTGTGGAGGTCGGCGCTCTGGTCGGTGGCGAGGTCACGCCGGTCGAGGTCGTAGCGGACCTGCTGGCGCAGCGCCCAGGGGAGGTCGTTGTGGCCGTCGACGACGGGGTGGGCGGCGAGCAGTTCGCGGGCGCGGGCGAGGTGGTCGCTCACGGCGGTCACTTGCCGAAGCCGAAGCCGTCGTTGCCGGTGGCCTTCGCGCGCAGCCGGCGGCCCTTCTCGGTGGCCTGTTCGTTGAGCTCGTCCTGGAAGCGGCGCATCCGCTCCAGCAGGGGGCCGTCGTGGGCGGCGAGCATGCGGACGGCGAGCAGGCCGGCGTTGCGCGCGCCCGCGACGGAGACGGTGGCGACGGGGACCCCGGCCGGCATCTGCACGATGGAGAGCAGGGAGTCCATGCCGTCGAGGTACTTCAGCGGGACGGGCACGCCAATGACTGGCAGCGGGGTGACGGAGGCCAGCATGCCGGGGAGGTGGGCGGCTCCCCCGGCGCCCGCGATGACGGCCTTCAGCCCACGCCCGGCGGCCTGCTCCCCGTACGCGATCATCTCGCGGGGCATCCGGTGCGCGGAGACGACGTCGACCTCGTAGGGGACGTCGAACTCGTCGAGGGCCTTGGCGGCGGCCTCCATGACGGGCCAGTCGGAGTCGGAGCCCATGACGATGCCGACCAGGGGGGAGCTGTTCGTCATTCGGTGATCGTTCCTCGCAGGTATCCGGCGGCGTGGCTCGCGCGCTCGCGCACGTCGGCCAGGTCGTCGCCGTAGGTGTTGACGTGTCCGACCTTGCGGCCGGGCTTCACATCCTTGCCGTACATATGGATCTTCAGGCCCGGGTCCCGCGCCATGCAATGCAGATAGGCGGAGTACATGTCGGGGTAGTCGCCGCCGAGGACGTTGGCCATGACGGTCCACTTCGCGCGCGGGCGCGGGTCGCCGAGCGGGAGGTCGAGCACGGCGCGTACGTGGTTGGCGAACTGCGAGGTGATCGCGCCGTCCTGGGTCCAGTGGCCGGAGTTGTGCGGGCGCATGGCGAGCTCGTTGACGAGGACGCCGGGGGTGCCGTCCGCGTGGCGGATCTCGAAGAGCTCGACGGCGAGGTGGCCGACCACCCCGAGTTCCTTGGCGATCTTCAGGGCGAGCTGCTGCGCCTGGGCGGAGAGCGCCTCGGAGAGGCCGGGGGCGGGGGCGATGACGGTGTCGCAGACGCCGTCGGTCTGGATGGACTCGACGACGGGATAGGAGACGGCCTGGCCGTGCGGGGAGCGGACGACGTTGGCGGCGAGCTCGCGGACGAAGGGGACCTTCTCCTCGGCGAGCACGGGCACTCCGGCGCGGAAGGGTTCACCCGCCTCTTCTGCGTCACGGACGATCCAAACCCCCTTTCCGTCATAACCGCCGCGCACCGTCTTGAGGACGACGGGAAAGCCGTCGCCCTCGGCGGCGAACCGCTCGACGTCGGCGGGGTCCTCGACGATCCGGTGCCGGGGACAGGGCACTCCGATCGCGTCGAGCTTCGCCCGCATCACGCCCTTGTCCTGGGCGTGCACCAACGCGTCGGGCCCCGGGCGGACGGGAATCCCGTCCGCCTCCAGGGCCCGGAGGTGCTCGGTGGGTACGTGCTCGTGATCGAAGGTGATCACATCGCAGCCTTGTGCGAAAGCACGAAGGGTTTCCAGGTCGCGATGGTCGCCGATGACGACGTCGCTGACCACCTGGGCCGCCGAGTCCTGCGGGGTGTCACTGAGCAGTTTGAACTTGATGCCGAGGGGGATGCCCGCCTCGTGGGTCATACGGGCGAGCTGACCGCCGCCGACCATGCCGACTACCGGGAACGTCACGCCCCCAGGGTATCCGTACGCGCCAACCGCTCCCGCACCCTCTTGGAGGATCATCCCAAGAACGAGGGACTGCCGTGATGGCCGATATGGCGTGCGTTCGCTCCGCGTTCACCGATGCCCTCTCTCGGTGACCCGGAGCGCTGGATAGCATGAATGCCGCCCATGTCCCCGGACAGCCCCACACGACGGAGCCTGACGATCTTTATGAGTCAACGGCACACCATGCGTTCCCGGCTGCAGAGGCTGGCCCGCGAGATAGCGAAGTTCGGCGCGGTCGGGGCCATCGGGTTCGTGGTCAACTTCATCGTCTTCAACATCTGCGTCCACGGCTTCCACCTCGCGGTGGTGCGCTCGGGCGTGATCGCGACGGTCGCCGCCATCGCGACCAACTACGTCGGCAACCGCTACTGGACCTACCGCGACTGCGACACCAGCCGGCGCAGCCGCGAGCTGTCGCTGTTCCTGCTGTTCAGCGGCATCGGCCTGGTGATCGAGAACGGCATCCTGGCGCTCTCGCACTACGGCTTCGGCCTGACGACCCCGCTCGCGGACAACATCGCGAAGAACGTCGTCGGCCTCGGCATCGGCACGGTCTTCCGCTTCTGGTCCTACCGCACATGGGTCTTCCGGGCCCTCCCCGCGCGCGAGGCGGTGCAGACGGCGGAGTCCTTCCTCACGGAGGAGCCGCCGGCCCGGATCGACGCGCAGTGACCGACGCGCGGTAATCGACACACAGCGACCGACGCGCGGCAGCGGCTCAGGCCGCGCCGGCGCCGTCCGTCTGGTCCCCCTCGAGGCTGAGGAACAGCGCGAAGACCGGCGGGTTGGCCTGGAGGAGCTCCAAGCGCCCGCCGTCCGCCTCGGCGAGGTCGCGGGCGACCGCCAGGCCCAGCCCGGTGGAGTTCCGGCCGCTGACCGTCCGCTCGAAGACCCGCGCGCCCAGGTCCGGCGGGACGCCCGGCCCCTCGTCCGTGACCTCCACGACCGCCTGGGTGCCGGTGACGCGGGTGCGCAGGGCGACCGTGCCGTCCCCGTGCATCAGCGAGTTCTCGATGAGCGTCGCGAGCACCTGCGAGACCGCGCCCGGGGTGCCGACGGCCCGCAGCCCCTGCTTGCCGGAGCGCACGATGGCCCGCCCCTCGCTGCGCGAGGCGGGGCGCCACTCCTCGATCTGCTGCTTGACGACCTCGTCCAGGTCGAAGGTGACGGCCGAGCCGGCCTTGGGGTCGCGGGAGTTGGTGAGCAGCCGCTGGACGACGTCGGTGAGCCGCTCCACCTGGGTGAGGGCGATCGTCGCCTCCTCCTTGACCGTGTCCGGGTCATCGGTGAGCGTGATCTCCTCCAGCCGCATCGACAGCGCCGTCAGCGGCGTGCGCAGCTGGTGCGAGGCGTCGGCGGCGAGCCGGCGCTCGGCGGTGAGCATCCGGGCGATCCGCTCGGCGCTGGAGTCCAGGACGTCCGCCACCCGGTCCAGTTCGGGCACGCCGTAGCGGCGGTGCCGGGGGCGCGGGTCGCCGGAGCCGAGGCGCTCGGCCGTCTCGGCCAGGTCGATGAGCGGGGCGGTGAGCCGGTTCGCCTGCCGTACGGCGAGGAAGACGGCGGCCACCACGGCGAGCAGGGCCACCGCGAGGATGACCAGCAGGGTGCGGCCGACCTCACGGCTGACCGTGGAGCGGGACGCCTCGACCCGTACGGTCTCGCCCTGCCCGCCCTTGAGCTCCGCGGTGATGAGGCCGCCCTTGGGGCGGGTGCCGATCTCGATGACCGGCCTGCCGGGGATCTCGATCCGGGCGTAGCGCTGCGGCGTGATCTGCTCGCTGAGGATCCCCGACTCCACCCGCTCCCCGCCGACCAGCCGGCTGTCGACGATGGATTCCAGGCGCACGGCCTCCGACTGCACGCTCTCCTGCGCGCTGTTCTCGATCGTGCGGGTCTCGACGATGACGAGCGGGATCCCGAACACGGCGATCACGACGAGTACGACGGCGAGCGTGGAGTTGATCAGTCGGCGGCGCACGGTGCCCTCCGGGCGGGTGGTACGTAAGCAGCCCGGCAGCGGGGCTCTGGGCCGGGTCGGCTCAGCTCTTCTCGAAGCGGAAGCCGACGCCGCGGACGGTGGCGATGTAGCGCGGGTTGGCGGCGTCGTCCCCGAGCTTCTTGCGGAGCCAGGAGATGTGCATGTCGAGGGTCTTGGTGGAGGACCACCAGGTGGTGTCCCAGACCTCGCGCATCAGCTGATCGCGGGTGACGACCCGGCCGGCGTCCCGCACCAGCACCCGGAGCAGGTCGAATTCCTTCGCCGTGAGCTGGAGTTCCTCGTCGCCCATCCAGGCGCGGTGCGACTCGACGTCGATCCGCACGCCGTGGGTGGCGGGGGGCTGCTGCTGGGACTCGACGGTGCCGCGGCGCAGCAGCGCCCGCACGCGCGCCAGCAGTTCGGCGAGCCGGAAGGGCTTGGTGACGTAGTCGTCGGCGCCGGCGTCCAGGCCGACCACGGTGTCCACCTCGTCGGCGCGGGCCGTGAGGACCAGGACGGGGAAGCCGTGGCCCTCGGTGCGCAGCCGGCGGCAGACCTCCAGGCCGTCCATGCCGGGCAGCCCCAGGTCGAGGACGAGCAGGTCCACCCCTCCCTTGAGGCCGGCGTCGAGCGCCGTGGGACCGTCTTCGCGCACCTCCACCTCATAACCCTCGCGGCGCAGGGCGCGTGCGAGCGGTTCCGAGATGGACGCGTCATCCTCGGCGAGCAGTACTCGGGTCATGGCTTGATGGTAGTCCGCCCGGGCACACGTCAGAGGTGCACTCAGAGCTACCGACGGCAACACTTCTCCAAGAGCAAACTCACCTTCGAACGTATGCGAATGGTTCCGGTCTCACCTGTGATCCATGTCTCAACTCCTTCCTTATTCGGGCGGGGTGTGACGTATGGTGACCAGACGTCTGTAGCACCATCGGGGGACCTTCGGCACGACCACATCTCGCCGGAGGTCTCTGTTGTGCGCGGGGCTGTTCCCTCAGCCTTGTTACACAGTGAATGACCTGTCGGCCGGGTCCGCCGCGCGAAGGTGCGCGGGGGCGTGGATCCCGGTGTACGGCTGTCCTGCCGGTCCCTCGCGGGGGATCGAACCCCTTAGGGCGTGGGGGCGGGCAGCGCAGTAGCCGGTGCCGGCCAACCCCCACCCGGGCGCGTCACAGCTCCATCGCGCGTCCCGAGCACACAAGGATCGACCATGGCGTCCAGCCTGACGAAGGGTGCTGCTCCTCAGGAGACCACTCCTGCTCCCAGCGGCAAGACCTTCCTTGGCCACCCCAGCGGGTTGGCCATTCTCTTCATGACCGAGATGTGGGAGCGGTTCTCCTACTACGGCATGAGGGCCCTTCTTGTCGTCTATCTGATCGCCGGTGGCCCGGACGCCAAGCCCGGCAGTCAGGGCGGCGGTCTGGCGATGCCCGAGGCCACCTCGGTCGCCATCTACTCCGTCTATGTGGCGATGGTGTACCTGCTCGCCATGCCCGGCGGCTGGTTCGGTGACCGTGTCTGGGGCCCGCGCAAGACGGTGGCCATCGCGGCCAGCGTCATCATGGCCGGTCACCTGGTCCTGGCCATCCCCGGTAAGCCGACGTTCTTCTTCGGCCTCGCGCTGGTGGCGATCGGTTCCGGTCTGCTGAAGGCCAACATCTCGACGATGGTCGGCCACCTCTACGACGGTCCCAAGGACCCGCGCCGTGACGGTGGCTTCACGCTCTTCTACATCGGCATCAACGTCGGCGCCTTCGCCGCGCCGCTGGTGATCGGCACCGTCGGCCAGAAGTACAACTGGCACCTCGGCTTCGCGATCGCCGCCGTCGGCATGGGCCTCGGTCTGCTGGTCTTCCTGCTGGGCACCCGCCACCTGAACGCGAAGAGCAGCCAGGTCCCGACCCCGCTGACGGTCGCCGAGCGCAACTCCTGGCTGAAGAAGGGCCTGATCTGGCTCGTCATCGCCGCGGTCTTCTACGGCATCGTGATCGGCACCGGCGTCTACACGATCAACTGGGCCCTGGTCCCGATCGCGCTGCTCGGCCTCTTCATCCCGATCTTCGTGCTGGCGCGCATCAAGCGCGACAAGGAGCTGACGGAGACCGAGCAGACCAAGGTCAGCGGCTACATCTGGTTCTTCGTCGCGGCCGCCGTGTTCTGGATGATCTTCGACCAGGGCGGGTCGACGATGTCGACCTTCGCCGAGAAGAAGACCGCGGACAACATCTTCGGCTTCGACTTCCCGTCCACCTGGTTCCAGTCGGTCAACTCGCTGTGGGTCGTGGCGCTGGCGCCCATCTTCGCGGCGCTGTGGCTGGCGCTGGCCCGCCGCAAGAGCGAGCCCAGCACCACGGTGAAGTTCGCCGCGGCGATGGTCTTCGTCGGCCTCTCGTTCGTCCTCTTCGCCCTCCCGATGTCGATGGCGTCGGACGGCACGAAGGTCAGCCCGATGTGGCTGATCGCGATCTACGGCCTCCAGACCGTCGGCGAGCTGTGCCTGTCCCCGGTGGGTCTGTCCCTGACCACCAAGATGGCGCCGGCGAAGTACGCCAGCCAGATGATGGGCGTGTGGTTCCTCGCGGTCACCGCGGGCGACTGTGTGATGACCCTGCTGATCACGGCGGGTGCCGACCTCAACGGCACCGGCGTGATCCTGGGCGAGGCCGCGGCCGCCGTCCTGGCGGGCGCCGGCATCTGGCTGAACCGCAAGAAGATCGTCGGCCTGATGGGCGACGTCCGCTGACGCGGTCCGCTCGGTAACGTTCCGTGACTCGGAGTGCCCCTCGGGGCGATGGCGCGCCATCGCCCCGAGGGGCGCTTTGGTTTACGCCTCGTCCATAGGACGCGCCTTCGCGCGGGTGGTGGACGGGTGGTGCACACCCCCGTCCGGAGCCTCCGTGGCGCGTGTCGGGTCCGCCTCCGGGCTGAACCACGGCAGGGAGCCGTCGCGAGCCTCCTCGGGCCGCTCGGGCGGCCGTACGCGCCCCACCACCGCCATGCCCACGCGGAACACCCCCACCGACACCACCACGCACAGCAGGATCCAGAAGAGCGTCACCCCCCACGGCCGTCCCACGTCCCACGGCTCCTCCACCAGCATCTTGTCCCCGTACTTCAGGGACACCTGGTAGTCGCCGTACGCCCCGGCCGCCAACTCCACGTCCAGCCGGACGCGGGCCCGCGCGCCCGCCGCGATCGTGCCCCGCCAGTGCTGCTTCTCCCACTCGGGCGCGAGCACCCCGTGCGAGGTGCCGACCTCGAAGACGGGGTCCTTGGCGGGCGTGGAGCCCAGATTGCCGAGGGTGACGACCAGACGCCGCCGCGGCGGCGCCCCGAACCACGTGAGCAGCCCGCTGCTCCCCTCCAGCCGCGCGTCCAGGACCCCGAGCCGCTCCCCGCCGGTGCGCGGCGGCAGGGACGCGACGGGGTGCCCGGCCACCTTGAGCGCCGCGTCCACGGCCACCGGGTCGCCCATGACGGTCGCCACGTGCACCACGCAGGGGCACGGCTTGGGCGGCTCGGCGACCGGGATCCGTGTGCTGAAGCGGCCGTCGGCGCCGGTGGTCGCGGTGCGCCCGTCGGCGTTGGCGCAGCTGTCGGTGCCGCCGATCATGTCCTGGCCGCAGACGAGGAGCGTGAGCAGGGTCCGGGGCCGCCATCCGGTGCCGCTGACGGTGAGGACGGTGCCCTTGCCCGCCTCGGTCCGGTCGAGCCGCAGGGCGGGCCCGTCGGCGCTCGCGCGGGCGGCGGGCAGCAGCACACACGCCAGAGCCAGCAGCAGGGCCACCGCGCCCGCGCCACGGGCCTTCACGCCGCCGCTCCCGCACGCCGGGCGCGCCTGGAGCGGCGTACGAGCAGGAGCGCCGCCGCGGCGAGCACCGCGGCGAGCCCGCCCAGGGCCGGGAACAGCCACGGGAGGGGCGTGTACGAGCCGGAGGCGGTCGCGCGGGCGCCGCCGGGCGCGGTGGCGGTGAGACGGACCCGTACGGAGTCCAGGCGCGGCGCGTCCGCCCACCGCTCCGCCAGCCGCACGCTCCGGCCGGGCGCCAGCTCCGCGGGCACGCCCGTGGCCGTACGGCGCCAGACCGTGCCGAAGAGGCCGTCCGCGCGGATGTCCAGGCGCGGGGAGAGCGCGGTGTTGCCGCGGTTGACCAGTGCGTAGCGGATGACCGCGGCGCCGCCCTCGCGGCTGACGCGTACGTGCTCCACGGCGAGCGCGGGCAGCGCGGCGCCGCTCACCCGCACGGTCAGCGGTACGCGCACCCGCCGCCCCTCCCCGCTGACGACGAGCGCGCCCGGATGATCCCCCGGCGCCGCACCGGCGGGCACGGCCACGGCGAACGGCACGTCCGCGCGGGTACGCGCCGGGACCTTCACCGTGCGCACGGCGAGCGACACCCAGGACCCGTCCGCCCGCACGGCGAAGGAGCGCGCGGTGTCACCGGGATTGATGACGGACAGCTTGTCCTGGAACACGGTGCCGGGATCGCCCTCCAGCTCGAACGCTCTGCGGTCGTCGGGGCGGGGCGTGCTTTTGCCTGCGGGGGCGGGGGTGGCGGTCCATTGCCGGGGGTCGGCGGCGGCGGTGGGGGCGGCGGCGAGGAGGACGATGCAGATCGCTGCGAGGTGGTGCGGCTTCATGGGCGGCTCCCGGTGTGCGTCTGCGCCTGCGGCGGGCTTTTCCCCAGCCCCGCCCCTTCCCGGCTGCATCTGATGTGCGGCTCCGCCGCGTGGGGGCGCGTGCCCCAGACCCCCGACTGCCGGTCCGTTGCCGCCTGCGGCGGGGGCGGCCTGCGGCCGCGGGGGGGGGAGGGGAGGGGGGGGGGGGGGGGGGGGGGGGGGGGGGGGGGGGGAGGGGGGAGGGGGGGGGGGGGGGGGGGTGGTTGTGTGGGGGGGTTAGCAGGACCCAGCGATCTGTTGGGGTTTTCTCTTTTTTTTTTTTTTCTTTTTTTTTTTTTCTTTTTTTTTTTTTTTTTTTTTTTGTTCCCCCCCCCCCCCCCCCCCCCCCCCCCACCCCGTCCGTCGTGCTAGTCGTTCTTCTTGGCCCAGATGTGCCAGGGCTGCGCGGAGATCCACTCGCTCAGCGGCGTCAGGCGCACACCCAGCTTCTGCGCGGTGGCCTGCGGGTCGGCCGCGAACAGCTCCGGCTCGTCGCCGGAGGCGGCCCAGCGGTAGATGCCCGCGACACCCGCGGCGGCCTCGGCGCCGATGACCTGACCGAGGCCGGCCTCGAACTCCGCCGGGTCCAGGGCGAGGTAGCCGACCTCACGGCCGAGCGCACGGGCGAAGGCCGCCGCGAGCTCGGGACCGGTGACGGTCTCGGCGCCGCCTATCTCCAGCGTCTCGCCCTCCAGGCCCTCGGCGTCGAGGGCGGCGGCCACGGCCGCGGCGAGGTCGGTGTGGGACAGCCAGGACACACGCCGCTCGGCGGGCAGCGGATAGGCCAGCACACCGTCGTCGACGAGGGCGGGGCCGTTCCAGGGGCTGAAGAGGTTGTCCAGGTAGACCGGCGGGCGGACGACGACCAGCGGCACACCGCTGTCGCGGAGGACGGCCTCGACGGCGCGGCGCGTCTCGAAGGAGGCGTACGGCGTCTCCGCCTTCGGCAGCGGGGTGTTGACGTTGTAGACCAGACGCTCGACCCCGGCCGCCTTGGCGGCCTCGGCGATGTTCCTCGCGTAGGTCTCCACGGTCGCACGGTCGTAGACCAGCGGCATGACCACGGCGGCGTGGGTGACGCCCTCGAAGGCGGCGCGGACGGCGGCGGCGTCGGCCAGGTCGCCCTGGACCATGGTGACGCCGTCGACGGCCTTCTCCGCCTCGACCTGGCGGCGGGCGAAGCCGCGCACGGCGTGGCCCCGCTCGGCCAGCAGGCGGGCGACTGCCCCGCCCTGGAATCCGCTGGCACCGAATACCAGGTACTGGCGCCCTTGCGTGTCGGTCATGAGGTTTTCCTCGCAGAAGTATGCACTGAACAGATGTGTTCGAGCCTGTCAGTTGCGCTCCGGCGGCTTCAATTAGCAGCCGGTCGGACGTACTTAACAATCAGCCATTGGCCACGTCCGCCCTGGCCGGGGCGGGCCGTGCGGCCCCGGCACGCAGCGCGAGGCTCAGGAGCGCGCCCGCCAGGGAGATCCCGGCCGCGACGAGGAAGGCGGCCTGGAAGCCGTTCGTCAGGGCCACCGGGTCGTCGGAGGCGCCGGTACGGGCCGACGCGACCGCCGTGAGCACCGCGAGCCCGAGCACGGAGCCGAACTGCTGGCTGGTGTTGATCAGCCCGGAGGCCAGTCCGACCTCCTCCTCCCCCGCGTCCATGGTCGCCGCCACATTGGTGGTGACGGCGGCCAGCGGCAGCCCCACCCCGAGGACGATGCTCGGCGCGAGCACGTCGGCGGAGAAGGTGCCCTGGGCGGAGAGCGTCGACAGCCAGCCGAGCCCGGCCGCGATCAGCGTGAAGCCCGCGGTCATCACGGCCCGTAGCCCGAACCGGCCGATGAGCCGGTCCGCCGTGCCGGCGACCAGCACGACGACCAAGGACAGCGGCAGCAGCCCCAGCCCTCCGGCCACCGGTTCGAACCCGAGCACCGCCTGCATGTACAGGCTGACGAGGAAGAACATCGGGAACAGCGCCATCTGCGAGAGCCCGCCGAGCACGTTGGCCAGGCGCAGCGTGGGCCGCCCGAGGACCCGCAGCGGAAGCAGCGGCTGCGCGGCCCGCGACTCGATCGCGACGAAGGTCACGAGCAGGACCGCGGCCAGAGCCGCCGGGACGAGCGTGGTCGCCGCGGTCCAGCCCGCCTCTCCGGCGTTGACCAGCGCGTAGGCGAGGAGGCCCAGTCCGCCGGTGACGGTGAGCGCTCCGGCGACGTCGAAGCCGCGCCCCGCGTCGTCCTCCCGGGCCTCGGGCAGCAGCCGCCGGGCGCAGACGATCAGCACAACGCCGGCCAGGACGTTGAGCACGAAGGTCGACCGCCAGCCGAGCCAGCTGGTGAGCACGCCTCCGAGCACGGTGCCGGCGGCACCGCCCGCGCCGGCCATCGCCGCGAAGACGCCCAGCGCCTTGTGGCGTTCGGGCCCGTCGGCGAAGAGGGTGAGCAGCAGGGCGAAGGCGGAGGCCGCGGCGAGGGCGGCGCCGATGCCCTGGACGGCGCGCGCCGTGATCAGCCAGGCCGCGTCGTCCGCGAGGGCACCGGCCAGCGAGGCGAGCACGAGGAGGGCGAGGCCCACGACGAACAGCTTCTTACGGCCGAACAGGTCGGCCGCGCGGCCGCTGAACAACAGCAGCCCGCCGAAGGTGATCAGATAGGCGTTCGCCACCCAGGACAGGCCGGTGGGCGAGATGCCGAGCTCGCTGCCGATCGACGGCACGGCGACGTTGATGATCGCTGTGTCGAGGATCAGCATGAACTGGGTGCAGGCGAGCAGCGCGAGCGCGAGCCGGCGGTGGGGTGCCATGGAGGTCACTGCGCGAACCCTGCGGGCTCGTCGGCGAGTTCGTACCCGTCGAGGCAGGACTGCGCGAGGCGCTCGCAGAGCTCCGGGCTGCCGTCGCGGACCATGGACGGCAGATAGATGTGCGGTGCGCCGTGGTAGAAGCGCTCGTACTGCTCGTGACGTCCGGCGAACTCGGAGCCCAGAGCGTCCCAGGCGAGCTTGAAGAGCTTGACGCGCTTCTCCGGCCCGGCGCCGGGCGAACGGACGTACTTGGCGACCAGGTCGCCGATGACGGGGTGGCGCAGGTCCAGACCGGATGCCGGGAGCTGGATGAGCCCGCCGCCGGCGAGCGTCTTGATCTCCTGGAGGACCTTGGGGTAGACGTCGGCGGCCATGAAGCGGTGCGCCGAGGCGATCTCCTTGTTGATCTGCACGGCGCCGTCGCCGCCCGGCACCGCCTCGTAGCTGGCCTCGGCGGCGAGCAGCATGGACTTGGCCATGTTGAGCCAGCCCATGAGGCGGCCGATCTGGATCTGGACGGGAGGCAGTTCGTAGGTGCCGTTGGCCTTGGCGATCAGGATGCCCAGGCCGACGAGGAACTCCAGCTTGGTCCAGAAGCGGGTGGCCGCCTGGTGGACGAAGTTCCAGTAGGCGGGGGTGATCCACCACTGCTTGAAGGAAGCCTCGACGTCGCGGTAGACCAGTACGTTCTCCCACGGGACGAAGACGTCCTCGCAGATGAGCATCGAGTCGTTCTCGTCGAAGCGCGAGGACAGCGGGTTGTCGAAGACCGTGCGCGCGGCGGCCTCGTAGGAGGTGCGGGAGATGAACTTCAGGCCCGGGGTGTCCAGCGGGACGGAGAAGCTGAGGGCGTAGTCGGCGTCCTTGGCCGGGAGGGGCTCGATGGTGCCGACGATGATCTCGTTGCCGAAGATGGCGGCCGTGCCGATCATCTTGGCGCCGCGGACGACGATGCCGCCGTCGAGCTCCTTGACGACCCGGATGTAGAGGTCGTCGCGCTCCTGCTCCGAGGCGGCCTTGGTGCGGTCGGCCTGCGGGTTGGCGAGGGTGAACGACTGGTAGAGGTCGCCCTGGGACATCCTGCGGTAGTAGGCGTCGAGGTTGGCGGTGCCGTCGAACTCCGCGCCGGCGAAGACGCCGGGCAGGGCGGCGAAGCCCGCGATGCCGGAGGCCATGTAGTCGGGAGAGCGGCCGAGGAAACCGTAGCTCGCCTCCGACCAGGTCTTGAACGCCTTGCGCCGGGCGATCAGGTCCTCGTGGGTGCGCGGGACGGCGTAGGCGCGGTGGATCCGCTGGTCCGTGCCGGCGGGCCGCACGGTGAGGACGTCGCGGAATGCCGGATCGTGCGTCATGTCGTACAGGCCGGCGATCGAGCGGACCGTGTTGCGGAATGCCGGGTGACGGGTGACGTCCTTGACGAGTTCACCGTCGAGCCATATCTCGCGTCCGTCGCGCAAGGACTCGATGTACTCCTGGCCAACGCGGGTCATTGTTCTCCTGAGATGGTTCTTCGTGCCGGCCGGAAACCCTGGGTTTCCACGGTGTTCCGGCTGTGCGGTGGGTCAGACTGTCCAGGGCGAGCCGGTGCTGGCCGCCGCCGGGTCGAAAGCGCCGATTCGGGCGTGGTGCCGGGCGACATCCGCCAGTTCGGCGGCGGGTATCACATCGGTGGCCTGCCGGAATCCGGCGGGCGCCCGGTCGTAGGCCATGTCGATGACGATTTCCGGGCCCATATTGCGATTGGCCAGCTGGAGTTCGGTCATTGCGGGGCGGCGATGCTCCTCGTACGCGGTGAGCGCGGCCTCGATGTCCCCGAACGTCGCGAGGCAATAGGCGAGGGCTCGGGCGTCGATGACGGCCTGGGTCGTGCCGCCGGATCCCATCGGGCACATCGCGTGTGCCGCGTCGCCGAGCAGTGTGGTGTGCCCGAAGGACCAGCGGGGCAGCGGATCGCGGTCGAGCATCGGATACTCGAATGCGCCGGAAGCGCCGGCGAGGAGAGCCGTGACATCAAGGAATCCGAGATCCCAGTCCTGGAAGTGCGGCAGGAACTTCGCCTGCGGCACCGGCCGGTTCCAGTCACTGCGGTCCGCCTCCGCTCCGCCGTCGGCGGGGCGCGAGGCCGCCCAGTTGACGAGGGTGCGGCCCTCGCGGTCGAGGTCCGGCGACATCGCGTAGGCGACCACCTTCTGGGTGCCGTCGCCGGTGACGAGCATCGAGGTACCGCCGAGGAACGGTGGCATCCGGGTCGTGCCCCGCCAGACCGTGGTGCCGTTCCAGGCGGGGCCGTCCTCGTGCGGGTGGAGCGTGGCGCGCACGGCGGAGCGGATGCCGTCGGCACCGATGAGGACATCGGTGTCCAGCGTGGAGGACGAGACCCCGCGGCCGTGGCGAAGGGTGGCCCGGAGCCTGCCGCCGGGCAGCTCGGTGAAGCCGGTGAGCCGGGAGTCGGTGACGATGGCGTCCGCCCCGAGCCGGGCCCGGACGGCCTCGGTCAGCACGGTGTGGAGCCGGCCGCGCTGGAGTGACAACTGGGGCCAGCGATGGCCGGATCCGGCGCTGCGGTCGTCCCGCCAGATCAAGCCGCCGGTGCGGGCGTAATAACGGATTTCATCGGTGCGGGCGGCGGCCGTGACGAGTTCATCGAAAAGCCCGAGGGCGGCCAGCTCGCGCACGGCATTGGGCAGCAGATTCACCCCGGCACCGAGCGGCCGCAATTCGGGTGCCGCCTCGACAATACGGACCCTGTCGAATCCTGCGTGCTGCAGACTCAGGGCGGCTGCCAGCCCGCCAATTCCCGCCCCTGTTACCAGAATATCCACGGAACCCCCGTTCCCACTGTTCCGAACATGCCAGAGCAGATCCCCGCGCGGTTCCGTGAAACCCGCCCAGGGTTGTACGTCTGTGGTGATGTTCACCTGTGACCTGCGACTCGCAATGCGAACACTGCGATCGCCCCCACCCACCGGCCCCCCGGCCGGCCTCGGTGACTTCCCTGAGAAGAATCCTGACCCCGGCCTGGTTAGGATTCAACTAACAAGAATCCTGCTGCTTTTAAGGATCGTCCATGAGCCGCGTTGACGACACATTGAGCGACCTGCTGATGCCGCTCCGGCTGCACAGCGTTTTTCACAGCAGATGGCTTGCCCGCGGACCCTGGGCGATTCAGGGACAGGACGAGAGCTGCGCGATCATCCATTACATACTCCGCAACGACTGTTGTGTGAGCTTTCCCGGGGATTCCTCGCCCGTCACCCTGCGCGAAGGCGATCTCGCGGTCTTCCCGCACGGCACGGGACACACCATCGCGGACCGCGCCGTGCCGCTCGCCCCCTCGCTGGACACGGTGCTGCCGGAGCGCCGCCCAGGCGCCTCGGGCATCGTCGAGATCGGCTCGTCCGGCCCGGAGACCGAGCTGATCTGCGGCAGCCTGCACTACGACGCCGTCAGCAAGCCCCCGGTCTACGCGGCCCTCCCCGACGTCATCGTCCTGGAGCGCGACATGCTGGCGAAGGAGCCGCTGCTGATGCGCACCCTGGAGAGCCTGACGGCGGAGACGGCCCGGCGGGAGCCGGGCAGCCAGCTCATCGTGACCCGCGCCTTCGAGATGGTCTTCGTGCTGTCGCTGCGGGTCGCGCTGGAGCAGCTGGCGGAGAGCTCCCCGGAGCTGCACGCGCTGCGCCACCCCGGCATCAGCAAGGCGCTGCTGGCGATCTACCGGGAGTACGCGGAGCCCTGGACGATCGACTCCCTCTCCCGGCAGGCCGGGATGTCCCGGTCGGCGTTCACGAAGACCTTCCGCGAGCTGGTGGGCGAGGGGCCCGGCCAGCACCTGACGAAGCGCCGGATGCAGAAGGCCGCGACGCTGCTGTCCGAGACCACGGTCCCCCTCGCCACGATCCCCGAGCTGGTGGGCTACCAGAGCTCCGTGGGCTTCCACCTGGCGTTCCGCAAGATGTTCGACCTCCCTCCGGGCGAGTTCCGACGACAGGCACAGGAGTCCGGCACCCGGGTCCTGGAAGGCGCCGGGCAGCGCTGACCCGGGTCAGCCGCCGGGGCCGAAGGCGCGGCGTGCCGCCCGGCGCCAGCGGTTGGCGGGCAGTTCCGGTCTCAGTGCCGCGAACGCGCCGCAGTATTTGGTGAAGACAGCGGGGCGTACGCCGTACGCGTGCAGCAGCAGGTCCGCCTCCGTGAGGTGGCCGGTGGTCTTGGTCTCGACGAGGACGAGCCGCGGGTCGCAGTGCACGGCATGTCCGGTGTGGAGGTCCGTGCAGGTGAGTGCCGCGTCGCAGGTGATGCGCTGGCCGTCGGCGACGAAGGTGGTGCGGAGGTAGTCGGTGGTCAGGGTGGGGGTCAGGTGGGCCGGGGCGCCGATGCCATAGGCACGGCGGAGGGTGTGGGTGACGAAGTCGCGGTTGCCGGGGTCGAGGGGCGCGGTATGACCGGACAGAGGGCGGCGGTGTTTGACGGTGTCCCCGCGGCCGCCCTTGAGCTTGATCTCGAGCTGGCGCTCGCCGGTGTCCTGGTAGTGGCGTTCGCGGATCTTGAAGCGGAGGCGGCGGCCTTGGCGGTGGTCGTGGAAGGAGCGGAGGGCGGGAGTGTCGTAGTAGACGGAGTGATAGCGGAAGGCGCGACGCCCGTCGATGGCCAGGGCGCGGAAGGGTCCGTCGGGCCGTCGAGGGTCGGTGAGGCGCCGGGCCATGCGCAGGAAGACGGGGACGGGCACGAGGTAGCTGTGGTCGAAGCGGGCGAGGAGAGCGGAGCGCTCGTTGACCTCGGCGAGTGAGACCGGCGCGGTGGCGTACGCGGCCTCGCTGACCGCCTCGGCGGCCGTCTGCGCACACACCCGCGGGGGCGCGGCCGGGGCGCTCATACCGGCTCCCAGGCGGGCACCTCGCGGCGGACGGGTCCGGTGGCGGCGGTCGGCCGGGGCTCGCGGTAGCGCACGTCCACGACCGTCAGATCGCGTACGAAGTCGACCTCGGTGACGGTCCATTGGAGCGGTTCACCCAACCGCCGTGCCAGATCGTCGCGCAGCGCGACGGGATCCCGGTGGACGCTGTCCAGGGTGACGACGGCGCGGCGGGAACGGGCCAGGAGCCGGGGATGGTCGCCGGCCCATACGACGAGGAGCAGGGCGGCGCTCAGCCCGGCCTCCAGCGGGAGCCCCAGGTGTGGCAGGCCGCAGACGAGCCCGAGGACCAGGGTCGTGAAGTAATAGGCGACCTCCTCATGCTGCACCGAGTCGGAGCGGAGCCGGACGATCGACAGGACCCCGAAGAGCCCCAGCCCGAGCGCCGCCCCACCGCCGCCGCCCATCTCGCCCAGAGCCGCGACGACCGTGAACAGCCCGGCGTTCAGGGCGAGATACGCCGGGACGAGATCTCGTCGACGGTGGCGCGGACAGTAGACCGCGAAGGTCAGCAGGCACACGGCGACGAGGTCGAGTGCGAAGTGGGCGGCGACGTGCCGCAGTACGTCCATGATGCGAATCCCCCTGAGTGGCCATTGCGTGGCAGTGCTGCCGCCACCTGGCGATGCGCCTTTGCGTGGCGATCTGAAAACAGAGAGTAACCGCAACTCATTCGAACATGGTTTGCCTGTGGAGAAACATTTCTGCGGGGCGGCTCCGACGCGTGCGGGGAGGCGGATGCCGACCAGGGCGGGTGTCGACGCGGCTAGTGGCGGCAGAGCGGGTACGGCGAAGCGAGCGCGGGCAGAGCAGGTGCCGGCAGAGCAGGTGTGGCGAAGCCAGTGCGAGCAGAGCGGACGCGGGCAAGGCGAGCGCCCGCAGAACGGGTTTCGGCGAAGCGAGTAGAGGCAGAGCGCGTCAGCCCGGCCGCAGGAAGCGCCGCAGCCGTTGCAGAGGCCAGGTGTTGATCACGTCGTCCTTCGTCAGCCAGCCGCGCTGCGCCGTACCCACGCCGTACCGCATGTACGGGAGGTGGGTGGTGGCGTGCGCGTCGGTGTTCACCGCGAACTTCACGCCGTACCGCCTCGCGCGCAGGATGTCCTCGTCGCCCAGGTCGAGCCGCTCCGGGTGAGCGTTGATCTCCAGCGCCGTGCCGGTCCGCGCGCACGCCGCGAAGACGGCGTCGAAGTCGGCGTCGATGCCGGGCCGTTTGCCGATCAGCCGGGTCGTGGGGTGGCCGAGGATCGCCACGTGCGGGTTCTCGCAGGCACGCACGATCCGCCGCGTCAGGTCGTCGCGGCTCTGGTTGAAGTGGGAGTGCACGGAGGCGACGCACAGGTCGAAGCGGTCGAGGAACTCGTCGGGCCAGTCCACGCCGCCCTCGGGTCCGATGTTGAGCTCGGTGCCGTGCAGCACCCGCATCCGGTGGTGCTTCCCGTCGAGTTGGCGCACCTGGTCGCGCTGGGCGAGCATCTTCTCGTCGGTCATGCGCTGCATGGCGAGGTCGGGGGCGTGGTCGGTGACGGCGTAGTAGGCGTAGCCGCGCGCGGCCGCCGCGGCGACCATGTCCTCCAGGGAGGCGAGCCCGTCCGTGAGGTCGGTGTGCGTGTGCAGGTCGCCGCGGATGTCGTCCTCCGCGATCAGCTCGGGGAGCTCGTCCCGCAGCCCGGCGGCGATCTCGCCGCGGTCCTCGCGCAGGGTCGGGGGGATCCAGGGCAGTCCGAGCCGGGCGTAGATGTCCTCCTCGGCGGCGGAGGTGATCTTCCGTCCGCTCTTGACGTGGAAGAGGCCGTACTCGGAGAGCTTGTACTTGTGGTGGACCGCGATCTCCCGGATGCGGATGTTGTGCGCCTTGGAGCCGGTGAAATACAGAAGTCCCGCTCCCCAGGCGCCGGGAGGCAGCACGCGCAGGTCGACCTGGAGCCCTTTCAGCGTGCGGATGGAGGTCTTCTTCTGGCCGCGCACGATGACCTCGGCGACGTCCGGGAGTTCGCAGAACGCCTCCATGAACGGGGCCGCCCGCTCGGCGGCGACGAGGATGTCGATGTCCCCGATGGTCTCCCGCATCCGGCGCAGCGATCCCGCGTAAGTGCAGCCCGCGCAGCCGTTCACTTCGGAGAGCGCGGCGACGAACTGTTCGGCCGCGTCCATGGCGGCGCCGAGGAGGATGCGGCCGCCCGCCTTCTGCATGAGTTCGATGCCGTGGAGGATGTTGGCCTCGGTCTTCTCGCCGAAGCCCTTGAGGCCGCGCAGGCGCCCTTCGCGGACGGCGTCGAGAAGTTGCGCCACGGAGGAGATGCCCAGTTCCTCGTGGAGGATCAGGGCCTTCCTCGGTCCGAGCGTGGGAATGCCGATGAGTTCGCGGACCCCGGCCGGGACGGCCGTCCTGCTCTCCTCGATCGCGGAGACGTGGCCGGTGCGCAGGTATTCCTCGATCTTCTCGGCGATCGACTTCCCGACGTTGGGGATGTCGCGCAGGGCCTTGGCGTCGAGCTTCGCCACGTCGACCGGGTGCCCGCCGATCGCCCGCGCGGCCTTCTCGTAGGCGCGCGCCTTGAAGGCGTCGCCACCGGTGATCGCGACGAGGTCGGCGTACTCCTGGAGCAGCGCCTCGATCTCGGCATTGCGCCGGGCCATGGATTCAGCGTGCCACCGGTCGGCCGTGGGCGCGCGTCCACGGGCGGTGCCGTTGCCTCTCCTGTCCGGTGACCGGCTGCGCCGGCCCGGACGGCGCCTCCGAGTGCCGACAGACAGGCCCCGCCGGAGCCGGCCGGGCGGAAATGGGCCTTTCGGCCGTATACGTATGGCCGAAAGACCGACGCCGAGGCCCGGGCGGCCCTGGTTGGCTGGCGTGGTTGTGCGCTGGGTCGAGCCTGGGTCGAGGTCGCCCCGCCGAAGTCATACGCGTCATCCGGCGGGAGGCAGACATGGTGCTGTACGTGCTCTACCTGACAGGGATCGCCGCCTTCGCGGCCAGCGGCGTGCTCGCCGCCCACCAGGCACGGCTGGACCCCTTCGGGGGCCTGGTCCTCGCCTTCGCCGCCGCCATCTCCGGCGGCACCCTGCGCGACCTCATCCTGGACCGGCACCCGCTGTACTGGACGCACGACTGGGTCCTGCTCACCGTCGTCGCCGCCACGGCCGTCGCCACGATGATCCTCCTGCGCCACCGGCGGCTCCCCCACCGCAGCCTGATGACCGTGGACGCGGTGGGTCTGTCGGTCGTCACGGTGATCGGCGCCCGCGCCGCCGTCGACGCGGGTGTCACCCCGCTCGCGGTGATCATGCTGGCGGTGCTCACGGGTGTGACCGGTGAGGTCGTACGCGACCTGCTGTGCGGCCAGTTCCCGCCCCTGCTGCTGCGCGAGGACATCTACGCCACGGCGGCCGCCGCCGGCGCGGGCGTCTACCTGCTCCTGCACTGGGCCGGCACGGCCCCGACTCCCACCACGATCGTCGCGGCCGCGACGGTCTTCATGATCCGCATGGCGGCACTCCACTTCGACCTGCACTTCCCGAGGCTGGCGGGGCGGAGCGCGGCGCCGCCGACCGAGCCGCCGGCCGCTTCCTGAGTACACGGGATGATCCACCGGGCCGTTCCGGTTGAACCCGGCGGGACACATCCAGTGCGTCGGGAACAGGGGGCGGCAGTGTCGGCAGGACTCGGCGAAGCGATCACCGCAGGGAAGACGCGCGAGCGCGGTCCCGATGGCGCGGCGGCGCGGCCCCGTCGGCACCTGCGCATCGGCGAGATGTCCGGTGCCACGGGAGTCAGCGAACGGCTCCTGCGCTATTACGAGAGCCGCGGCCTGCTGAGGCCCCACCGCACCGACCTGGGGCACCGTCTCTACGACCCCGAGGACGTGTCCCGGGTCCTGCTGATCAGGTTCCTGCTGGACGGCGGTGTGAGCACCCAGAACATCTCCCTGCTCATCGACTGCGCGCACGAGGGGATCGACATCTCCACCACGTGCGAGGAGCTGGCCGCCATGCTCGACGACGAATACGAGCGGATCTCGCGCGAGATCGCGTCGCTGAGCCGTACGCGCCAGTACATCGCGGTGCTCACAGGGCGTGCGGCCTCCCTGGCCTGATCGCCTGGACCCCGCTCTCCCCGCCGAGGGCCGCGCGGAGGCTCGCTTCGAAGGGCGCCAGGAACGCGCGGATCTCGGCCAGCGGGGCCGACGGCGCGAGCGTCGCGACCTGGTCGACACCCGCCGCGGCCAGCGACTCGATGACGCGCGGGTCGTGCGGCACACCCATCACGACGACCGGGATGCGCCGGCCCGTCTCCTGCTCCAGCTCCCGCACCCGCTCGCGCCGGGCGAAGAACGTCCGCGGATCGACGGACCCGTAGTCGGGCATCCAGCCGTCCCCGAAGTCCCGGACGCGCTCCACCGACCGCGGCCCCGCCCCGGCGACGTAGACCGGCGGCCCCGGCCGCTGCGACGGGGTGGGGCGCACGACGATCTCCTCGAACGAGACGTACGGCGAGGAGAACGTGACCGGCTCACCGGACCACAGCGCCTTGACCGCACGGGCGTGCGCGGCGAGATGCCCGTTGCGCCGCTTCGGATCGACGCCGTGGGTCACCATCTCGTCCTCGATCCACCCGGCCCCCACACCGACGTCGAGCCGGCCTCCGACGAGCCGGTCCAGCGTCGCGAGCCGCTTCGCCATGGCGATGGGCTCGTGCTGGGCGAGCAGCGAGACGGCGGACCCCACCCGCAGCCGCTCGGTCACCGCGGCGGCGGCGTGCGCACTGACGAACGGATCGAAGGTCTCCCGGAAACGCCGCTCCAGATCCGGCTTCTCGCGTGCGACGCGCGAGGACTGGTGCGTGTGCTCGCAGAAGTAGAGGGCGTCGTAGCCCCGCTCTTCGAGGTCACGCGCGAGGTCCTGGACGGGGGCGGATTCGGTGGTCTGGAAGGTGGAAACGCTGACTTTCATGGTGCGGCGGGTACTCCAAGTCGAGGATGTCGACGATGCGGGCCAGGCCCGGCGGTCAGGCGGAACCACGTCGTCTGTGTCACGTGGAGGACGCTAGGGGCTGACATGGTGTCAGGGCGTAATGCGGGCGGTTGTGATGCGGCGCACCGTCGCTGTTTTCAGCACCCCATGGGATCTCTACGCGCAGCCCTCGGAGGCTTACCGGCCCGTGTATCCACCACGGGGGTATCAAGCGGGGGCAGTCATTGTGAGCACCATCCCTGCCGGCGAGGCCGGCCACCGCGTCTCCGCCGTCTCCGTCCTCGACGACGACCCATCCGCTTGCGCGGCGTGAAGCGCGCGAGTTGCTGGCCCGGATACGGAGATGACGGACCCCGAAGGAGGCCGTGCTCAACAGCCGGGCGCCACGCGGCGGGCCAGGGTGCCGCGCCCTACACTCCGAGGCTCCGGACGACGTAGGTGATGTGCTGGACGTTTCCGACCCACAGCCAGGTCTCGGCATTGCCCGTGCCGGTACCGCCGTGGGCAGGCACCACGCCCTGTGCGCAGTCGCGGAGCCAGGTCTCGCCGGCGCTGGTCCCGGGCCCGCGAAAGCCGTCCAAGCCGACGATCCGACGGGCGGCGGCGCGGTTCGCCTCAACGTGGTCCGGCCCCCGTCGCCACACCGTGCACAGGACGAAGGAGCGGTCGGTCGTGTAGCGGAGCGCACCCCAGGCCGGGCCTCCCTCGCTCTTCTTGAGAGGACATGCGCTGGCATCGGCCGGGAGAGTGCCGTAGTCCCCATAAGTGAGCTGCGGGAGATACGAACGGTGGCCATGGCCCATCTCGTGCCATATATCCCAGTCCGTACGGGGCTCCTCCCACAACCCCTGTTCCGCCATATCGGCCTTAATGTCCGGAAAGCCGCCGGACAGCGTCGCGACGGTGCGCCAAGGGGCCAGAGGAACCAGGACATCGAGACCCCGCAGTGCTTCTTTCGCGGCATCAGGGCGATCGGCGAGCACACAGCCGAGATCGAGGAGCAGGTCCAGGCGTAGGGATGGGCCGACGCGGGCAAGCAGGTCGCGTACCTCGCCGACCAGGCCTCCGTCCCACTCGCCTGTGACGAGCACCCGTACGCCCAGCCCTTTACCGGAACGCCGGGCGCAGCCAAGCACGGCGTTCTGTTGGCCAGTTGGGCGTCGTGGGCCGGTCACAGGACGCAGCGCGCCAAGCATGTCCGTGGTGTCGAGCAGCGTACGGGTCTGCGTCTCGTCGGATAAGGGCATGTCGAACCACCCGGCATGATGCCGGTGCACTCCCCTCACCGCCTCCAGATCCTTCCGGATGGCAGTGGCCGTTTCCGTCGGCGGCACCCCGGAATGGGGCAGGAGGTTCCAGAGCGGCACAACGGCTTCCCGAACCGGGGGCCCGAGCTTCCGATAGGCAGTCACAGCGTGTGGCCTCGCCGGCAGGACAGGTATATACAGCGGTCCGGACACGACGGCTCCCCCTCGGCTGTGCCCACCGTTTCCCTCCATGCCAGGGTCGGTATGAGCCGAACTCGACGGAAGAAGCGCTGTCCAGCCTGGGCGGCCGGGATACGGCATGCCGGAGATGCGTCCATGAATGGCGCATCATCATGTTCCTGTGACGCTGATCGCCCCACGAGGGAGTTGCGGCCGGCGAGCTGGTGAAGAGCGCGGCTGAAAGTACCCGGCAAACGGCTCGGGTCGATCCTTCTCGGCCGCCGCCCGGTGCTCGGGATGTGCGGAACCAAGCGCAGCCGGCAGCCCGGACGGGGCTGCGACAACGCTGCTCACGCGGCGGACTCAGCCCGGTCCCGTTTCGGACAGCATCGGCAACCGCGTCACGCACACCACGCTGCGCCGGCGTACGGCCGGAACCCCCGAAGGCGCGGGAGACGAGCGGCTCGTCTCAGACACGGTCGGCCATGACCGCGAGCTCCACCCGAGCTGTCAAGCCCGTGGGGAGGGGCGCCCGATGAGCGTCAGAACCCCTGACGCTCATCGGGCACACCACATAAAACCCCAGCTCAGACGCGATCCCCCGTGGGCTTGAGAATCGCCACACACTCCACATGATGCGTCATAGTAAAAACGTCAACGGAAACATGTCAAAGAAAACTGCAGGTCAGCGACTTGCGCGACGCAAATCGGGCGCAAGATCAATGTGCATTGCGGGCACTATGGGCGCTACGTGCGCACTTTCGACGCGCGCCCGCCAACCCAGAGGGGCCCTGAGGTCACCACCGCCGGAGATCTCGCCTTGTGGCATTTGAAATGCCATACTCGGGTCATGGCTGACGACGACACCGATTTCCCTCCCGGCGACGGCCCCACCAGCGGCATCTCCGTCTCCCTGACCGCCGGCACCCTGCAGGCGATCCGTGAGCGGGTCGGCAAGCGGGGTGTGTCCGCGTACCTGGAGAGGGCCGCCCAGCGGCAGATCGAGCGCGACAACCTGGACGAGCTGATCGCCGACTTCGACAAGACCCACGGCCCCGCCGACCCGGAGGCCGTGGCTGCCAAGCGGGCCAAGCTCACCAGTGGCACCTCCTCCGAGGCCGGGGCAGCCGCGTGAGCGGCGCGCTCATCCTGGACAGCGAGGGCCTGGCCAAGGCCGTACAGCGCGACCGCGAGGTCCACGAATGGCTCACCGCCGCCCGCGACGCCGACCTTCCGGTGATCACATCCGCCGCGGTCCTCGTTGAGGTGATCCACCCCCGGATCAACGACGCCGCCCTGAAGTGGACGCTGTCCCGGCTGCGGGTCGAGCCGGTCACCCAGGCCCTCGCCCAGTCCGCCGCCGGTCTGCTGCGCACGACCGGGCTGCACGGCCACAAGTACGCCATCGACGCCATGCTCTGCGCCACCGCCCTCGCCCAGCCCGGCCGCGTCACGATCCTGACATCCGACGTCGAGGACATCACCATCCTCACCGCTGACCACCCGCGCGTGACCGCCGAGAAGGTCTGACTCCTTCCTACACGGACCCGTCATGCTCGCCACCACCATCCTGGGCGCAACGGGACCGGTCACGATCGTCACCTCGGCCCCCAAGGACACATCGGCTCTCCGTGGGGGCCAGCACCGCCGTGATCAAGGTCTGACGCACGGCCGTGATGCCGTCGGAGAGGCTCCGTCCTCCCGTTGTCAGTGCCAGTTCCTGAGGCTGCCTTCGTGGTCGCCGCACAACCTCCCACACGCGGTCATGGAGGTCGGAACGCATGGAGCTCGACTACGACCATCTGGTCGCTCTACGCAGGCAGAGTGCCGCGTGGCGGCTGCTCACGGCCGACAACGCGGCGCTGATGCTGAGCTTCTTCAACAAGGTCTCGTCGAGCAGGGCACCCGCTCCGTCCCCGGTCCGGAGCTGACCGAGCGGCTCGACGACGAGCTGTTCGCGCTCAACGATCGACTGGGGCACCGAAAGGGAGGCGCACTACACGTACACCGACCCCCTCTCCGCCGGGTCATGCGGCAGGCGATGCACGGAGTGCGGGGAAGACCACCAAACGATCGTGGCCTTCGAACCCATCGGACTGCGTGGCGAGCCACCGGAAGCAACAGAACCCCTACCTCCGCCGCCGAAGAAGAAGCTGACACGAGCCGAACTCGAACTACGTGTTAAGACGCTGGAGAAGGAGAACGAACGCTTGCGCGCGAAGTTCAGTGGCTGAAGGTCACGGAGGCCGAGCTGACAGCAACGCTGAAGACGTCGCCCGCGCGGGCATCGACACGGCCCACGCCACCCCCGCTCGTTCGAGCGAATTGTTTCGAACCACCCGTCGCTGGCGAACGGAACTGACAACATGCCGCCGTCGTACGTCAACCTGGAGTCGAAGGCGGCCCATTGGAACGGCAGGTCAATGAGCGGCAGCTCTCGGTGCTGCAGTGGGTGGAAGACGGGTGCCCTGTCGGCGTTTGGAAGACCAGCTCCTACAAGACCACCTGTCAGGCACTGCAGAACCGGGGCCTGGTCACGGTCTCCCGGAAGGGCGGGCAGTGGAGCGTCGCCCTGACGAGCGCCGGCCAGCACTATCTGGCGCACGGCACGTACCCTCCCCGCGGGTCTCGCCCGCGGAAGGCTCAGGCCGCTGCTCCGCAACCCCCGTCCGCTCGAGCGCAGGAAGCCCCGGCCGCCGGGCGGAAGCCAAGCCCTCCATCACAGCCTCGCGTGACGTTCACGGAGCAGCTGTTGCAGGAGCTCGCGGAGGCCGACGGCCGGATCGTCAAGAGCGGCAGCGGTCCGGACCTGGAGAAGTGGCCGTCCCGCGTCGCCGCGGCACGCAGGTCGGGAAGGATCCCGGAGACGAAGGAGCTGTACGGGGGCTGGTGCCGTGGCGGGTACGAAATCAAACTGGTCGACATCCCCGCCTGGCGCCTCGCCGTCCTCGCACCCGTCCCCGTTCCCTCTCGGCTCACGCGGCCTCACGCCGTGGTCCGGGCCATGCAGAACGAACCCCAGCCGCTGGGCCTGGCCAAGCCCGTCCAAGGACGTGCCCTCCGGCTCATCCAGGCGCTGATCACCGCCGCCGAGACCGTAGGACACTCCAGTTCGGCAGGACAGACCGGCTCCGCACCTCCGTCTCATCGCCGCCGCAGAGCAACTCCTCACTTCACCATCACCGCACAGGGCCAGACTGTGGGGTTCCTCGTCCTCCAGGAGCAAGACCGGACCGAGCACGTCGCTACCGAGAAGGAACTCGCCGAGGCCAAGAAGAACTCCTGGATCAGGATCCCCCGCTTCGACTACACCCCGTCCGAACGGCTCCGCTTCGTCCTCAGCGGCGGCCAACCGCACCGGGCGAGCGAATGGGCCGACACCCCCGGCCGCGCCCTCGAAGACCAGCTCGCAGAGATCGCCCACGAGGTCACCCTCCGCGGCGAAGCCGCCGAACGCAGACGCCAGGACGAGATCGAAGCGGCACGCCAGAAGCGCATCCGCTGGGAAACCGCCATGGAAGAAGCCCGCATCCAGTACGCGGAGGCCTACCGCGTCCAGCACCTCGAAGCGCAGGAAAGAGCGTGGCGTCACGCAGCGGGCTTGGCCGAGTACATCAGCGCGCTCCGCCTCCACGCAGAGACTCTGCCGACCGGACCGACCAGGGACGACGTCGAGACATGGATCGCATGGGCAGAGAGCCACGTGCAACACCTGAACCCCTTCAACGGTTCACCGTTGCTGCCTGCAGTCCCTGCGCCCCGCCCCGAGGATCTCAAGCCATTCTTGAGCGACTGGAGCCCGTACGGCCCCAGCTACTGAGCACCCGCACCGCCAGACGTCCGCCCGCCAAAGCACGGCGGGAGCACACCTGCCACCGCAACCAGCGGCGCCGGAACCCCAGCCGCCTTCCTTCAAGTCCCCGCAAAGACATTCCTCGGGAGCACGCCTCCCACCCAGCTAGAGGGCGTCTGAGAGGGCGTTCTGCGAGTCTTGGGCGGTTCCCGTAGGGCTTGAAGGCAGGTTGTCCGGTTCCGGGCCTTGCGGTTCGCCGCGGCTGCGGTGTGCTGGTGGACGTGTGTGAGCGGCCTGCGTACCCGAGCGATCTGTCGGATGGAGCCTGGGAGCTGATCCGGCCAGTCATCACCGCCTGGAAGGCGAAGCACCCTTCGGTCAGCGGGCACGAGGGACAGTACGAGATGCGGGAGGTCGTCAACGCCATCCTGTACCAGGCGCGCACCGGCTGTCAGTGGCGCTACCTGCCCCACGACCTGCCGCCGAAGAGCGCGGTGTACTACTACTTCGCCAAACGGCGCGACGACGGCACCGCCGAGACCCTCCATGACCTGCTGCGCTGGCAGATCCGCGAAAGCCGCAAGCGGCGCGAGGACCCCACCGCCGTTGTCCTGGACTCCCAGACCGTGCGGGCCTCGACGAACGCACCGAAGGAGACGACCGGGCAGGATCCAGGCAAGAGGAGCCCGGGCCGCAAACGGGGCATCGCCACCGACGTCCTCGGCCTGATCATCGCGGTCGTCGTGGTCGCCGCGAGCGTGCACGACAACGCGATCGGCATCACGCTGCTGGACAAGGCCGCCGCGAGCGCGCCGACCGTGACGAAGGCATAGGCCGACGCCGGCTTCAAGGAGGCCGTCGTGGAGCACGGCGCCCGCCTCGGAATCGACGTCGAGATCGTGCAGCGCGAGCCGGGGACGAAAGGGTTCACCCCGCAGCCGAAGCGATGGGTGGTCGAGCAGACGCTCGGCACCCTCATGCTGCACAGACGCCTCGTGCGCGATTACGAGACCAAGCCGGCCAGCTCAGTGGCCTGGATCCACTGGTCCATGACCGGCCTCATGCTCCACCGCCTCACCCGCACCACCACTGCGACCTGGCGCGACCCGCCCACCCGACACCCCTCGCCTCCGACGAACCGGAACATCGATGAAGCATCTCCTGGACAAGATCGAGGCCCGGCAGCAGCTGGTACGCGAGACGGCCGGACAACTGCGTGAGCAGATCGCACTGCTCACCGAACAACTCGCCGCCGCCGAACGCACCCTGGAACGCCTGGACATCACTCGCGAGACGATGCTGGAACTGGCCTCCGAGGACGGTACCGAGCCGCCCGAGCCGCTGCCGCCCGGCTACCGTGAGGTCCTCGCTGCCTTCGAGCAGGCTGGGTACGGGCTCCGCGCGAAGGAGGTCTGCGAGACGCTGGGCATCGGCACCGAACCGCGGCACACCGAGAGCATCCGCGCCAAGCTGAAACGCCTCGTCGACCGCGACATCCTCGCCGAGCCCGAACCTGGCCTGTTCACCCTGGCTCAGCCCGCACCGGCCACCCCGGACCTCAACTCAACCTGAAATTCGGCGAACCAACACAGGACACCAAGTCAGAGGTCGCTCAGGAGAGCGCGACCGCGAGGCAGGCCGTCAGGAAGACGATCTGCAGTACGGTGCGCGGAGCGAGCCGACTGAGGGGGCTAAGCAGGACGCCGCTTCGGGCCGCGCGAACGTTGGCCGGGAACATCACCACCATCAACACCCCCAGGCACCCCGCCGCCAGACGGCTGGTGAGGGGGACGAGCAGCCCGACCGCCCCGGCGAGCTCCAGCACACCGGTGATCGTGACGAGCAGTTCGGGCCTGGGCAGGCGCGCGGGAACGATGCGGGTCAAATCCGCGCGCCGTCGGGTGAAGTGCGCCGTGCCGGTCAGCGCGAACATCGCGGCCAGACCGACTCGCAGCGCCGCCTGCCATCCTTCCAGCGCGTCCACGCCTGCCAGCCCCAGCAGCCACGCCAGAGCAGATCCGACGAGCAGGGTCATCAACGGCGCCATGCGCACCTCAATCATTCCGTCTTCAATCTTTCCAATGGCAAGATCGAAATCTATGTACGGCATCTTGTCAATGTCAAGATTCGGCTAGACTGCCGCGATGAACGCCCCCCTCAACGGACGGACACAGCAGTACCACCACGGAGATCTACGGCGCGCACTGCTCAACCACGCGGCCGCCGCCATCTCCGAATCCGGCGTGGCAAAGGTCAGCCTCCGCGAACTCGCTCGGCGTGCAGGCGTCTCGCACGCCGCACCGACGCACCACTTCGGCAGCCGTGAGGGCTTGCTGACGGCGCTGGCGACCCAGGGCTTCCACGCACTGGCCGACCTGATGCACAACGCACAGGAACAGACCGCCGACTTCGCGGAGATGGGCGTGGCCTACGTACAGTTCGCACTCAGCCACCCCGCACATTTCGAGGTCATGTTCCAGCCCCACCTCCACCAGGGCGACGACCCGGCACTGCGCGCCGCTCAGCAGCGCGCCGGCGAACTCCTCTATGGCGCCCCCAATCTGCCCGGCACCGGAACCCGGGACGCGGGCATCGCCGCCTGGTCGCTCGTGCACGGTTTCGCCACCCTCTGGCTGAGCAACGCCCTCCCCACCGAACAGGGCACCCCACCAGAACAGCGGGCCCGCCAGGCGATCCGCGCCTTCCTCGACGGCCGCAACAACGGGGACCTGGCTGCAAACGACGGCTGAGCGGTCCCGGGACGGCCGCTCGGGCCCGTGCGCCCTCACCCAGGGCACCGGCCAGCCCAGACGTAAACTCAAGCTGAAACCGGTGAATCCTCGCAGAACACCCACTTACTGGTCATCAACGTCAACCCGCTGATGCCGAGTGACGGTTACACGGCGATCGAAGCGGCTACCGGAGTCACCAACGGCCGCGGCAGGGCCTTCGCACTGCTGCGCCACACCACCCGACGCCAGCCACTGCCTGCGCATCTCGCCAACCTCACTGTGCGGGCCCGCCGTGGCTACATGGCGTACGGGGTCTTCTCCGTGGCCTATGCCTGCTTCCTTGCCTTCGCCATGCTCCACGCGCTGCCGACTACCGTGGACCTCGTGCTCTCGGTGGTAGGCCGATGATCTCTCCTCTTGTCTCGCCCGTGCTGCTGACCAGGGTGGCAGGCCTGCCCTCCGACGCGCTGGACCTGGTAGCCCCAGCAACTTGCAAGCTGCTTTGTGAACTTGCTTCAACATCCAAACGATTAAGCACGCTGGCACCCGAACTCATCGACGCCCTCTTCGAACTCGTCCCCCAGCTCGACGATAACGTTCCGCTACGCCGCAAAGTCCTGGCCGGAAAGCGGTCTGTCAACCGGCTGGCCCCCCTCCCCTGGGGCGAGGACGTACGGCGCAGCCTGGCAGAACAGCTAGAGCCCCAGCAGTCCGCACTCCTGGATGCCTGGATACGGATCACCGAGGAGCGGGAGGGGCTGCTGGAGCAGCTCCGTGTGCAGCTCGGCGAGGACCGGGAACAGGCGGTCCGCGCCCTGCACCAGGCACTTGAGGACGCCGCTTCCGAGGACGGGGAGAGCAGGTTCGCCGAGTCCCTGGCGCTTGCCGCTCCCGACTGGATCCAGCATCGCCACCGGAAGGCGCGCTCGACCAGGAAACTGAAGACCTGGTACTCGTACGTCGCCCGCGCAGCCGTGAAGACCAGCCCCTTCTCCGGACTGACCACAGTCGGCGAGGCCGGTACGCCGGGACAGCGCCGGGCGCGCAGCCGTACGTCCGCCACTTTGGCTTATCTGGCACTGCGCAGACTGGCGCAGGACGAGTCGACAGCGGGGCTGCTGCGCTACCGGGTCGCCCCCATCCGACCCGGCACCCCCACCGAACCCGACGGGCTGCTGCTGCACAGCGAGGTACTCATCACCGAAGGGGTCATCTGGCGCCACGACCGAGCGGTCGAGGCGGACCATGCACTCCCCTTGCTCGTCGGACTCCCGCCGCACGTCACCCTTGCCGAACTCCTCGCCACTCTCGGCGGCGCCCGTCCCTTCGCCCGGTTCCGCCGACTGCTGGGCGCCGGGCTCGTGCATCCAGTGCCGCCCTGGAACCAAGGCGAGGACCCCTTCCCGGCCATGGCCAGGCTGTTGGACAGCGACGTATCGGCCTCCCTGATCGCGCGCGCGGACCTACAGCGGGCGCACGTCCTCGGCGCCCGCGCCCGGCATGAGAACGTAGGAGGCCGGATCGCCGCCGTCGCGGGGCTCCGCGAACTGACCGCTGGTTGGAATGAGCACAGTGACCGCAGCGAGCGCAAGCCCAGCGGACTGATCTACGAAGACCGGGAGACTGGCCTTGACCTGCCCGATCCACTGACCGTGTCCGAGGTCCGAGCGGACCTCACTGCGCTGGGCGAGCAGATGCGGCCGTACCTTTTCCGATCGCATCTCTACGACTTCCTCCTGGACAGCTTCGTCGCAGAGTTCGGTATTGGCGGTGTCTGTCAGGATCCACTCAGCTTTCTGATGCGGCTCACCGTTGACCGGGATGCCAACCTGCCGCTCGAACATGCCCTGTTCGCAGACATGACGAGTCGGCGCAAGCCGGGAGACCGGGCCTGGCTTCCGGTCGGACCGACCAGTGCACCGCCGAACGTCGGCGTCTTCTTCCAGCTGGAGGCCGCCAGCCAGGGTGCTGTCAGGGCGGGCCAATACCGGCTCGTGGTCAATCAGTTCGGGGCAGGCAGTGGAGGGCTGTTCACAAGGTTCAGCAAGCTGCTCGGCGGCGGCTTCCGGAACCGCCTCGCCTCGCATATCGAACACTGCTGGAACGGAGTGCGCTGCCGGGAGCTGGTGGTGTGGACCGACTGCAACACCGTGCAAGCCGAATGCGGCGGGCTGTTGCCGCCGTTGCTACTGCCGGGAGAGGTCGGTGCGAATGATGGGATGACGCTGGACAAGACCGTACTGGCCCACGACCCGGACAACCACACCCTCTCCCTCTTCGACCGGGCCGGCGACCCCATCGGCCTTGCCTACCTGGGACTCATCCCACAGCATCTGCTCCAGTCGTACATCCGGCTGCTCGCCATACTCGCCGACCCATGGGTCAACGGGTCGCCGCACTCCGACTACACAATGACGAAGGCCTACGAGCTGAGTTCGCACTGCGGCAACGACGTGGTGACGCTACCCCGAATCACAGACGGTCCGCAGGGCCGCGTCGTCACTCGGCGCGCCTCATGGATCGTGCCGACCAGAACGATCCCACGTGCTGAAACCGGCGAGCACGATGAAACCGGACTCATGGTCCGGATCGATGAGTTCCGGCGAGCCCACGGGATCCCTGAGGAGGTCTTCGTGCATCAGCTCGCCAACACGGGCGCCACCTTTGGTATGGCGGCCGACCGTAAGCCGATGTGGGCTTCCCTGGCTTCGCCGCTCTCTATGGATGTACTCCATCAGTGGTTGAGCCCGGAGACCAACTACCTCCGCCTGGTAGAAGCTCTTCCCGAGCGCTCTCTGCACCCGCAGCGCGATGCCCTTGGCCGACCACGGGCCACCGAGCACGTGGCCCTGCTTTCCTGGCCCAAGGAGAACTGACCGTGGAGCTTCTGGACCGTACGGACCGATACAAGCAGGCTGTGGACACGGACTGGTGGTACGTCCGTGCTTACCCCGGGCACCCGGACCTGATGGACGAGGCCACCCGCGTACTGACCTCTTGGCTCGCATCGCGGGCGGCCGAGGAGAAGGCCCCGGCCTGGTTCTTCACCCGCTACTGGGATATGAGCGGCCACCATCTGCGGCTGCGCCTCAAGTGCTCCGCCGACGGCGTCGACCGTATCCACGACCGGCTGCCCGAGCTCGTCCAGCTACTCAACTCACTCGGCAGGCCCGTCGCCGCGGAACGCCTCATCCCCGGCTCTGTGCCTCAGGGACTGCCCCTGGTCAAACAGGCCCGCTTCTGCGTGTACGCGCCAGAGCTCGCCAAATATGGCGGGTCGGCCGGGGTGGCGCGGGCCGAAGTGCTGTTCACGGCATCCTGCCGCTGGTACAACGACCACGGGCTCGGCTCCCTCGACCCACTGTTTGACCGAGCAGCGCTGGCCGTCACGTACATGGGAGCTCTCGTGCAAGCGGCGCTCCACGAGGGAGCGCGGGCGGAGTTCTGGACAGCGCACCGGCGCCAGTGGGGCCGACAGTTACGCATGGCCGCCCCGGAGCAGGAGGAACTGCGCCGTCTTCTCTCCCGTGCGGCGAATGGCACCCGTACAGCCGCCGCACGCCTCGGCTCTGGCCTCAGAGAAGGCATTGAGGCACACATCGAGGCAGTTGTACGCACCCTCGACGGGGCTGCGGGGGACCAAAACCCCGTGCCAAGGCAGGTGTTGCTTCTTCACTACCTGCACATGGACCTCAACCGCTGGGGATTCGTACCAGCCGAGGAGAGCCTGCTCGGCGTCCTCGCCTCGGCCAACTAGGCTCCGCTGCCCGCAGGTTTCCTTCTGTGCACCCACTTGCCGATTCGGAAAGTTAGTGCCAGAGTTACATCCGGCACAGCGAGATCTCAGCGGCAACCGATGAGAGGCAGACGCGGAATGCCTGAACACGACCCGTCTTATGACGCGGCGATCATGCTGACGAACGTCACCAAGCGCTATCCGGGCCCCAACGGCGACATCGTGGCTATGGCCGGCATCGACCTGGCTGTGCGGCCCGGAGAGATCTTCGGTCTGCTCGGCCCCAACGGCGCCGGGAAGACCACCACCATCGAGACGCTGGTCGGTCTGCGCCGCCCCACTGGGGGCACAGTTCGAGTCCTCGGCTATGACCCCGTTGCACAGCGCTGCGAGGTGCGCAAGTGCGTTGCGATCCAGCCGCAACAGGCCGCGGTGTTCGAGCAGCAGACAGTGGCGGAACTGCTTCGGGTCTGGGCCTCCTTCTTCACCGACCCTGACACCCCCGACGCCATCATCACCAAGATGGGTCTGACGGACTCACGCGACGTCCGGGTGGCGAAGCTCTCGGGCGGCCAACGGCAGCGATTGCTCGTGGGTACGGCGCTCATCTCCCGCCCGCACCTGCTGGTGCTCGACGAGCCGTCGACCGGCTTGGACCCTAACGCACGGCAGGAACTGTGGAACGCGGTCCGTAACCACCGCAAGGCCGGTGGCACCGTACTGCTCTCGACCCATTCCATGGAGGAAGCCGAGATGCTCTGCGACCGGGTGGCCGTGCTGCACAAAGGCACGGTCGCCGCTTGCGGAGCCCCGCGGGACTTGATCAGCACCCACTCACCCGATCGAGAACTGCACTTCACCGTCCCCACAGGCACCGATCTGACCGAACTGCGAGGCACGGCCGGGGTATCCAGCGTGGACACCCACGCCACCGACGACGGCACCCGGGTGGTGGTTCGGACCAGCGACTCCGACGCGGCGTTCGCCCTGCTCGCAGGCCCGCTCGGCGCCCGGCAGATCCAGCTCAAGGAGGCCGGACTGGGAGCTGTCTTCCGCCTCCTGACCGGGGTCTCCTTCCATGAGGCAGCCGACGGAGCAAACGCAGGCGGAGCGGACACCAGCAAAGAGTCCGCCGAAGCGGAAGGCGTGATGGCGTGATCTCCCTGACCTCTCGTGAACTGGCGCTCCTCCACGTGCGTGAACTCATCCGCGACCCGAAGTACTTCTACTTTGCGCTGTTCTTCCCCTTCGGCATGCTGGGCATCTTCCTCTGCATCGGCTCGGTCATTCCGCAGAAATCCGACACCCCTGACTTCCTCCAGCTCGTCATCCCGATGGCGATCTTCCTGGCCGTCACCAGTTCCGCACTGACCGTCACCGCAGGACCTCTGGCCAACCTGCGCGCCAAGGGCACGCTGCGGCTGCTCGGCACCACCCCTGTCGGCCGGGCACGGCTGGTGTTCACGCACATGCTCGCCAGGGTCGTCATGGTCATCGCCCAGGCGGCCGTGCTGCTCACGCTGGCGGTTGCCCTCGGCAAAGTGGAGCCGAGTCGGCTTCCGGCCCTCTTCGGGATCGCGCTGCTGGGCCTGGCAATGTTCGGTGGGTTCGGCTACCTGATCGGCGGGCGGCTGTCCTCACCGGACGCTGCTGCCAACGTGGGTACGCTCGTCCAGCTCGCGGCGCTGTTCCTGAGCGGTCTGGCATTCCCGCTGGATCTCATGCCCGCTGCCGTCCGCACGACGCTGAGCCTGCTGCCTACGTCCTTCTTCGCAGACCTAATGCTCACACAGATGTCGCATGGTGACCCGTACCACCCAGTGTGGCTGTCGCTCCTGGTCGTTACCGCCACCACCGTCGTGGCAGTCTTCCTTGCCGTGCGTACGTTCAAGTGGGACCAGGGCGAAACCGGGTAAGTACGAGCGCCGGACCGTATTCCCCAGTGTCACACCGAGAAAGAAGGCACCACAATGGACAAGAAGGAAGCAAGGGAAGCCCTCGCTTCTGCGGACGCACTGGCTTCGCGGATCCATAACGGAACCCGGAGGCACGCTACCCTGGTGTTCCTTCTGGGCCTCGTGATGATGGTGCTGACGGCTGTGTATGGACTGGTGATTCAGCCTTCCGTACGGTACGCCGTTCCGGTCGTACTGCTGCTCCCGCTGATGCTTCTTGTGATCTACACGGCGACGCGCCCAGTGGTCCCGCGCCATTACCGGGCGCTGTACGCCATCATCACTGCGGCTGGAGCGGGCATTTACACCCTCACGGTCACCCTTGGCACAGCCGTCTTCTCCGGCGAGCCGCTGTGGTGGGTACCAGGAGCGGTCCTGTGTGCTGTGCCGTTCTTCCTGGTCGGCATACTGGACCGCAAGGCCGTTCGCACCACAGAGAGTACGCCGTGACGCATCCGCGGAAATCGCTCGACAACATCATCCACGCACCGGTGCGCTTCTCCATCGTTGCCGCGCTGGCCTCGGTCGACGAGGCCGACTTCAAGACCCTCCGCGAGACCATCGAGGTCACGGACTCTGCTCTGTCAAAGCAGATCTCTTTGCTGGAGGAAGCCGGATACCTGAAAGTCCGCAAAGCCTTCATCGGCAAGCGCGCCCGCACTTGGCTATCCCTCACAACAGAAGGTCGCACAGCCCTCAGCCGCCACCTGACCGCCCTACGCGAGATCGCCGACTGGGGCCCGCGCGCTGGATGACACTGGCTCCGCTCTTGGACGCCGCTGGTGATCTTCAGGTCAGGGTCTGGTGGAGGCTCTGGACTGGCATGGTGATGCGCTGCCCGGTGGGAAACATCCGTTGAGCCGGATGATGTTGGTTCCGGCGGCGGTGAGGACGTGCTGAACATAGGTCTCCGCTGTCCCGTGTGGCGGCAGCGACGTCGGCCGTGGGATTGGACGGTTTCGGAGATGGTGGATTCGCAGCCAGCACGGATCGCGTAGTGCTCCTGCCACGAACGGGTTTCCTGCTCATACCGGACTCGTGTCTAGATCTCCTGCAGGGGCTGGGGCAGGAGAACGGATATGACGGCCTCAGCCGCCAGTGTTGCCTGCACTGCAGGCGATCCTCACAGGCCCGGCAGGCGGGGCTTGGGGAACAGGACGGACAGCCGTTCATGCCCGTCGCCAAGTGTCGGTTGGTTTCCAGAGATGGCCGAACCGCTTTCATCCTGTGCCGTCGGGATGAAAACGGTTCACTGAATCCTCGGCACCCGAGTAGCAACGGCTCAGCCGGGTTCGTGCGAGGGCGTGGTCTCGGCCGCTCGTTCGCAATCGCCATCGGGGACAGCAGCCCTGCGGACTCGGGTGTTCCAGCAGATCAGACAGATCAGCAAGACCGACACCACGAGCACCAGCGCACTTCAGGCCGTTGCCAGAAGAGCCTGGAAAGTACATCTCTGCCACAATCTCGCGTTGCACAGCCAGGCCAACGGGGAGGTCCAGAAGGTACAGGGCAAGTCCGGTTGGCCAGAAGCGGCAGTGTGAGTCTTTTCGGTCATGCCCCACAGGGTCAGAATGCACGGGATGACGAGCAGAGTGATCGACGCCACCACGCGGCTGGGACGAGGGACGAAGCCATCGGAGCCGAGGAATGAAGCGTCGCGAAGGCGAGGACGACACGACCGACGCCGAGCGAGACTTTCCACGCCCACTCTTGCTGCGACGGACTTCGGAGCGGTTGATGTCGGCAACAGGGTCCGTCTTGAGAATGGGGGCGGCACTCGGACCAGGAGCTGAAACTCGGCCCGGTGGTCCGCCAGCCAGGAAAGGTAGAAAAGACCCTGCGGGAGCACACCCGCGCTCTGGCCACGCTTGTACTCCACGATGACGGGCGCGCCGTTCTCGTCCAGGCCCAGCGAGTCGATCCGGCCGCCGTGCCGGGGCCCGGTGCTGTACTCGCTCGCGAGGAAGCGCACGCCCAGCAGCGCCTCCATGTTCCTCTCGACCAGTTCCTGCAGATGCCTCTCACGCACCGCCGTGGCCGGCACCACCTCTGCTGCGCCGCCATCCGCGACGTTGAACAACCTCAGACTCGACACCCGTCCCCCTTGTCCTCGCGGATCACAACGATCCGCGGGGACAGGATTGTTTCCGGAGGCGTGAGCGCACGTCAAAGGACTTCGGGAGGCGTGCCCCGCCGCCTGCGCAGGCCCCTTGTCCTACCCAAACGCTGCCGCCCGTCGACCGGACTCAAAGCCCAGTCGACGGGCGGTTTTGTGCTCGCTGGCCACCCTCCCGACGAGCGTCAAACGAGCGTCACGAGCGTCATTTCAGCGTCAGAAATTCGCCCCTAACGCCCATAGCGCACATAATGCACGCCGGGTAAAACCGCAGGTCAGAGGCGGTTTCCCGTGGGCTTAAGGATCGCGACACACTCCACATGATGCGTCATAGGAAAGAGATCGAACGCCCGCAGCTTCACCGGCCTGTACCCCTCCTCCGCGAAGTAGGCGAGATCCCGCGCCAGCGCCGCCGGATCGCACGCGACATACGCGATCCGCCGCGCACCCAGCGAAGCGAGGTGACGCACCGTCTGCTTGCCCGCCCCCGCGCGCGGCGGGTCCAGCACGATGATGTCGGCTTCCTTGATGCCCGTCCGCGGGAGGACCGACTCGACCTTGCCCTGCTCGATGCGGACGCGCTCCAGGTCCTGGAGGTTGTGGCGGGCGTCCTCCACCGCGCGCTTGCCGGACTCGATGCCCAGCACCGCGCCCTTCTCGCCCACGCGCTCGCCGAGGGCGCCCGCGAACAGACCCACACCGCAGTAGAGGTCGAGGGCCATGTCGCCCTTGCGCGGCATGAGGCCCTGCATGACGGCCTTGACCAGGGTGTCGGCGGCCTTGGGGTGGACCTGCCAGAAGCCGCCCTCGCCCACGCGGTAGGTGCGCTCGTCGGCGCGCTCGCGGACGAAGGGGCGGCCGTGCACGCGGTGGACCTGCTTGTCCTTCTCGCCGATGCGCATCACCGACACCGGCTTGTCCAGCTCGACGATCGGCAGCCGGCCGCCCGGCTTCGGGGTGAGGATCACCTGGCGGTCGGCGGAGCCGGAGGCGGCGATCGCCTCGACGGACGCGATCTGCGGCCACTCCCGCTTCTCGATGCCGAGCTCGGAGACGCCGGGCGCGGCGATCATGCAGTGGTCGATGACCTGGACGTCGTGCGAGCGGTGCTTGCGCAGGCCCGCGTGGCCCTCGGCGTCGATCGCGTACTGGACGCGCGTGCGCCAGGCCGGGACCTCGCCCGCGGGGAGCTTGTCGCCCTCGGCCGGGACGACCGTGCCGTCCCAGCCGGCCTCCTCGGGGGTCAGGCCGGCCAGGTGCCGGAGCTGCTCGGCGACGACCTCGCCCTTGAGCCGGCGCTGGGCGCCCGGCTTGGCGTGCTGCCAGTCGCAGCCGCCGCACTTGCCGGGGCCGGAGAAGGGGCAGGGCGCCTCGACGCGGTCCTTGGACGCCGTCAGGATCTCCACGGCGTCGGCGCGCAGGAAGCGCGACGTCGACTCGCCCTCGGTGACCCGGGCGACGACGCGCTCGCCGGGCAGCGCGTGCCGGACGAAGAGCACCCGGCCGGCCTCGGTGCGGGCGACGCAGTGCCCGCCGTGGGCGACCGGGCCGACCTCCACCTCGTACTCGTGGCCGACCAGCGATGCTTCGGTCTCGTGCTGCATGGCGGGTCGACTCCAGAGAGGTGAGAGGGGGCTGCGGGACAACAGCCGTTCAGTCTACGTCCCGCCGCCCCCTGCTCCTGCCGCCTACTTTTTCGTGGCGGCTCTTTCCTTCTTGAGGTCCTTCTTGAGGTCCTTCTTGAGGTCCTTCTTGAGGTCCTTCCTGGGTTCCTTCTTCGGGGCCGAGACGGGGCCGCGCCGGACCGCGCCGGGGGCGTTCCACTCCGCCCGCTTGCGGGCCCGCTTCTTGGCCGCTTCGGAGGAGTCCAGCTGCCACGGCACCGAGGTGACCATCACCCCGGGGGTGAAGAGCAGCCGGCCCTTGAGGCGGAGCGCGCTCTGGTTGTGCAGCAGGTGCTCGTACCAGTGGCCGACCACGTACTCCGGGATGTAGACACTGACCGCGTCGCGGGGGCTCTCCTTACGGAGGCTCTTGACGTAGTCGATGATCGGCCGGGTGATCTCGCGGTAGGGCGAGTCGAGGATCTTCAGCGGGACGTCGACGGAGCGGCGCTGCCACTCCTCGCGCAGTGCCTTGGTCTCGGCCGGGTCGACGCTGATGCTGAGGGCTTCGAGGGTGTCGGAACGCATCAGCTTGGCGTAGGCCAGCGCGCGCAGGGTCGGCTTGTGGACCTTGGAGACCAGGACGATGGAGTGCACCCGGGAGGGACGCACGGCCTCGTCGCCCGGCTCCTCGTCGACGGCGATCTCCTCGGCGACCCGGTCGTAGTGCTTCCGGATGGCCGTCATCGTGGCGTAGAAGATCACCATACCGAGCAGGGCGACCCAGGCGCCGTGCGTGAACTTCGTCAGCAGGACGACCACGAGGACGAGGCCGGTGAGGAAGGCGCCGAAGCTGTTGATGGCCCGGGAGCGCTTCATGTGGCGGCGCTTGGCCGGGTCGGTCTCGGTGCGCAGGTGGCGGTTCCAGTGCCGCACCATGCCGGTCTGGCTGAGCGTGAAGGAGACGAAGACGCCGACGATGTACAGCTGGATCAACTTGGTGGAGTCCGCGCCGTAGATGTAGGTGAGGACGGCGGCGGCGCCGGCGAGCAGCACGATGCCGTTGGAGAAGGCGAGCCGGTCGCCGCGGGTGTGCAGCTGCCGCGGCAGGTAGCGGTCCTGCGCGAGGATCGAGCCGAGCAGCGGGAAGCCGTTGTACGCGGTGTTGGCGGCCAGGAAGAGGACGAGGGCGGTGGCGGCGGCGAGCACGATGAAGAGGAACGAGCCGCTGCCGAAGACCGCCTCGGCGACCTGGGAGATCACCGGGTTCTGGGTGTAGCCGTCGCCGAGGGGCACGCCGCCCTTGAGCAGGTCGGTGGCGGGGTTCTCGGCCATCCGCACCTTGGTGACCATGGCCAGCGCGATGATGCCGCAGAACATGGTGACCGCGAGGCCGCCCATGAGGGCGAGCGTGGTGGCCGCGTTCTTGCTCTTGGGCTTGCGGAAGGCGGGGACGCCGTTGCTGATGGCCTCGACGCCGGTGAGGGCGGCGCAGCCGGAGGAGAAGGCGCGCAGCAGCAGGAAGACGAGGGCGAAGCCGGCGAGGCCCTGGTGCGGGGCATGGATGGTGTAGTCGGCGGTGGGGGCCTTCATGGTGTCGCCCATGACCAGGCCGCGGAAGGCGCCCCAGGCGATCATGATGAAGACGCCGCCGACGAAGACATAGGTCGGGATGGCGAAGAGCTTGCCCGACTCCCGCACGCCGCGCAGGTTCATCAGCGTGAGCAGGACGATCACGCCGATGGCGCAGGCCGTCTTGTGTTCGACGACGAAGGGGATGGCGGAGCCGAGGTTCTCGATGCCGGAGGCGATGGAGACGGCGACGGTCAGGACGTAGTCGACGAGCAGGGCGCTGGCGACGGTGAGGCCCGCCTTGGGGCCGAGGTTGACGTTGGCGACCTCGTAGTCACCGCCACCGCTGGGGTAGGCGTGCACGTTCTGGCGGTACGAGGCGACCACCGTGAACATCAGCACCACGACCGCCAGGGCGATCCAGGGGCTGAAGTGGTAGGCGGACACACCTGCCACGGACAGGACGAGCAGCACTTCGCCCGGCGCGTATGCCACGGAGGAGAGCGGGTCGGAAGCGAAGACGGGGAGGGCGATGCGCTTGGGGAGAAGGGTCTCGCCCAGCTTGTTGCTGTGCAGCGCCCGGCCGATGAGGATCCGTTTCGGCAGGTCGGTCAATTTGGACACGCAGAGGATCGTAAGGGTTCGGTCTCTTGTACGCCCACCCGCCACCCTCCGGTGCGGGAATGTGGCGCACGCCGCATTCCCGCACCGAAAGCTGGACGATCTTGTCGGGGCCTGATAAGTGCCTGGTCAGCCATGCAGGAGGGCGGGCAGGGCGCGGTGTCCGTTGGAGATGAACGACTCGACGTGCCGCAGCTCGCCGGGGTCGGTGGCGAGCCGGAGCCGGGGGAAGCGTTCGAAAAGGGCGGGCAGGGCGACGGCCGCTTCGAGCTTCGCCAGCGGCGCGCCGAGGCAGTAGTGGACACCGTGGCCGAAGGCGAGGTGGTCCTTGACGGCGCGGGTGACGTCGAAGTCGCCGGCGTCGGCGCCGTGCAGGGCGGGGTCGCGTCCGGCGGCCGCGTAGGCGGCGACGATGGCGTCGCCCTTGCGGAGGGTGAGACCGTCGAGCTCGATGTCCTCGGTGGCGTAGCGCAGCGGCAGGTTGGCGACGGGGGCCTGGACGCGGAGGGTCTCCTCGATCACGTCGTCCCAGCTCGCCCTGCCCTCGCGCACGAGGGCGAGCTGGCCGGGGTGGGTGAGGAGGGCATGGATGGCGTTGTCGAGGAGGTTGACGGTGGTCTCGTGCCCGGCGCTGATGACGAGCAGGAGGGTGTCGGCGAGCTCCTGTTCGCTGAGGCGGGAGCCGTCCTCCTCGCGGGCGGAGATCAGGACGCTGGTCATGTCGTCGCCGGGGGTGGCCCGCTTCTGCGCGATCAGGCCGCCGAGCACCTCGTAGACCCGGGCGTAGGTCGCGGTGACCTCGTCGGGGTCGGCCGAGGTGTGGAAGATGCTGTCGACGCAGGCCCGCAGGCCCTCGCGGGTGGCCTCGTCGGTGACGCCGAAGAGCTCGCAGATGACCTGGATGGGGATGGGGTAGGCGTAGTCCTCGCGGAGGTCGACCGGGGTGCCGTGCGGGCGGGCGGCGAGGCCGTCGAGGAGGCCCGCGGTCAGCTGCTCGATGCGCGGGCGCAGAGCGGCGGTGCGGCGGGCGGTGAACGCCTTGGAGACGAGGGTGCGCAGCCGTTTGTGGTCGCTGCCGTAGGCGGTGAACATGTTCTGCACGGCGACCCAGGTGAACAGCGGCCACTCCGGGGATATCTCACCGTTGATCCAGGCGGGCCAGTGCCGGCGCGGGTCCTTGGAGACGCGGGGGTCGGTGAGCAGCTGCCTGAGGAGGGGCTGGGTGGTTATTGCCCACGCCACCACCTGACCAGGAAGCTCCACGGGCGTTGCGGCGCCCCGGGCCCGGATGCGGGCTGCCTCTCCGTGGATGTCACGGCCTGTGGGGTCGATACGGAGGGGGGCGAGCTGGCTTTCCATCGACTGTCTCCAGGGGTGTCGGCCGGCTGACGAGGGGGCTGGCGGAGGGAGTGCGCGTGGGGGCCCGCCGGGGCGGGCGCGGGCCGCGTGGGGTGCACGGGCGGGAAGCGCACGGGCAGGGCGGTCAGGGCGCGGTGGAAGGGGCCGGGCCGCCAGACCAGGCGGTCGGCGGGGACGGCCAGTTCGAGGTCGGGCAGGCGGTCGAGGAGCTTCTCGACGGCCACGGCGGCGATGAGCCGGGCGGCGTCCTTGGCGGGGCAGGTGTGCGGGCCCGCGCTCCAGGCGAGGTGGGCGCGGTTGCCGGTGCGCTGGTCGGACAGGAGGGCGGGATCGGTGTTGGCGGCGGCGAAGCTCACCACGACGGGCTCCCCGGCGCGCAGCGGCACGCCGCCGAGTTCGAGGTCGTGGAAGGGGTAGTGGACGCCGTAGTTGGCCATCGGCGGGTCGAGCCAGAGGACCTCGTCGAGGGCGTCCTCCACGGGCATGCTGCCGCCCGCGAGGTCGCCCGCGAAGCGGTCGTCGGAGAGCAGCAGCCGCAGGGCGTTGGCGATGAGGTTCTGCTGGGGCTCGGTGCCGGCGCCGATGAGGACGACGAGCTGGTGGAGCATCTCCTCGTCGGTGAGCCGGGCGGGGTGGGCCATCAGCCAGGAGGTCATGTCCGCCCCGGGCTTGACGTGCTTGAGGCCGACGAGCTCGACGAGGCTCTGGGTGATGAGGGCGTCGGCGCGCTCGTGGTCGACGCCGTCGAAGATCCCGGAGAAGCCCTCGACGAGCCGGTCGCCGATCTCGGGCGGGCAGCCGAAGAGCTGCTGGAAGACCAGCAGCGGCAGCATCTTGGCGTACGCGCCGAGGAGGTCGGCCTCGCCGAGGGTGGCGAACCGGTCGATGAGGGTGTCGGCGCTGCGCTCGACGTAGCCGCGCAGGGCGTTGGGGTCGATGCGGGAGAGGCTGTCGGTGACGGCGGCGCGCAGCCGGCGGTGCGCCTCGCCGTCGGAGAAGAGGCAGTTGGGGCGGTAGGCCATCATCGGGACGACGGGGTTGTCGGCGGCGACGCGGCCGTCGGCGAGGGCGCGCCAGCGGCGGGCGTCCTTGCCGAAGGTGTCGGTGCTCCGCAGGACGTCGAGCGCCGCGCGGTAGTCGGTGACGAGGACGGCGTGGGCGCCGGGTGCCAGCTCGACGGGGGCGGCGGGGCCCTGGGCGCGCAGCCGCCGGTAGACGGCGTGCGGGTCGGCGGCGAAGTCCGGCCCGTGGAGCGGGGTGGGCGCCGCCTGGTGGGCGGGGCAGCCCGGCGGGGGGACGGGCGGGGGCGCGGTGCCCGCGTCGGGGCGGTGGGTCACACGGGCTCCTGGGCGGTGCGGGGCTGCGTACGCTGCCGGTCGCGGAGGTATTCCACGAGGGAGATCAGGGCGCGGGTGGAGGAGACCCGGTCCCGGGCGTCGCAGGTGATCAGCGGGGTCTCGGGGAGAAGGTCGAGGGCCTCGCGGATCTCCTCCTCGGGGTGGGCGGGCGCGCCGTCGAAGTGGTTGACGGCGACGGCGTACGGCAGGCCGTGCTCCTCCAGCAGTCCCATGACGTCGAAGGACTGCTCCAGGCGCCGGGTGTCGGCGAGGACGAGGGCGCCGAGCGCGCCGCGGGTCATGTCCTGCCAGAGCCGGGTGAAGCGCTGCTGGCCGGGGGCGCCGAAGAGATAGAGGACGAGGCTGTCGCTGAGGGTGACGCGGCCGAAGTCCATGGCGACCGTGGTGGTGCTCTTGCCCTCGATGCCGGCGAGGTCGTCGACGAGGGCGCCGGCCTGGGTCATGGTCTCTTCGGTGCGCAGCGGCCGGATCTCCGACAGGGAGCCGACGAAGGTGGTCTTGCCGACCGCGAAGTGGCCCACGACGAGGAGTTTCGCCGCGGTCTGCACGCTCTGCCGCAGATAGACCGCTCCCTCAGAGGCGAGCGCGGAGTCCATCCAGTACCTCCTGAAGGATCTGGGCCTCGGGGAGTTGTGCCGAGGGGATGGGGGCCCGGGTGATGAGGTGGCCGCTGTCGACGAGGTCGCCGAGCAGCACCTTGGTGACGCTGACGGGCAGCATCAGGTGTCCGGCGATCTCGGCGACCGACAGCGGGCCGCCGAGGCAGAGCTCCATGAGCCGGCGCTTTTCGGGGCTGAGCCCGCCGAGCGGCCGGTCGTACTGGGCGATGACCAACGTGACCAGGTCGAAGGTGTTGCGGGTGGGGTGGGCCCGGCCGTCGGTGACGACGTACGGCCGCACTAATCCCTGTCCGCGCCGGGGCGCCGGGGGTGTCATGGGGTGCCCGTGCCGTGCCAGGCGGCCTGCCGGGGCGGGCTGGTGAGCTCCTTCCCCAGCCGGTCGACCAGCTTCTGCATGCGGTAGGTGACGGCTTCCATGTCGACGTCCGCGGTGGCGGAGACGGCGAGGTAGGCGCCGGGGCCGGCGGCTATCAGGAAGACGTAGCCGTGGGCGAATTCCACGAGCGTCTGCCGCCAGGGGGTGTCCTGCTGGTTCTGGTGGGTGCAGAACTCCGAGGTGGAGCGGCTGATCGACTGGAGCCCGGAGAGCGCCGCGGCCTGCCGCTCGGCCTCGTCGCGGTCGATGCCCCCGGAGCGGGCGCGGAGCATCCCGTCGGCGGAGAGGAGGATCGCGTGCCGGGCCTCCGGCATCTTCACGACCTCGTCGAGCATCCAGCCGAGCTCGTTGGTGAGGTGGTCGTTCACGCGTACGGGTTCCCTTCGTCGTCTGCGGGTGCCGGGTCGGGGTGACCGGCGGGGCCTGTGCTGCCCGCGCGGCCGGAGCGGGTGCCGCGGGCGAAGGCGCCCATGCGGCGGGCGGTCTCCTCCGCGGTCCGCTCGGGGGCGGCGGGGCCGGGCGCGGGCGGTCCGTCGGGCGCGGCGGAGGGCCCGGTGTGCCGCTCGGCGGGCAGGGGCGCGGCCGGCTGCTGGGGCGCGGGCTGCCGGCGGCGACGCTTGGGGAGCCCGCCTGCCGTGGAGCCGGTGATGGCTCCGGCGTCCGCCGGGGGCATGGCGGAGGGCGGGAAGACGTCGGGCGCGGGCTCGGGGTGTTCCCGCGGCGCGGGTGCCGGGCGCTCCGGCGCGCGTACGGCGCCGGCGGCCGTACGGGCCGGGCCGCCCTCGCGGGTGGGCGGCGCCAGCGGGGTGGTGTCGGGCCCGTCGAGGTCGATCTGGCTGAGCAGGGCGCTCGGCAGGAAGACGACGGCCCGTACGCCGCCGTAGGGCGAGCGGGTGTCGACGGAGACGCTGAAGCCGTAGCGGGAGGCGAGCACCCCGATGACGGGGAAGCCGAACTGCGGGGGGTCGCCGAGCCGGGAGACGTCCACGGTGCGCTGGCCGGAGAGGAGTCCGGCGGCGCTCTGGATCTCCTGGGCGTTCATGCCGACGCCCGCGTCGTCGATGACCACGCAGGCGCCGTTGTGCACGGGCTGGAGGCCGACCTCGACGGTGGTGTTGGGCTGGGAGTGGCGGGCGGCGTTGTCGAGGAGTTCGGCGACGGCGAGGACGACGGGTTCCACGGCCCGGCTGACGACGGCGACGTCGGCGTGGTTGTGCACCTTGACGCGGCGGTAGTCGCGGATGCGGGAGGTGGCGCCGCGGACGACGTCGGTAAGCGGGGAGGCGGCGCGCTGCCTGCCGGGCCAGGATCCGCAGAGGACGGCGATGGCCTGGGCGCGGCGGCCGAACTGGGAGTTGGCGTGGTCGATCTGGAGCAGGTCGCGCAGCACGTCGGGGTTGTCGTGCCGCTCCTGCATGTCGGAGATGGCCAGCTGCTGTTCGTGCGCGAGGCCCTGGAGGGCGCGCATGGACGCCTTGAGCGCGGCCTTCGCGGACTGGTCGGCGCGGGCCTGGGCCTTGTCGACGGCCTGGGTGAAGGTGTCCATCACGGCCTGGAGGCCCTGGGCGAAGACGGTGCCGCCGAGCCGCTCGTCGAGCAGTCCGGGCAGGGGCACCGGCTGGTGCATGGACGCCGTGACGGCCGGGAGCCGGACGGTGACCAGGTGCCTGACTTCGGTGTCACGTGTCTGGAGGCTGTCCTCCAGCGCGGCGACGCGCCTGCGCACGGCGGCGGTGATGCTCCGCTGGCGCACCAGCAGCACCGCCACGACGACCAGCGCGGCGGCCAGGCACCAGCTCACCGCCTCCGGTATGTGATGTGACATCAATTCCTCGCGGGCGAAGGGGGCATACGGTCGGCTGTACGGGGTCGGTGTCCTGAACGTCCCGCCCGGAAGCGGAATACGCCGATCATCCTAACCACGCGAACGGTCGCGTGGCCGATCTTCGCCCACGCTTTACCGAACACGCATCCGTACCCATCCCTCGTGCGAGGAAACCGTACGAGGGCTGCCCCGACGGCAAGGTGAGGGAACGTCATGGACGTGGCGCCTCCTCGGCACCGGACAGCGCGATGATCGCGCCACGCGCGCCGTGACGCACCCGCAAAAGCGGTCAATCGTCGGCCATCGAGCGGGTACTCCTCTTTCCTCGCCCATCGGCGGGGTGACCGGGAAGGCGATCCGGCCGCATGGGGTGGCGGTGGCCGGGAACGGGCCCCACGGGGCGGGGCGATCATCACCCGCCTTGATCGTTCGACGCGCCCCCCACCGGCCCGCGCCGACGGCCGCCGGGCTCGGGCGCGCGCCCCAGGGCACAGCGGATACGGTGGTCCCGTGCGCCGACACGGACCACCCTCCTGTGGGCGCACCGCGTCGACACCGCGGAGCGTGCCGCTCGCGGGCCCATGAGTCGAACAGAAGAACAACAAGGGAAGATGTGAGCAGGTTGTTGGTGCAGGTCAGCGCGGTAGTCCGGAGCACGGGGTAATCGTCATGCACATCGTGATCATGGGCTGCGGCCGAGTGGGCTCGGCCCTCGCGCAGACCCTTGAGCAGCAGGGCCACACGGTCGCCGTGATCGACCAGGACCCCACCGCCTTCCGGCGCCTGGGCTCCGGCTTCGGCGGGCGGCGGGTGACCGGCGTCGGCTTCGACCAGGACACCCTGCGCGAGGCGGGCATCGAGGAGGCCGGGGCGTTCGCCGCGGTCAGCAGCGGCGACAACTCCAACATCATCGCGGCCCGGGTGGCCCGGGAGATGTTCGGTGTCGAGAATGTCGCGGCCCGCATCTACGACCCGCGGCGCGCCGAGGTCTACCAGCGCCTGGGCATCCCCACGGTGGCCACCGTGCGGTGGACGGCGGACCAGATGCTGCGCCGGCTGCTGCCGTCCGGCGCCGAGCCCCTGTGGCGCGACCCGAGCGGCGGTGTGCAGCTCGCGGAGGTGCCGATCGCGGACTCCTGGGTGGGCCACAAGATCAGCCAGCTCCAGGAGGAGACGGGCGTGCGCGTGGCGTTCCTCACCCGGCTGGGTGAAGCGATGCTGCCGACGTCGCAGACGGTCCTGCAGGAGGGCGACCTGGTGCACGTCATGATGCGCACGGACGAGGTCGCGAAGGTCGAGGCCGCGTGTGCCGAGGGTCCCGAGGAGACGCACCGGTGAGCGCCGCGCACGCGGCCGCCGGGCCGCAGACCGACGACGCGCGCTTTCGCCGCGTGGGCGGAGACGGGGGCACCGCCCAGGCGTCGGCTCTGGGGAAGAACGGAGAAGCACGATGAGGGTTGCTATTGCCGGTGCGGGCGCCGTGGGGCGCTCCATCGCGGGTGAGCTGCTGGAGAACGGGCACGAGGTGCTGCTCGTCGACAAGGCGCCCACCGCCATCTCGGTGGAGCGCGTGCCGCTCGCGGAGTGGCTGCTGGCCGACGCGTGCGAGATCACCTCACTCGACGAGGCGGCGCTCCAGCGCTGCAACGTGGTGATCGCCGCGACGGGTGACGACAAGGTCAACCTGGTCGTCTCGCTGCTCGCGAAGACGGAGTACGGGGTGCCGCGGGTCGTGGCCCGGGTGAACAACCCCAAGAACGAGTGGCTCTTCAACGAGTCCTGGGGCGTGGACGTCGCCGTCTCGACGCCGCGCCTGATGTCGGCCCTGGTCGAGGAGGCCGTGAGCGTCGGCGACCTGGTGCGCCTGATGCGCTTCAGCCAGGGTGACGCCAACCTCGTCGAGCTGACCCTGCCGCCGGAGTCCGCCCTCGCGGGCACGCGCGTGGGCGACGTGGACTGGCCGGAGGACACCTCGCTGGTGACCATCATCCGCGGCAACCGCGTGCTGACCCCCAACAAGGAGGACGCGCTGGAGGCCGGCGACGAACTCCTCTTCGTGGCGGCCCCGGCGCGCGAGGAGCAGTTGGAGGACCTGCTGTCCGTGCGCCGCGAGGACGTCACGGGCTGAGGCAGGCAGCGAAACGCCGGACGGGCCGAAGTTCATGGACCACGGTCCGCGGACTTCGGCCCGTCCGGCGTTTTCGAGGACCGGGGCCCGGGGCGGAGCCCCGCGCGACGGACCCCAGTCTTACGAGGCGTCCCGCACCACGGACTCAGGCTCCGCGGAGGCGCGCTCCGCGCGCTCCGCCGCTTCCATCTCCGCGAACACATCGATCGGCGCCGGGGCCTTCGCCAGGAAGATCCACGTCAGGTAGACGGAGAGCAGCATCGGCGGGATGCCGAGGGCCACCTTGACCCAGCCCAGGGACGTCGCGTCGCCCCACCAGTAGAGAGGGAAGAGGATCGCCGACTTGGCGAGCAGGATCAGCCCCCAGGCCCAGCTGGCCTTGGTGTAGGCGACCTTGCGGCCGGGGTTGCGGGTGCGCCAGGAGAGGTTCTCCTTGAACACCGGGCCGAGGATCAGGCCGAGCAGCGGATAGCCGGCGATCGAGGTGACGATGTACGCCACGGCCAGCCCGAGGCTGTAGAGCATGCCCGGCAGATAGAAGTTCTTGGCGTCGCCGGACATCATCGCGAACACCGCGCCGAAGGCGACCCCGAAGACACCGCTGAACGCGTGCTTGAGGGTGTCCTTGCCGACGAGGCGCGCGATGCCCAGCACCAGGGACAGGCCGAGCGCCGCGATGGCCGCGACGTGGATGTCCCGCTTGACGGTGTAGATCGCCACGAAGACCAGGCCCGGCACGGTCGTCTCGACCATGCCCCGCACTCCGCCGAACGCCTCGAAGAGGGCCGCCTCGGTGGCCGATCTCGTGTCGGCGCCGTCGGCGCCCTGCTCCTGCTGGTCCGTCGGCTTGTCGAGAGACGTCACCCGCTACTCCTGTCCGAGCGGTCGGAGTTCGTACTTGGGATTGAACAGCACCCGGCGTCCGCGGCTCATGGAGACCCGGCCGGAGGCGATCAGCTTACGGCCGGGCTCGATGCCGACGATGGAGCGACGGCCGAGCCACACCACGTCGAGCGCCGCCGAGCCGTCGAACAGCTCCGCCTCCAGCGCGGGCACCCCGGCACGGGGGCGGAGCGTGACGGTCCGCAGGGTGCCGGTGACCTTGACTATCTGACGGTCGTCGCAGTCGCAGATGCGCGTGCAACCGACGGCCTCCGCGTCCTGTTGCAGCTCCGCGGAGTGCAGGTCCTCCTGCGAGGTGGACAGCCGGTCGAGCATCCGGCGGAAACGGCCGGTCGGCTTCTCGGAACGGGGTACGGCACTCATGAATCAAGCGTACCGTCGGCCCATCCACGCGGGGCCCGTGCGTCATACAGGCGCCCCGCACGGGCTCGGTCCCCCTCACCCCTCCACGGCGACACCCCCGGCCCCGCCCCGCGCCCTCAGCCCTCGAAGCGGTACCCCATCCCCGGCTCGGTGATACCGCGACCCCCGGGGGACAACCCCCGGACCCCCGGCCAAGCCCCGCCCCGCGCCCTCAGCCCTCGAAGCGGTACCCCATCCCCGGCTCGGTGATGAAGTGCTTCGGATGCGACGGGTCCAGTTCGAGCTTGCGGCGGAGCTGGGCCATGTAGACCCGCAGGTAGTTGGTCTCCGTGCCGTAGGACGGGCCCCAGACCTCCTGGAGGAGCTGCTTCTGGCTGACGAGACGCCCCGTATTGCGGACCAGGACCTCCAGCAGGTGCCACTCGGTCGGGGTGAGCCGGACATCGCGGCCCCCGCGGTTGACCTTCTTCGCCGCGAGGTCGACGGTGAAGACCTCGGTCTCGACGATCGCGTCGTCGCCCGCGGCGGACGGCCCGGTCGGCTCCGCGCGCCGGACGGCGGCGCGCAGCCGGGCGAGCAGCTCGTCCATGCCGAAGGGCTTGGTGACGTAGTCGTCCGCGCCCGCGTCGAGCGCCTCCACCTTCTCGTCGGAGGTCTGCCGGGCGGAGAGCACGAGGATCGGCACCCGGGTCCAGCCGCGCAGCCCCTTGATCACCTCGACGCCGTCCATGTCGGGCAGGCCGAGGTCGAGGATGACCACGTCGGGGTGGCGGGCGGCGGCGAGCTGGAGTGCCGTGGCGCCGTCGGGGGCGGCGTCGACCTCGTACTTCCGCGCCTTGAGGTTGATCACGAGAGCGCGGACGATCTGCGGCTCGTCATCCACCACGAGCACCCGGTTCATGCGGAACCACCTCTGCTGTTCGTTCGGGCCCATCCACTGGGCCCGGGGTCTTGGTCGGTGAGCTGTCTGTGCGGGGCGTCGCCCGGGTGTCGCCGTCGGTCAGGAGGTGGCATGGGCCGGCAGTTCCGGACGGACGGGCGGGTGGCCGGCGGCCACCCGCAGCGTGAGGACCATGGTCATCCCGCCGCCCGGGGTGTCCTCGGCGGTGAGCGTGCCGCCCATGGCCTCCGCGAAGCCCCGGGCGACCGCGAGACCGAGGCCGACGCCGGCCCCGCGCGGCGCGTCACCGTAGCGCTGGAAGGGCTCGAAGATGCGGTCCTTGGCGCTGTCGGGGACCCCGGGGCCCCGGTCGGCCACGCGCACCTCCACGCGTTCGCCGAGCGCGCTGGCGGCGACGAGGACGGGGGTGCCGCCGGGGCTGTACTTCACGGCGTTCTCGACGATGTTGGCGACGCTGCGCTCCAGCAGCCCCGGGTCGACGGCCACCATGGGCAGCGTCTCCGGGATGTCGAGGGTGACGCTGCCCTCGGGGACCCCGCCCAGTGCCATCGGGACCACCTCGTCGAGGTCGATCTCGCGGATCAGCGGGGTGACGGTGCCGGTCTGGAGCCGCGACATGTCGAGGAGGTTGCCCACGAGGTGGTCCAGGCGGTCCGCGCCGTCCTCGATGCCCGCGAGCAGCTCGGCCTCGTCCTCCTCGGACCAGGCGATGTCCTCGGAGCGCAGGGAGGTCACCGCGGCCTTGATCGCGGCGAGCGGTGTGCGCAGGTCGTGGCTGACGGCGGCCAGCAGGGCGGTGCGGATCCGGTTGCCCTCGGCGAGCTCCTGGGCCCGCTCCGCCTCGCCGACGAGCCGCTGCCGGTCGAGGAAGACCGCGGCCTGGGCGGCGAAGGCGGCGAGCACGCGGCGGTCCTCGGCGGGCAGCACCCGGCCGGAGAGGGCCAGGGCCATGTTGTCGCCCACCGGCATGTCCACATCGGCGTCCTCGGGGCGCACCAGGGGCTTGCCGGTGCTGGTGACGACGCTGCTCGCGCAGGTCCAGGGGTCGACCTCGCTGGCGCGTTCCAGCAGGGCGACGGACTCCATCGCGAAGGTCTCCCGGACCCGCTCCAGCAGGGCGTCGAGGCTGGTGTCGCCGCGCAGGACGCTGCCGGCGAGGAAGGACAGCACCTCGGACTCGGCGCGCAGCCGGGCGGCCTGGTGGGTGCGGCGGGCGGCGAGGTCCACCACGGAGGCCACGGACACCGCGACGAACACGAAGATCGCGATGGCGACGATGTTCTTGGGGTCGGTGACCGTCAGCCGGTGCAGCGGTTCGACGAAGTAGTAGTTCAGCAGCAGCGAGCCGAAGGCCGCCGAGGCGAGTGCCGGGAGGAGGCCGCCGAGGAGCGCGGCCGCGACCGTCAGGCACAGGAACAGCAGCATGTCGTTGGCCAGACCGAGGTCCGGGTCGATGTGCGTGAGCAGCAGGCTGAGCAGCGCGGGGGCCACGACACCGGCGATCCAGCCGCCCACGATGCGGCCCCGGCCGAGGCGGGCGCCGCGGGCGACGGGCAGGCCGCGCCCCTTGGCGACCTCCTCGTGGGTGACGATGTGGACGTCGAGGTCCGGCCCGGAGTCCCGGGCGACGGTCTGGCCGACGCCGGGGCCGAAGATGTACTGCCAGGTCTTGCGGCGGCTGGAGCCGAGCACGATCTGGGTGGCGTTGACCCCGCGGGCGAATTCCAGCAGCGAGGCCGGCACGTCGTCGCCGATCACGTGGTGGAAGGTCCCGCCGAGGTCCTCCACCAGGGTGCGCTGGACGGCCAGCTCCTTGGGCGAGGCCGAGGTGAGGCCGTCGCTGCGGGCGATGTAGACGGCGAGGATCTCGCTGCCGGAGCCCTTGGCGGCCATGCGCGACGCGCGGCGGATCAGGGTGCGGCCCTCGGGGCCGCCGGTGAGGCCGACGACGATGCGCTCGCGGGCCTGCCAGATGGTGGAGACGCTGTGCTCGGTGCGGTACTGCCGGAGGTACTCGTCGACGCGGTCGGCCGTCCACAGCAGCGCCAGCTCGCGCAGCGCGGTCAGGTTGCCGGGCCGGAAGTAGTTGGAGAGGGCGGCGTCGACCTTGTCCGGCTTGTAGATGTTGCCGTGCGCCATGCGGCGGCGCAGGGCCTGCGGCGACATGTCGACGAGCTCGATCTGGTCCGCCCTGCGGACGACCTCGTCGGGGACGGTCTCCTGCTGCCGGACGCCCGTTATCGACTCGACCACGTCACCGAGTGATTCGAGGTGCTGGATGTTGACGGCCGAGACGACGTCGATGCCCGCCTGGAGCAGCTCCTCGACGTCCTGCCACCGCTTGGTGTTGCGGGAGCCCGGCACATTGGTGTGGGCCAGCTCGTCGACGAAGGCGACGGCGGGGCGGCGGGCCAGCACCGCGTCGACGTCCATCTCGCTGAAGACGGTCCCCCGGTAGACGATCTCGCGCCGGGGCACCTCCTCCAGGCCGTGCAGCAGGACCTCGGTGCGCGGCCGGCCGTGGTGCTCCACGAAACCGACGGCGACGTCCGTGCCACGCTCGACCCGGCGGTGTGCCTCGGAGAGCATCGCGTACGTCTTGCCGACGCCCGGTGCCGCGCCGAGGTAGATCCGAAGCTTGCCGCGTCCCATGGCCCCATTGTCTTTCACGAAACGCGACCGTGTTCGAAACGGTTGTCCGTCCCGAGGTGCAGCACTGTCGCGCATGTTCGACCTTACGGCCATGGTTGTGGACATTTGGTGCGCGGGGCGGCTGCTCACCAGGTATTGACGCGGTCCTGACGCGCGCCTGCGCGGCTCCGGGCCGGCCCGCCAGGGCCGCCTCCGGCGGGATCCGGGATGGCACCATGCCCGGTATGACTGATGTACGCACCGCGCACACCTCACAGCTGGGCACGGCGGAACTCGGGGCGGTCCGCGCCCTGATGGATCATGCTTTCGAGGGGACCTTCACCGACGACGACTGGGACCACACCGTCGGCGGCATGCACGCCCTCGCGTACGACAACGGCGAGCTGATCGGCCACGGCTCCCTGGTGCAGCGCCGCCTGCTGCACGGCGGCCGCGCCCTGCGCACCGGTTATGTGGAGGCCGTGGCGGTCCGCGCGGACCGCCGTCGCCAGGGCGTCGCCTCGGCGGTGATGGAGGCGCTGGAGCGGATATTGCGCGACGGCGGCTACGAACTGGGCGCCCTCGGCGCGTCCGACAAGGCCGTCCCCCTGTACGCGGGACGGGGCTGGCGGCAGTGGCGGGGCCCGACGTCGGTGCTCGCCCCGACGGGCGTGGAACGGACGGCGGAGGAGGACGGCTGCGTCTACGTGCTGCCGCGGGTGGATGTCGACCTGGGCGGGGAGCTGGTCTGCGACTGGCGGCCGGGGGATGTCTGGTGACCGCCCCGGGCGGCGGCCGACCGGTGTCCGGGGCGGAGCCACCGCGGGCGCGCGAGCGAAGGCCGGACGCCCCGCTTCCGTAGCCCGCGAAACCCCATTCATCCAGCGGCATCCGTCATTTCACACCGGGTCCGTACGCGGCTGGGGCACCGGCCGCCGCCCCAGCAGTCCGGCCAGCCCCTGCCGGGTGGCGGCGACCACGACGCGGTCCTCGGGGCGCAGGACGTAGTCGTCGGCTGGCCCGTCCGCCGGGCCGGGCGTCTCGCCCGCGCTCTCCGCGGCCAGGGCGACGACGCGCCAGGCGCCCGGCTCGAACGCCTCGGCGACCGTGCGGCCGGCCAGTCCCGGGTGGCCTCCGGCCTCCACGGCGGCGATGAGGAGCACCTGCCGCTCCACGGGTACGGCGCCCAGGATCTGGCGGCCCATCATCGCCCCGGCGAAGGCCGGGGCGACCAGATAGGAGACGCTGCGGGTGCGGGTCCGCGCGCGGGGGTGGGAGACGCGCAGCGTGCGGTAGACGGCCTTGGAGAACCGGTCCTCGTAGAGCCGCATCACCACGCCGACGTCGGGCCTGACGGCGCGGGCGTACAGCACGGCTTCGAGATTGGTGGTGTCGCTGCTGGTGAGCGCGAGCAGTGTGCGGCTCTCGCCGATCTTGGCGGCCTCCAGCACGCCTTCCTCCGTGACGTCGCCGATGACGGTCGGCACCCGCAGCGAGCGCGCCAGCGCCACCCCGCGGGCCTGCGGGTCGCGCTCCACGCAGACCACCGGGATGTCGAGTTCGCGCAGCCGGGACAGCACCCGGGAGCCGATCTTGCCGAGGCCGAGCAGCACCACGTGCCCGGACAGCCCGCGTGGCGGGCGGCGCAGCGCGGAGGCCGAGCGGAAGGTGCCGAGCCCTTCCAGCGCGGCGGCGACCAGCAGCGGGAGCAGCAGCAGCCCGGTGAGGCCGGAGAGGAGCTGGAGGATCTGCCGGCCGAGCGGCTGGCCGATCGCCGGGTCGTTGATCGCGAAGAGGTCGAGGAGGGAGAGGTAGGCGGCGTGCGGGGGGTTGGTGTCGGTGACCAGCCAGGAGGCGACGGCCAGCCCGAGGACGGCGGCCGCCAGGCAGCCGAGGGCCCAGCGCAGCCGGGGCGAGAAGAACGACCCCAGGGGCAGGCTGCGGTCCGTCAGCCGCGGCGCGCGCTGCGGTGCTCCCGGATAGTGGACCCGCTCCAGGACGATGCGGCCGCGGCCGCCCGACGCCGCCACCGACTCCGCGTCCGGCAGCATCACGGGCCCCTCCCCGTCGATGCCGTCCGGGCGGGCCGGGGAGAGCAGGGCCACGGTGCCGGCGCCGGGCGCGTGGCGCTCGCCGGGGGCGAGCGGGGGCCGCTCGACCGCCCTCAGCAGCAGCCCGCCCGCCTCGATGACCTTGGAGTGCCCGGAGACGGCGGCGGCGACGAGCGCGGGGGCCGCGGTGTCGGCGTCCGAGAGGACGGTGGTGGTCGCCTCGGCGACGCCGGGGCCGTCCGGGTCGCCGTTGCCCATCCGGGCGGCCTGGTCGAGGAGTTCCTCCAGGCGCTGGCCGAGCCGGCGGTTGTACATCCGGATGACGAGCCGCAGCCGGGGGTTGATCCGGCGGGCGCGCAGCGCGGCGTGGATGTTGGTCTCGTCGTCGTCATAGACGAGGGCGAGCGCGGTGGCACCGGCCACCCCGGCCTCGGCGAGCGTCTCGTCGTCGGGTTCGGGCGCCTGCACGACGCGTACGAGGGTGCCGGCCGAACCCCCGGTGCCCGCGCCGCCGTTGGCTCCGGCGGCGCGGCCCACCACTCCGGTCACCCGGCCGAGGAGGGTGGCGGCGCGGCCGGGCACGGCGGCGGTCCGGGGGCGGCCGTCGCGGGCGGGCGGCACGACGAGGGTGACGCGCTCGCCGTAGACGCCGGAGAGCTCCGCGGCGAGCCGGTGGGCGAGACCGTCGTCGCCGCAGACCAGCATGTGTGGTGCGGGCGGGACGACTTGGGGCTGCGGGGTGAGGGAGGCCACGCTCCCTAGAGTGCCCTGCCGCGGGTCGAACGTTCAGCTGATTAGGCGTGTGTCCCGGATCAAGACATCGGCGGGCGGCCGGGGTTCATCACCCCGGCCGCCCGCCGATGCGCGTGACGTCCTGCCCGTCAGCCCCGGTGTCGGACGGCATGAAAGATTTCAGTGGCCAAGCCGCTGACCTGGCTACTGAAATCTTTTCTGCGCCGACTGTTCTACGCCGTCCGGCACGAAAGATTTCAGTGCGCAACACAGCCGACGGAGCCCGCCTCCCACCATGGCTACACAACGTAGCGTCACCTGTGTGGGGTCGCAGGTGATCTGCTGCCGACTCCGAAGGTCTCCTTCGTCAGCTGGCAGCGGCCTCGCCCTCGGCGCCTGACTCCTTCATGGGGCGGGTGGGCGGCTCCGGGCCTTCCTGCCAGATGGCCTCGTAGGAGCTCTGTGCGTGCTCGTTGATCACGATGCTGTCGAGGAGCCTGCGATCAATGGCCTCGGCGCCGGTGAGAACGGCGTCGGCAGCGGCCTCGCGAACGAGTTCCGCGAGGGAGCTGATATTGCCCCCGGTGCGCCGGTGCAGATACTTCCAGTCCTTCTTGAGGGTGCCCATCTGGTGCCGGTAGAGCACGAGGGCATCTTCCATCGCGCTGATCACGCCGATCCAGTCAGCCTTCTCGTCCTTGGTGCGGATGGCGAAGGACTTCATGTGGAGGAGGGTGTTCCGGCCGGAGGTCTGGGTGACGCGGGCGCCTCCCGTCCCTTCGAGGAACAGGCCGGAGTGCTGGAGGTCGACTCCGGTGTAGATGAAGGTCGCCGCAGTGTGGTTGGCGATGTACTTCAGGTGGTCGTTGACGACCTTGCCTTCCTTGAGGGAGAGGTCCATGAAGTGCGCGTCGTCGATGATGACCAGTTCGACGCCGCACCGGCGCATGTTGTCCAGGACGAGTCGGGTGATGGCGCTCTTGGTGGCGCCGGTCCGGTAGGGCTGGCCGAGATATTCGGCAAGCGCGATGGACAGGTCCTTGGGCGTGGCCTGGGACGGGATGTTGATGTACACCACCGGGGTGTAGTCGATGATGTGCCCGTCGACAATGTAGCGCTTGGAGAACCGCTCGGGGTGTTCGCGTCGTAGTTCGTGCTCGAAGTCGTAGGCGAACATTTTGACCAGGGTGGACTTTCCGAGGGTTGCGGGGCCGTCCAGGACAATGCTTCGGCGGGCACCGGCGGGCTGATGGGCGTTGGTCATCAGCCGCCGGCGTATCTGGTGATGGATGCTCTGCATCTGGCCGGTGCGGACGATGACCAAGGCACTGTGGTGGGCAGCGCGGGCCCTGTTGTGGAGTTTGCGTTCTTTTGGGCTGAGTTGCTGGTAAGCCTCAATGGGCAGCAGGTCCGGCTTGGGCGGGAGCTCATAGTCGAGGTATTCGCGCCACTGTTCCTTGGTACGGGGTTCGGAGAGTCCGGGGTGCTGAAAATCGCGGGGGCTCTGCTCATCGGGCTCGTCGAAGGGGTGGGTGGTGGGCACGGGTTCAGCTCTCCTGGCTGGCGCGAGGGTTCCAGACCTGGGCGAGCTGGATGGCGTCAAGGTCGATGTCGTCCTCGTCGGTCAAAGCGGGGACGGCGTGCAGGCCGGGGACAGTCGGCCTACGTGATTCCGGCGCGGACTGGGGCGGCGGCGCGGGGACAGCCGGGGTGGAGCGGGCCTCGTCCTTGGCCTGGCTGTCGGCGCGGTGCCGGTCGCGGGCGTGGCGCTTGCGGTCGGCCTTGGTCCACTTCTCGGGGGCGTCGGTGCGGTTCTGGAGGTTCCACAGGGCCTTGGCAACCTCGGCCTGGTCGCTGGGGTCGATGCCGCGCGCGGCCAGAAGCCGTTTGGCTTCCCGCAGGGTGATGTCGGTGAAGGGCTGCAAATCGCTGAGCGCGTGCGTCCAGCGCAGCGTGTACCACTTGCCGTCCCGGGGATCGTGGAAGTACGCGTGCAGGAGGTTGCGCGGGTCGTAGCGAATGGGCCAGCGTCCGTTGCTGTACGGGGACTTGGCTTTGCGGAACTGGTACAGGATGTCTGCGTTGTAGACCAAGTGATTGAGTTCAACGCCGTAAGCGTTGATGACCCGGCCGTCCTCGGCGATAGGCAGCAGCTCGTAGTAAAGGCTGGGGTCGCGAGGACAGTCGACGTAGCCGGCTGAGCCCAGAGCCATGGCGTATGCCTCGTTCGGCGAGACGTTCAGGTCCGGAAACCCGTACAGGTGAAGCCCGGAGTGACTCTTGCGCTGATAGACGGCCACGACGTATTCGGCGAAGAACTCGGCGATCTCGTCGAGTGTCCAGCGGGCTTCCTTCTCGACGTTTTGGCCACGGTGCGCGACGTTGAAGCTCTTGTAGCCCGCGACGTGCATGGAGAACTGTTCACGGATGGTGCCGAAGAGCCGCTCGACGTGCGGCTTGTCGGTGGGCTTGAGCTTGCGGGCGTCCTGGATGTCGATCTTCCACGAGACGCAGGCGCGCCGTACGACGTCTGACTTGTAGGGCTTGCCGTGGTCGAACAGCACGGTCTCGGGATAGATCACGGGGCGGGCGGCGGCTTCGGCCAAGCGCTCGTCCAAGCTGAGGTGGCGCTGGTAAGGAACGCGCAGCATCGAGTAGCGCAGGGCGTCGGACCAGTCGGGGCGCATGGGTTCGGGGGCCATGACGTCGGCGAGCAGTAGTCCGATGTCGATGGCTTTGGTGCCGATGGGGGTGAGCCTCCAGGCGAGGAGGGATCGGGTGGCAACGTCCAGGGCGAGGGTGAGCTCGACGTTGTAGGTGTCGTTCATCGCTGGATCCCAGGCCAGGACATCGAGCGGGGTGGTGTCGAGCATGACGACCTGGCCGGGCCGGTGGGCGATGACGTTGCCGAAGGTGCGGTCGGGCTGGTTGGCGTCGGAGGCCCGTTGGTAGGCCGGGGCGGAGGGCCGTCGGTCGAGCAGGAGTTTGACCACGCGGCGGAAGGTGTCCTCCTTGGGCAGCGGGACTTCGCCGGGGCCGTAGTCGGCGTCCAGCCGGTTCTGGGTGCGGCGGCGAAAGCGGGTGGAGACGCTGGAGGAGCTGTCGTAGCGCTCGGCGGCAGCCTGTTCACGGATGGCAGTGATCACGCGTTCGTCGATGTTGCGCAGGGGGTTCTTCAACCGGGCCTTGCGCCGGTCGACCAGCGCCCACAGGCCCTTTTCCTTCCACTCCTCCAGCAGTTGCCAAATGCGGCGCGTGGTCAGATCCAGCTCGGCGGCCTTGGCCTCGACACGTACGGAGAGCGGGAGTTCCGGACGGTACTCATCTCGAGGCTCGCCGGCTTTCGCGGTGAGCGGGTCGCCGGAACGGAAACCGGTGGTGGCCTCCTGCAGGTGGGCTTCCAGCTCCAGGGCCTTGTCGCGGACGTCCTTGGGGAGCAAGGCCAGGACACCACCGGGGTCCAGCCCTTGGGTGGCCTCCTCTTGGCCGGATGGCGGTTCGGTCATGGTGCGGAAGGTCGGGTCGGTCAGCAGGACGCTGAGCATGATGGTCTGGTGATGGCCGGAGGCGGAGCGGAGCCGGACCGAGGCCCCGGTGATGCCCGTCACCTGGTGTTGCTCCTCTTCGAACTCGATCCAATCCTCGGTGGCGATCCGGTAGCGATGGTCCATCAGATGTGCTCCAAGGTGGGCGCGGCCCACACCATGGTGTGGTCGCGAAGAGGGTGGGTGGGGTCGAAGAGGAGGCGGTGGTGCCACATGAGGTGGTAAACGACGGCGCGTTCGACCTGGGAATCAGGACGGAAGGCGAGGAGCTGGCCGATGCTGATGGGCTGGGAAGCGCGGAAGAGCAGGGGGTCAGCGAGGTTGGCGGCGGCGTTGAGCGGTCTTCGGTAGCCGGCCAGCCATTCGACGGTGGCCCACAGCTGCGGGTCCGGTTCCCCGACCATCTGGTAGTCCCACCCGAGCCGTGCGCAGGCTTTCCGGGTGCGGCGAGCCTGGCGCTGGACGGCGAGGCTGTTCATCCGTTCGGGGTTCTTCACGTCCAGGAGCAGTGCCGAGCCGTCGGTGCGGCGGACGAACAGGTCGGGGTAGTGCGTCCATGGCCCTTCGTTGTCGATGCCTTCGAAGATGAAAGGCTGCGCGGCGAATCGGGCGACCTTCGCGTCGAAGTCCAGGAGCTTCATCCAGCGGGCTTCCAAGAAGCTCTCGTACTCCAGGACGGTGTCGCTGCTGGCGGACCAGTAGAAGCCAGGGGTGTGCTTCTGCCCGGCGTAGGTGGGGATGTCGCGGGCCGGCTTGCAGTCCTCGAAGCGGACGTCGGCCGCTCGGGCAGCGGGAAGGAGCCGCTCGGTGTTGTCGGCGTCGTAGTAGTGGAGGAACAGTTGCTCGGCCGCGTGCTGTACGGGCCGCAGCACGCGGGTCCACTTGGGGCTCATGTCCCGCCTTTCGCGTTGATCAGGGTGTGGCCGAATGCGGTGAGCGCCTGGGCGACGGGGGCGGGAATGCAGAGAGCGAAGACACGGCGGCCTTCCCGGACGGACTCGGCATTGGTCATGGGCCACAGTTCGGGTGTGTACGCGGGGGCTTCGCGGATGTCGTCGCAGGTGAGGTGCTCCCATACCCAGGCCGCGGCGTGCCGCCGCCGCTGCATGGTCGCAAGGTACTTCGGGGGCTGGGACGAGTCGTGTAGCACCGCGGCCGGGACGCTGGTCAGGTCGGCCAGCATGCGGCGGCGGGCGGCATAGTTGACCGGGCCTCGCTGCTCGGTCCGTACGCCGAGCTGCTCGATGGCTTGCCAGAAGGCATCGGGGTCGGGGATGCGGGATACCAGAACGCTGGCCACGTGGGCTGCCTTGTGCGGGTCCCTCGCCAGATCGGCGGCGGCCTGCTGCCAGGTCGGAGCACCTGCGAGTCGTGCAAGGGCCAAAGCGGTGAAGCGGCGTCCGCTGGCGACGGTAGTGCCCGGGAGGTGCTGGGCGATCAGGTCCGTGTAGTCGGGCGCGGCGACTACACGGGGCAGGTGGTCCGGCATGAGCCGGCGAGGAGATGCTGGTGCGGTCGCGGTGAGGGCTCCGGTGATGCGGAAGGCGCGCGGGGCGGCTGCCCGCACCACGGACTCCAGGCACGCCGGGCGGGGAATGCGGCGGAGGGGGTCGTGCGTGGTCCGTGACGAGCGTCGCAGCTCAGCCGCGCGTTCCAGCCATGGGGCCAGCACTTCCTGGCACGCCTGTTCGTCGGCAGCCGAGAGCACCCGGTCAGCCAGAACGAGGACAGCCGCTGCGTGCCCGGCGCTCGGCGGGTTGGTCTGGAGAACGGCGCCGGCGCCGCCTTGGTGTGCGTTCCGCCGATCGTGTTGATCGGCCGCGAACTCCTCAGCCGCCTCACGGGGTAGCGCAGGGCAGTCGGCGAGATCCTGATCGGTGGATGCCAGGCGTGCCAGGCCCACTGCGAATCGCAGTGCGGCAAAGAAGTCTGCGGGGGTGGCCTCCTGTCCGGCGACGCGGCCGGGGAGGCCGTTGGCGACGGCGAGCACGCGCTGCTGAAGGTTCGCCAGTGCGGCAGGGGCCGACGTGATGGGCAGGGCGGCCAGTTCCTGGTCGCACAGCCCGGCTTTGCGCCGCTCCCCCGCACGCCGACGGTTGTTGCACCGTGCGAGGTCCGCGTCCTGATGCCGGGTGAGCAGGCCGCGCGGATGACCGGTATTGCCGCGACCCAATCGATCGTGGCAGCGGCGGCAGACGTCGACGAGCAGCACATAGTGCAGCGGGCACACCGCAGCGATGCCCAGACGCCACCACAGCGGCCATACGGGACGTAAGGCGAGGCACTGGGGGCAGGCGCGGCTGGAGGTGAACAGGGCCCATTCCCGGCGTGCGAGGGCGGTGATCGAGGACTCCGAGGCCAGGTCCAGCCCGGTGAGATCCAGCGCCGTCTTGTCGTAACGGGTCAACTGCATCGCTCGCAGCCGGTCCAGTTGGAGCCCGGTGGCCGCTGCTGCGCGTTCGAGGCTCCGCGGGGTCAGGGCAATGCCGAAGAATTTCGGGCGCACGACGCTGTAGCCCGGATGGCAGTCCAGGCCCAGTGCCTGCGCGGCGTGCCCTGGGGCGATCTGCCAGTCGGCCGCCGCCCGGGCCAGCCACGAGACGAACGACTCCCCGTCCTCGGGGAGCGGTACCGCCGGAAGCCGCCGAGGCAGCCCTCTGTGCTCCACACGCCCCTCCCCGGCCGTCAGGCAGCATGATCTTGTAGGAGATCTCCTACAATCTGAGGACCGTACTACGGTTACCGGCTGTGGCGAACAGTGATTCCAATGCCGGCGTCCCGGCCCAGCGGCTTGCCTTCGGGCAACGGCTGCGGACCTTGCGCAAGCGTGCGGGGCTGACCCAGACGGCGGCAGCCGCCGCAGCGGGCGTGGACCGCTCCTTCTACGCGGAAGTCGAAGCCGCCCGTCACAGCGTGTCCGTGGACCGCATCCCCGCACTGGCCAGGGCACTTGGGGTAGAGCCGTACCAATTGTTCCAAGATGACTGACGACTGAGGAAGCACGCAGTGCCGCACCACCGGGCCGACGAACACAGCCGCGCGCAGATCGGAATACCCCGTCGGCTGCCGTCAGTGCCTCTTCCGGCAGAGCGTGAATCCCTGGCGAGCTGGCTTCGGCGCCTCTCCGGCGCCTATGACCTCGACCGCAAGCGAGGGCTCGAGGCGGTCGGGCTGGCCGGAGCACCGGAAATGCGCCCGCGGGTGGTCGGCGTCGCTCTGTCCGCGCCGTCTACCGCTCGACTGTGTGGCGCCACAGGCCTGAAAGAGGACGAAGTCAGTGCCATGCTGCTGTCGCAGCACGCGTCCAGCGCCTTGCCGAACCTGCCTTGCGTCGGCAAGCGGTTCGTGCACTACCTCGGCAGTACGGGCAAGACTGCCTGGAGATTCCCGGACCACTCCACCTGGTGCCCGGATTGCCTGGCAGAGACCGGCCATTGGCGGGTGGACTGGCTTATGCCATGGACCTTCATGTGCCAGACACACGGGGGCTATCTCCTCAGCAGTTGTCCCGTCTGCCGCCTCCCCCAGTCCGGGCCCGCAGGCAGCGGTGATCCGCTGGTGTGCCAGCGGCCCGTAGCGGCCAACGGCTCACGGCATCCGGACCGCAGCCGCTATCCCCGGGGATACGGGCCAGCCTGTGGTACACGGCTCGACCAGGCCGAAACCCAGCCGGTCACAGACCCGCTGTCCCTCCAGGCCCAGGCTGCGCTAACCCGCTGGCTCCGCTCACCGAACGCTGCCGAGGAAGTAGCGGAAGCCGAGTTCGCCTCTCTGGTGGCCGTCGTTCTGGTGTCGCTGACTCCGTCCATGGTCGACGAAGCCCCGTCACCGGTGCGCAAAGCGGTTCTCTGGCACTCGTACTACCGGGCTGTGAGCTCGCATCGAAGCCTCACGCCTGCGTGGGCCCAACCACTGCGCATGGCCGGGGCGGCCCATGTGGCTCAGTGGCTGACAGCAGCCGGTCAGACCCTGTCCGCCATGATGCAGTGGCTGCAGGAAGCCCGCCTCCACGATGAACACCTCAACAAGTTCCGGCACATGCACCAGCAGTTGGGTATCTACACAACCCGGCTCAATCCAAGCGATCTGGTGCACGGCCCCTGGTATCACCGGACACGCACCCTCCAGGCGGCTCTTCAGACCGACCTGATCGCGCTACCCCAAAACGCGCCAGCACACCTGGCCGCGCTCACCCCGCATGACGTGCGGGTCCAAGCTGTCCGCCGTCGGCCCCTCCCGTACAGTCGTTGATACTGACACCGGGCGCCAGGGAACAACGCGGCGCCCGGTGGTTTCATGGCCAGGTGCAGTCCGCAAACCTCAGCTCCGCGGCGTCGCCACCGCGACGGCTTCCCCAAGTTCCGTTGCCGATAGCCGACGAGTCCCTGTTCAGCTGGGTCGACCACCTCGCGTACACCTACGAGGTCGATCGCCCAGCGATGATGCGCGCACTTGGCCTAATGGTGAAGAACATGCACGCCTTCAAACTTTGCCAGCTCACTGCAAGCCTGACGCCAGGCGAAGCCCATCGGCTTGAGGCCGCGACCGGACTGTCCCAAGACGATCTCAGCTTGCTCACCATCAACGGCATCGCGAAGAACGACCGGGCCCGGGACCGTGGTACAGACACTGCGAAAGAGGCATGGGCGTTCTGCCCACAGTGCCTTACCCCTGCGGGCCGGTGGCCCTTGTGGTGGTACCAGTCCTGGGCGGTACTTTGCCCGGTCCACCATTGCTATTTGATGTCGTTCTGCCCTGACTGTGAATCGCCATTCCGGCCGGCGGACCTGCGAGGTGACACACCCGGGATGTGTTCGGGCTTTCCGGGTCATCCTTACGAGGGGCAGCCAGGCCCATCAGGGAGACGGCCGAAGCGCAAACGATGCAACCGTCCCATGTGGGAGATCGACACGATTTCTGTCGCAGATCCGTCGCTCTTCGAACTCCACCATCGCTTGCGGTACTTCATGAAGCGCGGAAACCGGAAACAACGACCTACCCCCAGCCAGTGGCTATGCGACTTCCATACCGTGCGCAAGCTAATTTCACGCTGGACCACTGTGCAGTCCTTCAACAGCCCTGACCCAACACTGCAGGCACGCTTCACCGGTAAGTCTGACTGGGAGAGTGGTTGGTCGCGAAGCAGCTCAGGGTTCCTTGAGCCGATGAAATTGGTCTCACATGGAGATTTCCGTACCGGGTACACGCTCCGCGATCCGATCACCGAAGCTTGCGAGATCAGCGCTGTCGGTCAGATCGTCCTGTCCCACGACATGGAGGCCAGCGCCCGCGACACGCTCGAGATAAGACATTCGGTGGAGTTTTCCAAGTTCGAGGAGGGCTTTCGCCTGTTCTACCCGATAGCAGCTAGTCCGTCCTTGGACGGGATCCTCAGCGACCTACTCGGGGAACGCGGCTTCGCCGCGCTCACCGAGCGCCGGGCCGACGCAGTACACCGCTCGCAACAGCACACAGCCTATGAGCCAGGGGGGCGCGACAAGCAGGAGTAGGCACGTCCGGGTCAGAGAAGTCACAACCCACTGGGCATGGTTGACGCAGATCGGCCGTCCCGAGCGAACGCCTTTCATTCGGACCGGCCGCTTGTATCGCCACTGCCGCAATCTATCGGGTCATGTAGGTTCTTCCCGGCAAGGCCAATTGCACTATAACGACCTGTGGTTATTCCAGACGTTCGGGTGGCCTGCGAGCAAGATCTTCCACTTATCGGGGCCAATGAGTCGGGTTGCTTGCCGTCCATCCTGAGGTGGCTGTGACGTTGAGCGATAGATGGCCAGCAGTTTTCGCTTCTCCGTACATCGGGCGGCAGCGTGGATCCGTGGTTGGCCGATGTGTGGCGGGATAGGTGGCCGCTCACCATTCGGGTTCTCTCCGGCCACCGCGGAGACCGGAGGGAAGGCGACGTGGGCTCCCGCCCCGGGTGGGGGTCAGTTGTCAGTGAGCGTTTCGCCGTGGCGGAGCCAGGGGCGGGCGAGGGTGATCAGGGCGAGTGCGGCGAGGGCGACGGCGGTGAGCATGATGAGAGCCATGGGTGTGGAGCTGGTTTCGCCGAAGAGGCCGACGAGGGGGGAGGCGAGGGCGCCGAAGAGGAATTGGAGTCCGCCGAGGAGGGCGGAGGCGGCTCCGGGGGCGGTGCGGCCGAGGGCCTGGCCGAGGGTGGTGGCGGCGGGGAAGATCAGTCCGACGCCGAGGAGGGTGACGAAAAGGCTGGCCCAGGTGCCGGCGAGGGTTTCGCCGGCTGTGCCGAGGATGGCCAGCTGGCCGGTCACCCCGAGGCCGCATATGGCGACGCCGGTGGTCAGCATGGTGTTGAGGCTGATCTTCCGGGAGAGCTTGCTGAAGGCGAAGCCCGCGATCAGCATGCCGACGGCGTTGGTGGCGAAGATCAGGGAGTAGGCCGTGGACGAGACGCCGTGCAGGTGCTCGAAGACGAAGCTGGAGCCGCTGATGTAGGCGAACAGTGCGGCCGAGGTGAGGCCGAGGACGAGTACGTAGCCCATGAACGCGCGCCGGCGGCACAGGCCGCCCATGGCGCGGAATGTGTTCGCCAGCCCCTGTGACTGCCGGTTCTGCGGGGGCAGGGTCTCGGGGACCTTGGCCAGCACTGCCACGGTGAGCAGGGCACCGGTCAGGGCGAGGGCGACGAAGATGCCGCGCCAGGCGGTCACGCTGAGGATGGCGCCGCCGAGGACGGGGGCGGCCACGGGGGCGATGCCCAGGACCTGGGCGAGCAGGGCGAAGTAGCGGGGGACCTCGGGGCCGTCGAAGCGGTCGGTGAGGACGGCGCGGGCGAGGACCATGCCGGTGGCGGCCGCGACGCCCTGGAGCAGGCGCAGGATCAGAAGCGTCTGGACGTTCGGCGCGAGGGCACAGGCCAGGGACAGGGCGGCGAAGGCGGCGGTGCCGCCGATGAGGAGTCTGCGCCGGCCCATTGCGTCGCTGAGGGGGCCGATGACCAGCTGGCCGGCCACCAGGCCTGCGAGGAAGGCGGTCATGGTCAGCTGGATCGCCGAGCTGTTTGCGTGCAGGGCGGCTCCCATGGCGGGGAAGCCGGGCACGTACATGTCGGTGGCCAGCGGTGCCACGGCGCTGAGGGCGCCGAGGACGGCGATCAGGGCGGCGCTGCGGCCTGCGGGGGCGGCCGTGCGGGGGGTGCTGTTCGTGGTTCGGGTCGGGGATACCATGAGAAAAACCGTAACCAATACATAACTGGTTAAGCAATTGGAGGTCCGGTGCACGCGCACTCGGGCAGGGTCCGCGGCCAGTGGGCGGCGAACAACCCTGGGCTGGACACGTCCTCGATGGAGATCGTCACGCTCATCAAGCGGTGCGCGTCGTTGCTGGACCGCGCGGTGGAGCCGCTCGTCGAGGGCGCCCCGCTGACGTTGCAGGAGCTGGATTTCCTGGTGCCGCTGCGTTACGAGGAGGAGCCGGTGATCGCGCGCCGGCTCGCCGAGGACCTGGGGCTGACCCAGGCGGCGGTGAGCAAGGCGCTGGCGAAGCTGGAGCGGCGGGGGCTGATCGAGCGTGCCCCCAATCCGGCCGACCGGCGTGCGTCGCTGGTGACCATCACCGAGGAGGGCAAGCGCCTGATGGACTCGCTCTTCCCCCGGCGCCTGACGGTGGAGGCCGAGATGTTCCACGCGCTGGGCGGCGCCCGCGCCGAGGTGCTCGAGGCACTGGAGCGTCTCGCCGAGGTGATGGGCGATCACGTCGAGAAGACGGCCGGCGACCGCCGGCGCTGAAGGACCGCCCGCGCCCTCACCACGCGGTGCGGGGCTGCCCGCCGGCCGTACGCGCAGCCGGCAGGCGGCGATGTTCGGATGTTCAGCCGAAGAGCGCCTCGGTGTTGGCGCGCAGGGCCTTGGCCATGCCGTCCTCACCGAGGGCGGTGGTGGCCGCTTCGAGACGTCCGGCCCAGGCGAGGACTTCCGGCAGCGGGGTGAAGGGCCAGTCGCTGCCGTAGTGGAGACGGGCCGGGTCGGCGACGTTCAGCAGGGCCGGCAGCATTTCGGGCAGGGGCATGCCCGCCAGGTCGAAGTGGAGGGTGCGCAGGGCGTTGCGCATCGGCTGCTGGTGTTCCTTGCCGGCCGTGCGCGCGCCGATGACGTCGACGCGCGAGGCGACGGCGGGCAGAACGGCACCGGCGTGCGGGACGATCACACGGAGGCCGGGGTGACGCTCCAGTACACCGGAGAGCACCATGTCGGTCACCGTCCGGGTGGTGTCGAAGAGAAACTCCAGCATGGGCCGCGGGTACGGCAGGGCCGGGGCATGCCCGGTACAGGGGGCGGCGGGGCTGGTGGGGTGCAGGAACAACACGGCGTTACGGCGGCCGAGTTCGGCGTAGACCGGCTCCAACCGCTCGTTACCCAGGTAGAGGCCGTCGAAGTTGGTCTCGAAGACCACGCCGTCGGCGCCGAGCTCGTCGAAGGCGTACGCGATCTCCGCCAGGGCTCCGTCGATGTCGGGCAGCGGCGTCGAGGCGAAGAACCCGAACCGGCCCGGGTGGGCACGCGCGAGCCGCGCGGCCTCCTCGTTGACCCGCCGGGCCAGAACACGGGCCGCGGCCGCGTCACCGAAGTGAACTCCGGGGGAGGAGATCGACAGATACGCCTTGGCGATCCCGGCCTCGTCGAGCATCCGGAGGGCGGAGGTCTCGTCCCAGCCGGGGATGCCCCAGATGCCGTCGGGACGGGAGTGCCCGTTGTCGATCAGCGCCTGGCGGTAGAAGTCGGGCAGGAAGTGGTGATGGACGTCGATCTTCGTCACGTGGTCACGCTCCTTCGCCCTCGAAGACGACTCGGCCGCTTCGGATCACCTGGTGGACACGGCCGATGGCGGTGATGTCCTGGGCCGGGTTGCCGGAGACGATCAGCAGGTCGGCGATCTTGCCCGGCTCGACGGTGCCCAGGCGGTCGGCGATGCCGAGCAGCTCGGCATTGTTCTTCGTCGCCATGGACAGGGCTGCGGGGGCCGGGATGCCCTGGTCGTGGACCATCATCACCAGCTCGTCGCGCAGCTTCCAGCCGTGCAGCCCCGGGGAGTGCGCGTCCGAGCCGACCCCGAGCCGCACGCCCGCCTCGTAGGCGCGGTGGACCAGGTGGTTGCCGTAGCGCAGGGTGCGGGCGTCCCCGTCGGCGGTCGCCTCGAACTGGTGGGCCACCATGGTGGGGACGAGGTAGGTTCCGCGGTCGGCCATGAGGGCGAACAGCGCCTCGGCGGCGGCCTCGTCCTGCGGCTCCTCCGCGCGCAGCACCAGGTGCTCGATGTCGTCGACACCGCGCTCGACCGCCGTCCTGGCGTCCTCGACGGTCTCGGTGTGGGCGGCGACCCGCAGCCCGCGGGCGTGGGCGGCATCGGCGATGGCCTCGGTGAGGTGCCAGGGCATCTTCAGTTCCGGGCGGGCCGGGCCGAAGATCGCGTTGTTCGAAATGATGATCTTGACGAGGTCGACGCCCGCGGCGGCGAGCTCGTCGACCATGCGCTCCGCTTCTTCGGCCGTCTTCGGCATGCGGGCGCCTTCCCGTACGGCTGCCGGCTCGCTGCCCCAGACAGTGGCGTTGGGGTGCCCGCCCTCGACCTGGAAGCTCGGCCCGCTGGTCACGACCCGGGCCCCGGCCAGGGTGCCGTTCTCGATGCCGTCCCGCACGGCGATGCTGTCGTGGAGGAAGTCGCCCAGGCTGCGCTGGGTGGTGACCCCGTACCGCAAGGCCCCTTCCCGAGCGGCGGCGTAGTCGTCGGTGGCGGCCCGGCCACCGAACGGCGGCGTGCTCCGAAAGCCCAGTCCCCCCAGATGCACATGGGCGTCGATCAGCCCCGGAAGGACCGCCTTGCCCTCCAGGTCGACCACCCTCGCGTGGGGAGGGACCAGTGCGCCGGTTCCGATGGCGACGATCCGGCCGCCGGAGACGAGGACGGTCGCGCCGTCGACCGCGGGCCCGCCGGTGCCGTCGATCAGCAGGGCATTGGTGAGCGCGAGGCTCGGTTCGTGCTGGTTCATGCCATCGAGTCTTCCGTCGGACCAGTCATAAAGGAAATCAATGATCTATATGGGTTTATCAGTCTTGTTGATAGTCTTGAGGTGTGGCCCGTCCTGATCTGAACCTGCTCGTCGCCCTGCAGGCCCTGCTCGAGGAGCGGCACGTCAGCCGCGCGGCCGAGCGGATCGGGGTCAGCCAGCCGGCGGCCAGCGCCATGCTCGCGCGCCTGCGCCGGCACTTCGGCGACGACCTGCTCGTACGCGAGGGCAACCGCTACCGCCTCACCCCGCTCGCGCAGCAGCTGCGGGAACAGACCGGCAGCGTCCTGCAGCTCTCCGACCGGCTCTTCACCACCAAAGCCCACTTCGACCCCGCCACCACCGAGCGGGAGTTCACTCTCCACGTCTCCGACTACGCCATGGCCGTCCTCGGCCCCCGGCTCCTGACCGCCTTCCAGGAGCGGGCTCCGCACGCCCGGCTGCGGTTCCGCCAGTTCGGCACCCCCGAAGCCATGCACGACGAAGCCGGCGCCTCCGCGGCGGACGGGCTGATCGCGCCCCGGGACAGCGGCGTGAGCGGACTGCCGAACCTGGCTCTCTTCGCCGACGAGTGGGTCGTCATCGCCGACCAGCACCACCCCCTCACCCTCGCCGCACCCGGTGCGGATGACATCGGTGGACTGCGGTGGGTGCTGGGGCAGTTCGAGCCGCGCGACTCCCGCTTCATGCTGCACCGCCTCGCCGAAAGCGGCCTCCAGCTGAAGCCCGAAGCCGTCACCGACAGCTTCCTGGCCCTGCCCCTGTACGTGGCCGGCACCGACCGCGTCGCCGTCATCCAGCAACGCCTGACCAGGGCCGTACCCCTCCCGCCAACCCTGCGCGTACTCCCCTGCCCCTTCGACGCCGGGCCCATCAACGAGGCCCTGTGGTGGCACCCCGTCCACACCCACGACACCGGCCACCGCTGGTTCCGCACCCTCATCCACGACACCGCCCGCCAACTCGAAGCGAAAGAGCCCCTCGTCGGCAAGGCCGTCACCTAAAGACCTCAGCCGGCCAACGCGCACGCTGTGAGCACGGCGACCGGCCGGGTGTTATCAGGCTGCGGGCTGGTGTCAGCCCTTGGGCATGAAGGGGGCCGCGTAGCGGTCGCCGAAGGCGCCGTTCGGCAGGATCTCCTTGATCCGGGCGAGGTCCTGGCCGGTGAGCGTGACGCCGGTGGCGCCGACGTTCTCCGCCAGACGCTCTGGGCTGCGCGTGCCGGGAATGGGGACGATGTCGTCGCCCTGCGCGAGCAGCCAGGCAAGGGCGAGCTGGGCGGTGGTGATGCCCTTCGAAGCGGCCAACTCGGTGAGGGCGGCGACGGCTTGGGCGTTGGCGTCGAAGTTCTCGCCCTGCCAGCGCGGGTCGAGGCGGCGCCAGTCGTCCGCGGTGTACTGGTCGGCCGGCTTCATCGCCCCGGTGAGGAAGCCGCGGCCCAGCGGGGCATAGGGCACGAACCCGATCCCGAGCTCGCGCACGACCGGCAGGACGGTGTCCTCGACGTGCCGCTCGAAGACGGAGTACTCGGTCTGCAGGACCGAGACCGGCTGCACGGCGTGGGCGCGGCGGATGCTGTCGGGGCCGGCCTCGGACAGACCCAAGTAGCGGACCTTGCCCGCCTCGATCAGCTCCTTCACCGTCCCGGCGACCTCCTCGATCGGCACGTCCGGGTCGACGCGGTGCTGGTAGAGGACGTCGATGTGATCGGTGCCGAGGTAGCGCAGGCTGTTGTCGGCGACCTTTCGGATGTTGTCGGGCCGGCTGTTGAGACCGCCGGGGTTGGCGAGGTCGTAGCCGAACTTGGTGGCCAGCACCACCTCGTCGCGGAAGCCCTTGACGGCCTCACCGAGCAGCCGCTCGTTCGATCCGGTGCCGCCACCGTAGACCTCGGCGGTGTCGAACAGGGTCACCCCCAGGTCGAACGCACGGCGGATGGTGGCGAGGTTCTCCTCGCGATTGCTGGGGCCGTAGAACATCGTCATCCCCATCGTGCCCAGCCCCAGGGCGGAGGTGGTCAGGCCCTGGCGGCCGAGGACGCGCTTGTGCATGGTCATCTGTGGTGCCTTCCGGATGTCTTCGTCGATGGACGCGATGGCGTCGGGCAGTGGTCAGTGGGAGGGGTAGCGGACCTGGGTGAGCTGCTCGGAGACCGACCACAGTCGACGGGCGACGTCCAGGTCCTGGGCGGCCTTGTCGGGCTGGACGACGGTGGGGTGGCCCCGGTACTCGCCGAAGCCGTCCGGGCCGAGGAACTGGCCGCCCTGCACCCCGGGTGCGGTGGCCGCATAGAGCTGGTTCCAGGCGCCCTTCTCGACGGGCTGGGCCATCAGCGGATTGGCGATCTTGGAGAAGAAGAACCGCAGGAAGCCGGTCGGGCCGCTGGACTGCAGGTTGGTGCTGGCGTAGCCCGGATGGGCCAGGACGCTCGTCACCGTCGATCCGGCTGCGCGCAGCCGCCGGTCGAGTTCCAGGCCGAACAGGGTGTTGGCGAGCTTGGACTGGGAGTAGTAGGCGCGCGGGGTGTAGCCGCGTTCGCCGTGCAGGTCGTCGAAGAGGATGGTGCCGCCGCGGTGCTCGACGGAGCTGACCGTCACCACGCGGGCGTCGCGGCCCTGGGCGGCGGACTGCTCCAGCCGACCCAGCAGCAGGCCGGTGAGTGCGAAGTGGCCGAGGTGGTTGGTGGCGAACTGCAGCTCGTAGCCCTGTCGCGTGAGCCGGTGCGGGGGCCACATGACGCCCGCGTTGTTCACCAGGACGTCCACCGGCAGGCCGTCGTCGAGGATCTTCTGTGCGAAGGCGGTCACCGAGTCCAGGTCGGACAGGTCCAGCAGGCGCAGCTCGACGCTCGCCCCCGGCTGCTCGGCCAGGAGCCGCTCCACGGCGGCGGTGCCGCGGCTACGGTCCCGCGCGGTCATCACGACGTGGGCGCCGTGGCGGGCCAGCTCGCGGGCCGTCTGGAAACCCAGACCGCTGTTGGCCCCGGTCACGACAGCCGTGCGGCCCTTCTGGTCGGGGATGCGGGCGCTGGTCCACTTGGCCATGGGATGAAGCTCCTCAGCAGTGCTCGACGGCTGCAAAGCACCGTCTACGTGCGAAAACACCGGCCCGGGAGGGGGTCTCCCAGCGGCTGTCTCCCAGCCTGCTGCAGGCACGAAGAGGTATCCACGGTGCGTTTATCGTCGGTCCGGCAGTACGTGGATAACCGGAGGCGGACATATCAAGCTGGTCATGTCAGCGACTGCGAGCCGGCCCCGCCCCGATCCGCTCGCAGTGCCCGCCGTACCGCCAGGGAGCACCGAAGATGACCGACCGCCGAGAGCTGGGCCGCTTCCTGCGCGCCCGCCGCGAGGCCCTGCGCCCCGCCGACGTCGGCCTCATCCCCGGCGGACGGCGCCGCACCCCCGGCCTGCGCCGCGAGGAAGTGGCCATGCTGGCGAACATCTCCACCGACTACTACGAACGCCTCGAACAGGCACGCGGAGTCAACCCCTCCGAAGCCCTGATCGGCGCCCTCGCCCGCGCCCTGCGCCTGTCCACCGACGAACGCGACCACCTCTACGCCGTCGCCGGCTACCAGCCTCCACAACACCACTCCGCCGACGGCTACGCCGACCCCGGGCTGATGCACATCGTCGACGCCCTCACCGACACCCCCGCGCAGATCGTCGACGAGCTCGGCACGGTGATCGTGCAGAACGCCGCGGCCGTCGCCCTGCTGGGACCGCTGGCCAACCGTCCGGGCCGGGAGGGCAACGGCGCCTGGCTCTGGTTCACCCACCCCAGCGGCCGCGGTCTGTACCCGCAGGAGGACCACGCGTCACTCGGCCGCGTCATCGTCGCCGACCTGCGCGCGGCCGTCTTCCGCCACGGCCCCCACCCAGCCGGCGAGCAACTCGTCAACGACCTGCTCGAGCGCAGCGAGGAGTTCTCCGCCCTCTGGGAACTGGGCGAGGTCGCCGCCGTCCGCTCCGCCCGCAAGACCCTCCTCCACCCGCACGTCGGCCGCCTCGACCTGCAATGCGACGTCGTCCTGAGCCCCAGCACCGGCAACCGACTCTTCCTCTACCGGCCCCAGCCCGGCACCGACGCCGCCGAACGCCTGGAATTCCTCCGCGTCCTCGGCCACCAGACCTTCACCACCTGACACCACCCGCCCAACCCAGCCCGCCCAGGCCCCCGGACGTGCGCCGACGGGTGCCGGAATGCGCCCAAGGCGGCGGTTCGGACTCCTTCGCACCACGAGCGGGAGCGTCCGTCAGCCTCGGCGACCGCCACCCGACCCGCCCTTGATCACCTGAGCAGGAGGATCCCGTGTCACAACCGCTGCCACAGGAGCCCGACCACCGGCACGAGAGCGCAGAAGATGCCGCGCACATCATGCGCGGCATCACTCGCCGGATGACCCCGCCGGTCGGAGCAGCCTTCACCAGTCACCTGCTCTACACCCTGGGCCTGATGCGGATCGTCGGCGAGGCTGAGGGGGCAGCCGCCGTCGACCGCGCCGGCACCGGAAAGATCCACCGCAGCGGACAAGCCCGCGCCGACGACACGATCGCCTACTTCCAGCACTGGGTCCGGCACGGTGCGGCAAGCCCGCAGGCCGCCGCCTCGATCGACCGGGTCCAGCGCATGCACGTCCACTACGCCCGCAGCTACCCCTTCTCCCACGAAACGTACGTTCACGGCATCGCACTGTTCACTCTTCTGTCCGACGAGATCCTCACCCTCGCCGACATCAACGCCTTCACCGACAGGGAGAAAGCCGCTCAGGTCCAGCACTGGCGCGCCATCGGCGCCCGTATGAACATCCGCGACCTGCCCACCACCTGGACCGGCATGCAGCAGGCCCTCCGCGACTACGAACAATCCCCCCAGTGGTACCGCCCAACCCCCGCCGGACGACGCAGCGCCGCAGCCCTCATCCACCAGTTCAACCACCGCTGGTTCCCCCGCCCCCTGCACCGGCTCGGCCGCGCCGTCCTGCTCTCCCTCCACCACGACCACGTCCTTGCCGCCATCGGGCAGGACCCACCGCCCGCCTACCTGGTCCGCCTGACCCGCCGTGCGCTCCGCATCGCGTACTCAGCACAGATACGGGTCGCAACCCGTTGACGAAGGCCATGCAGCATCACCCGGTGTCCGCGCAACGTCACAGTTGCTTGCTGTCCATCCTGACGGTAGATCGTGCACGGGTGAATCCGAACTCTTCAACCAAGAGGGCTGACGCTCATGCCGGGCATCCCCCTTCGAGATGTTGACGGCCGGCCCCACCAGCGATGCAGGCACGCGAGCGAGGCTGAGGTTCTCCGACCCTGTCGGTGAACCTCAGCCCCGAGCACGCTCAGTGACCGCTACCCGAGCACTGAAATCTTTCGTGCGGTCACTGCAGAACCTACTGAAAACAATCGTGCGCTACTGAAGTCTTTCCTGCCGTCCTACACCCGGGCGAGCTCGCGGAGCGCGACGTTGAGCTTGAGGACGTTGACGCGCTCCTCGCCCATGAAGCCGAGGATACGGCCGTCGGTGTGCTCGTCGACGAGCTTGCGGACCTGGTCGGCCGGGAGGTGGTTGGCCTTGGCGACCCGCTCCGCCTGGAGGCGTGCGTAGGCCGGGGAGATGTCGGGGTCGAGGCCGGAGCCGGAGGCGGTGAGCGCGTCCGTCGGGACCGCCGCCGGGGAGACGCCGTTGAAGGCGGCGACGTCGGCGCGGCGCTGCTGGACGCTGTCCAGCAGGACCTTGCTGTCGGCGGCGAGGTTGGAGGCGCCGGACACCACGAGCTTGTACTGCGTGTTCTCGGTGTTGGGCCCGGCCGCCGAGGGGCGGCCCTGGAAGAACTTCGGGTCGGGCAGCGGGTTGCCGGCCTTGTCCTTCTCGTCGAGGGTGTAGGACTGGCCGAGCCGCTCGGAGCCCACCGACTTGCCGTTCACCTTGATCTCGGAGCCGTTGGCCTTGTCGTGGAAGGCCGCCTGGGCGATGCCGGTGACGACGAGGGGGTAGATCACCCCGCAGATGACCGTGAGGACGAGCAGGGCCCGCAGGCCCGCGCCGGCCAGCCGGGCCGTGCCGCGTACGGAGTTGTTCATGGTGTGGTCACCCGATGCCAGGGATGAGGGAGATGAGCAGGTCGATGATCTTGATGCCGATGAACGGGGCGATCAGGCCGCCCAGTCCGTAGACGGTGAGGTTGCGCCGGAGCATGCTGTCCGCGCTCATCGGCCGGTAGCGCACGCCCTTGAGGGCGAGCGGCACCAGGGCCACGATGACCAGCGCGTTGAAGATGACGGCCGACAGGATCGCGGTCTGCGGACTGTGCAGGCTCATGACGTTGAGCTTGTCCAGGCCCGGGTAGGCCACCGCGAACATCGCGGGGATGATCGCGAAGTACTTCGCGACGTCGTTGGCGATCGAGAAGGTGGTCAGCGCGCCGCGCGTGATCAGGAGCTGCTTGCCGATCTCGACGATCTCGATGAGCTTGGTGGGGTTGGAATCCAGGTCCACCATGTTCCCGGCCTCCTTGGCGGCCGAGGTGCCGGTGTTCATGGCCACACCCACGTCCGCCTGGGCCAGCGCGGGGGCGTCGTTGGTGCCGTCGCCCGTCATCGCGACGAGCTTGCCACCGGCCTGCTCGCGCTTGATGAGCGCCATCTTGTCCTCGGGGGTGGCCTCCGCGAGGAAGTCGTCGACACCCGCCTCCTCGGCGATGGCCTTGGCCGTCAGCGGGTTGTCGCCCGTGATCATGACGGTCTTGATGCCCATCGCGCGCAGCTCGTCGAACCGCTCGCGCATGCCCTCCTTGACGACGTCCTTGAGGTGGATGACGCCCAGGACGCGGGCGCCCTTGTCGTCCTCCACCGCGACCAGCAGCGGCGTGCCGCCGGCCTGCGAGATGTCGTCCGTCAGCTTGGTCGCGTCCTCGGCGACCGTGCCGCCCTGCTCCTTCACCCAGGCGACGACCGAACCGGTCGCGCCCTTGCGGACCTTGCGGCTGCTGCCCGCCTCGGTCACGTTCACACCCGACATGCGGGTCTGCGCCGTGAAGGGGATCCACTCCGCCCCGACGAGCTCGCCCTCGTGCCGCTCGCGCAGGCCGTACTTCTCCTTGGCGAGGACGACGATCGAGCGGCCCTCGGGTGTCTCGTCGGCCAGCGAGGAGAGCTGGGCGGCGTCCGCCACCTCGGCGGCCATGGTGCCCTTGACGGGGACGAACTCGGCGGCCTGGCGGTTGCCGTAGGTGATGGTGCCGGTCTTGTCGAGCAGCAGCGTGGAGATGTCACCGGCCGCCTCGACCGCGCGCCCGGACATCGCCAGCACATTGCGCTGCACCAGTCGGTCCATGCCCGCGATGCCGATGGCGGAGAGCAGCGCGCCGATGGTGGTCGGGATCAGGCAGACCACCAGGGCCGCGAGCACGATCATCGACTGCTCGGCGTGGGCGTAGATCGCGAACGGCTGGAGCGTGACGACGGCCAGCAAGAAGACGATCGTGAGCGAGGCCAGCAGGATGTTCAGCGCGATCTCGTTCGGCGTCTTCTGCCGCGCCGCGCCCTCGACCAGGTTGATCATCCGGTCGATGAAGGTCTCGCCCGGCTTCGTCATGATCTTCACGACGATGCGGTCGGAGAGCACCTTCGTGCCGCCGGTGACGGCCGAGCGGTCGCCGCCGGACTCGCGGATGACCGGCGCCGACTCGCCCGTGATCGCGGACTCGTCGACGCTCGCGACACCTTCGACGACATCGCCGTCGCCGGGGATGATGTCTCCGGCCTCGCAGACGACGAGGTCTCCCACGCGCAGGTCGGTGCCGGGCACCGACTCCTCCGTGCCGCCGGTCAGCCGGCGCGCGACGGTGTCGGTCTTGGCCTTGCGCAGGGTGTCCGCCTGCGCCTTGCCGCGCCCCTCGGCGACGGCCTCGGCGAGGTTGGCGAAGATGACGGTCAGCCACAGCCAGATGGTGATCGCCCAGCCGAACCAGGCGCCCGGGTCCTTGAGCGCCAGCCCGGTGGTGACCACCGAGCCGACCTCGACCACGAACATCACCGGGGACTTCACCATCACCCGGGGGTCGAGCTTGCGGAACGCGTCCGGCAGCGACTTCAGCAGCTGCGCCGGGTCGAAGAGACCGCCGGAGACGCGGCCGGCCTCCTCGGAGCCGTGCGGACGCTCCTCCCCGGGCCCTTCGGGGGCGGTACGGACAGGGGTGGTCGTGCTCATGAGAGTCCCTCCGCCATCGGGCCAAGGGCCAGTGCCGGGAAGTAGGTCAAGCCGGTGATGATCAGGATCGCGCCCACGAGGAGGCCGGCGAAGAGCGGCTTCTCGGTGCGCAGGGTGCCCGCGGTCTCGGGCACGGGCGTCTGCTCGGCCAGCGAGCCGGCCAGCGCCAGGACGAAGACCATCGGCAGGAAGCGCCCGAGGAGCATCGCGAGGCCGATCGTGGTGTTGTACCACTGCGTGTTGGCGTTCAGGCCGCCGAAGGCCGAGCCGTTGTTGTTGGCGCCGGAGGTGAAGGCGTAGAGGACCTCCGAGAAGCCGTGCGCCCCGCTGCCGTCCACGGAGTTGCCCGCGACGTTGAGCATCGAGTGCGGCGGCGTCGCCAGCGCCATGGACAGGGCCGTGAAGCCCAGCACCAGCGTCGGGGTGATGAGGATGTAGCAGGCCGCGAGCTTGATCTCGCGGGTGCCGATCTTCTTCCCGAGGTACTCGGGCGTACGGCCGACCATCAGGCCCGCGATGAAGACCGCGATGATCGCCATGACGAGCATGCCGTAGAGGCCGGAGCCGACGCCGCCGGGCGCGATCTCGCCGAGCATCATGCCGAGCAGCGCGATGCCGCCGCCGAAGCCGGTGAAGGACGAGTGGAAGCCGTCCACCGCGCCGGTCGAGGTCAGGGTGGTGGAGGTCGCGAAGATCGACGTACTGCCGATGCCGAAGCGCTGCTCCTTGCCCTCCAGCGCGCCGCCCGCGGCCTGGAGTGCCGCGCCGCCGTGGTGGAACTCGGTCCACATCATCAGCGCGGTGAAGCCGAGCCAGATCAGGCCCATGGTGGCGAGGATCGCGTAGCCCTGCTTGACGTTGCCCACGAGCTTGCCGAAGGTGCGCGTCAGCGAGAAGGGGATGACGAGGATCAGGAAGATCTCGAAGAGGTTGGTGAAGGCATTGGGGTTCTCGAACGGGTGGGCGGAGTTGGCGTTGAAGTAGCCACCGCCGTTGGTGCCGAGCTCCTTGATGGCCTCCTGCGAGGCCACGGCGCCGCCGTTGACCTGCTGGGTGCCGCCGGCGAGCTGCCCGATGTCGTGGATGCCCGCGAAGTTCTGGATCGCGCCGCAGGCGACGAGCACGACCGCGGCGATCACGGAGACCGGGAGCAGGATGCGGACCGTGCCGCGCACCAGGTCGGACCAGAAGTTGCCCAGCTCGCCGGTGCGGGAGCGGGCGAAGCCCCGTACGAGCGCGACGGCGACGGCCATGCCGACGGCGGCCGAGACGAAGTTCTGGACGGCGAGGCCGAGGGTCTGGACGGCGTGGCCCATGGCCTGCTCGCCCGAGTACGACTGCCAGTTGGTGTTGGCGACGAACGAGGCGGCGGTGTTGAACGCCTGGTCCGGGCTGATCGCGGTGAAGCCGAGGGAGAGCGAGTGCGGCAGGACGCCCTGGATCCGCTGGATCAGGTACAGGAAGAGCAGGCTCGCCGCGGAGAAGGCGAGGATGCCGCGCAGGTAGGCGGGCCAGCGCATCTCGGCGTCGGGGTTGGCGCCGATCGAGCGGTAGATCCACTTCTCGACGCGCAGGTGCTTCTCGGAGCTGTAGGCACGGGCCATGTAGTCGCCCAGCGGGCGGTGGACCAGCGCCAGCGCCGCGACGAGCGCGGTGAGCTGGAGGACTCCGGAAAGGACGGGGCTCATATCTTTGCTAGAACCTCTCCGGGAAAACGAGGGCGAGGATCAGGTAGCCCAGCAGGGCGACGGCCACGACCAGGCCGACGATGTTCTCGACGGTCACAGCTTCGTCACCCCCTTGGCGACGAGAGCCACCAGCGCGAAGACCGCGATCGTGGTGACGACGAAGGCCACGTCGGCCATCGTGTGCTCCTAGAGAGTTCGGATATGAACGGACTCCCAAAGCAAACCTCTGTTGTCACGGTGCGAGCGCCCCGTTGACGCCTCTCATACGGCCATTAGCGCCCCCTTGACGGATTCCATACGCGCACCGCCCTGACCTGCTAAAACGCCGCTGGGCCGCAACCCCGAATCGGGGTTGCGGCCCAGCGGAACGGCGTAATCCAGCCGTTTGACGAGCGGTTTTCAGCGCACCTCGGAGATCTCCGGGCCGCGCTCCAGGCGGTCCACACCGCCGGCGAAGCGCGAGGCGCCGTCCTCGTCCTGCTGCTGGAGGCCCTCGGCGACCATCTGCGCGTCGTCCGGCAGCTTCAGCACGATCGGGTCGCGGGGCGCCATCGGGGACTCGCCGCGCACGACGACGGTGTCCTGGAAGATCTGCTCCAGCAGCCCGGCGGTCTGCGGCTGCACCGCACCCTGGCCCGAGATGACACCGCGCAGGAACCAGCGCGGGCCGTCACAGCCCACGAAGCGGACGAGCTGGACGCCCTGGGTGCCGTCCGGCAGCGCGACCGGCACCTGGGCCCGCAGCTCCCAGCCCAGCGGGCCCTGGACCTCGTCCACGACGCCGCCCTGCTGGGTGATGCCGGAGGCGATCTCCTCCCGCACCTCGTGCCAGATGCCCTCGCGCTTGGGGGCGGCGAACGCCTGGAGCTGCACGGCGCTGTCGCGCAGCACCACCGTCGCGGCGACGATGGCGTCACCGGCGACCTCGACCCTCAGCTCCATGCCCTCGACCCCGGGCACGAACAGTCCGCCCAGGTCCACGCGGCCCTCCGCGGGGTCGCGGACCTCGGAGAGGTCCCACGGCCCGTCGGGGCGCGGCTCCGGCTCCAGCCGGAGCCGGCTCTCGGCCGCGATGTCCTCTGCGGACGCGTTGGAGAGGGAGTCCTCAGCCAACTCCTCGGAGGTCACGTCGTCGACCTGGTCGACGGCGTCCTCCCCGCGCTTGCGGCGACGACCGAACACGTCACTGTCCTTCCCGGTCGCTTGCGACCGAAGCGAATCCATACCCCACGGCAGCGTGGCCACCGGTGGACCCGAAGCCCCCTTCGGCCCGTGCCGAGCCTGGAAGCTCCGCCACCTCGTGGAAGCGGACCTTCTCGACCTGCTGGACAACCAATTGGGCGATCCGGTCGAACCTCTCGAACCGCACGGTCTCGCGCGGGTCCAGATTGACCACAATCACCTTGATCTCTCCACGGTACCCGGCATCGATGGTCCCCGGGGCATTCACCATGGAGACCCCGCACCTGGCTGCGAGACCCGAACGCGGGTGCACGAAGGCGGCGTAACCGTCGGGCAGCGCGATGGCGACCCCGGTGGGCAGCACCAGCCGCTCCCCCGGCGCCAGCTCGGCGGCCTCGGTGGTGACCAGGTCGCAGCCGGCGTCGCCGGGGTGGCCGTAGGAGGGGACGGGCACCTCCGGGTCGACCCTGCGGATCAGCACATCCAGCGGCATACGGCTCACGGGTTCACCTCAAAAGCTCGCGCGACCTTCACCTGGTCGGGGTCGGCCAGGGCGGCCTGGATCTCGGTGGCCCGGCCGTTCTCGATGAAGTGGTCGACCTTGACCTCGATGAACACCGCTTCCGCCTGGACCGCGACGGGGCCCTCCGGGCCGCCGATCCGGCCGGTGGCCGTGGCGTAGATCTTACGGCCGTGCACGGCGCGGACCTCGGCCGCCAGGTGCAGCACGGTGTCCACGGGCACGGGCCGTACGTAGTCCGTCTCCAGCCGTCCGGTCACCGCGATCACCCGCAGCAGCCAGCCCAGCGAGCCCAGCGTCTCGTCGAGCGCCGTGGCCAGCACACCGCCGTGCGCGAGGCCGGGGGCGCCCTGGTGCGCCTCCTTGACGCGGAACTCCGCGGTGACGCTCACGCCCTCACCGGCGCGCACCTCGACGTGCAGACCGTGCGGGACGCCTCCGCCGCAGCCGAAGCAGTATTCGTAGTGCGCCCCGATGATCTCCCCGGGCGCGGGCGCGTCCGCGTGCCGCACCGGTGGCTCGGCCCCGGGCGGCAGCTTCGGCGTAGTCGTTCGTCCACTCACAGGGGCTGACCTTACCCGCGGGAGCAGGGCCCGGTCCCGTCCGTGGCAGGCTTGGTCCCATGCAGCCTTACGAAGAACGCCTGACCGCGCCCCGATCCTGGTGGTTCATCGCGGTGCTCATCGGGGTCGCCATGGCGCTGATTCTGCTGCCGCTGGGCACCGTCCCGATGCTGGGCGGGCTCGTCGGCGGAGCGGCGCTGGCGTCCGTCGCGGTCAGCTCCTACGGCTCGGTGCGCATCCGCGTCGTGGGCGACGCCCTCGTCGCCGGTGACGCGCGGATCCCGGTGGCGGCGCTGGGTACGCCGGAGGTCCTGGACGCGGAGGAGGCCCGCGCCTGGCGCACGCACAAGGCCGACACCCGCGCCTTCATGCTGCTGCGCGGCTACGTCCCCACGGCGGTGCGCGTCGAGATCACCGACCCCGCGGACCCCACGCCGTACGTCTACCTCTCCACCCGCTCCCCCGAGCGCCTGGCGGCGGCCCTGGCGGGCGCGCGCGCCTAGGGTGCTCAGGGGGAGCCGGGCTCCGGCAGGAGGGCGTCCCAGGGGACCTGGCGGGTGCGCAGGTCCTTGCGGACCTTCTCGGCGAGCCTCTTGGTGTCGCGGCGGTTCATGACCGCGCCCACGGTCGCGCCGATCATGAACGGCGTGAGGTTGGGCAGATTGCGGAAGGTGCGCTTGAGGACCTGCTGGCGCAGCTCGCGCCGCAGCTGGCCGCCTAGGGCCGCGTTGACGGTCAGGGGCGAGGTGACGTCGATGCCGCGCTCCTCGGCCCACGCCCCGAGATAGGCGACCGCGCGCTGGCGCACGGTGCCGGGGGCCCGCAGGCCGTAGACCTCGTGCAGCTCGGCGATGAGCTTGAACTCCACCGCGGCGACACCGACGATCTCGGCCGCCAGCTCGGCGGGCATCGCCGGCGGGACCGGCAGCATGGCCGCGGCGCCGACGCCGGCGCCCACGGTGGACGTGCCGTGCGCGGCGCCCGCGACCAGTTTGTCCGCGAGCTCCTCCGGGCCGAGGCCCGGGAACTGCTCGCGCAGGGTCGCGAGATCGCGCACCGGGACGCGCGGGGCGTTCGCGATGATCCGGTCGGCCACGGCGGTCAGTCCCGCCCTCGCCCCCCGGCCGCCCTTCCTGGCGCCACGGCCGACAGCCGCGGCGAGCGAGGCCGTGCGGCCCCGCTCGACGTCTGTGCCGGCCCCGGCGGCAGGGGTGATGTCCACGGCGCCGACGGTGACGTCGGCGTCATCGGCACCCTCCTGCCGTGCGGCGTCGCCCTCAGGTCCGGTGGTCGGTTCGGACCGCTGGGAGCGCCGCTTGCGAAACGGGATCGAGCCTGCCACGCAGACCCGCTCCTCACTCGCAGTCGCGGCAGATCGGCTGACCGTTCTTCTCGCGGGCCAGCTGGCTGCGGTGGTGCACGAGGAAGCAGCTCATGCAGGTGAACTCGTCGGCCTGCCGCGGCAGGACCCGGACGGACAGCTCCTCGTTGGAGAGGTCCGCGCCGGGCAGCTCCAGGCCCTCCGCGGCCTCGAAGTCGTCGACGTCGACCGTTGAAGCGGACTTGTCGTTCCGCCGGGCCTTCAGCTCCTCGATGCTGTCCTCATTGACGTCATCGTCGGTCTTGCGTGGGGTGTCGTAATCCGTTGCCATGTCGCTCTCCCCCTCTGGGTGTCTGCGGTGTCTCCAGCGCACGTAACGCGTGAGAGGCCGGACTTGTGCCCGACCCGAGGCGGAGATTTTGCCTCACATCAAGGTCTGTTACTCAATCGACACCCAACCGCACACCTGAAGAGGTGATGGGGATGGATGGCGAACGGGACCGTACACGGTCCGGATGCCGCATGTGGATACGCCATCACGTGTACTTCCCGTGATCAGGACCCCCGGAAACCCCCATTTTCCCGGCGTTCCGTCGGCCCTGATGATCACGGAGAGTGGATGGCCGGAAGTTTGCGCATGTGAGCGATCACACACGCCCCCGGCTGGGGGCGGACCATGAAAATTCCGCCCAAAGCGAACCTTCGGCCGCCCTATTCTCGCAGAAATTCTCAGGTCGGAAGTACCACTCTCATGATCAACCCACCCCCGTCGCGCGGCACGGCGGTGATCCTGCCGCCGTGCGCGCGGGCGACGGAGCGGACGATCGACAGTCCGAGGCCCACACCCTTGTCGCTGCCGGTCCGCTCGGTGCGCAGGCGGCGGAACGGCTCGAAGATGTTGTCCAGCTCGTACGCCGGGACGATGGGGCCGGTGTTCTCCACGACCAGCACCGCCTGGCCCGGCTGGGCCTCGGTGGTGACCTCGACCCAGCCGTCGGCCGCGTTGTAGCGCACGGCGTTCTGCACGAGGTTGAGCGCGATGCGCTCCAGGAGCACGCCGTTGCCCTGCACCACCGCGGGCTGCCGGGTGCCGCGCAGCTCCACGCCCTTGGCCTGGGCCTCCGCGCGCGTCTGGTCGATGGCCTGGGAGGCCACCTCCGCGAGGTCGACGGGCTTGCGGTCCACGATCTCGTTGTCGCTGCGCGCGAGCAGCAGCAGGCCCTCCACGAGCTGCTCACTGCGCTCGTTGGTGGCCAGCAGGGTCTTGCCGAGCTGCTGGAGCTCGGGGGACGCCCCCGGGTCCGAGAGGTGGACCTCCAGCAGGGTGCGGTTGATCGCGAGCGGCGTGCGCAGCTCGTGCGAGGCGTTGGCGACGAAGCGCTGTTGCGCGGTGAACGCCCGCTCCAGCCGGTCGAGCATCTCGTCGAAGGTGTCCGAGAGCTCCTTCAACTCGTCCTCCGGGCCGCCCAGTTCGATCCGCCGGGAGAGGTCCGTGGCGGCGACCCGGCGGGCCGTACGCGTCATCTTGCCGAGCGGCGAGAGGACCCGGCCCGCCATGGCGTAGCCGAAGGCGAAGGCGATCACGGCGAGGCCGAGGAGGGCCAGGAGGGAGCGCTTGAGGAGGCTGTCGAGGGCGAGGGCACGCTGGTGACTCGTGCACGTGCTCAAGATGTTGTTCGCCTCGTCGGCGGTGAGGCCGGGGCGCAGGTCGGGGCACAGGCTGGAGTCGGGCACGGTGACCTGGCTGCCGTTGATCAGCTTGATCAACGGCGCGCTGCCGGAGTCCAGCGCGTGGGCCGCCAGCAGGTAGATGATCGTCAGCAGGAGCACGCCGGCCATCAGGAACATCCCGCCGTAGAGCAGGGTGAGGCGTATCCGGATGGTCGGGCGCAGCCAGGGGAACGGCCGTACGACGGGCTGGCGGGGGTCCCAGCTGGGCTTCGGCGGGGTCTGCGGGGCCGCGGGCGGTGTGGGGGTGCCGGGCATCGGGCGTCAGATCCGGTATCCGGAGCCGGGCACGGTGATGATCACCGCGGGCTCCCCGAGCTTGCGGCGGAGCGTCATGACCGTGACGCGGACGACGTTGGTGAAGGGGTCGGTGTTCTCGTCCCACGCCTTCTCCAGGAGCTGCTCGGCCGAGACGACCGCTCCCTCGCTGCGCATGAGCACCTCCAGCACCGCGAACTCCTTGGGCGCCAGCTGCACCTCCCGGCCCTCGCGGAAGACCTCGCGGCGGTTGGGGTCCAGCTTGATGCCGGCCCGCTCCAGGACGGGCGGCAGCGCCACCGTCGTACGGCGGCCGAGGGCACGCACGCGTGCGGTGAGCTCGCTGAAGGCGAAGGGCTTGGGCAGATAGTCGTCGGCGCCGATCTCCAGGCCCTCCACGCGGTCGCTGACGTCGCCGGAGGCGGTCAGCATCAGGACGCGGGTGGGCATGCCGAGCTCGACGACCTTGCGGCACACGTCGTCGCCGTGGACGAGGGGAAGGTCGCGGTCGAGGACGATGACGTCGTAGTCGTTGACGGCGACGCGCTCGAGCGCGGCCGCTCCGTCGTACACGACGTCGACGGCCATGGCCTCCCGGCGCAATCCGGTGGCGACGGCATCGGCGAGCAGTTGCTCGTCCTCGACGACGAGTACGCGCACGGCGTTGATCCTTCCCTTGGCGCCCTTGGTCAGGGCAGGCATGTCGGTTCTTCGGCGGGTGTGTCCATCCTGCCTCCTACGCCGGTAAACCGGCTGTAAGGGGCGCCGGGGGCGGCCGTGGCAGGACGTGTGGCACCGGCGTGGTTCCGGATTGCCGGGCGGCCGCAGGTTTCCCCGCGGACGGCGATGGGGAAGACGACTGCACACCCGCGATCACGCCCGAGCAGCGGCACGTCACGATCGGCCGCGTCCGAAGGGGCAGGGTGTGATCGTTTCTCCCCCGGTCCCCGCCGGGGGTGACCCCCAGGCACACCCCCGTGCCGCCGAGCCGACCCTGGAGGGGGCGCAGCACTATGGACGCGTTCACCGCTGGCATTCTGCAGCGCATAGAGAGCACCCGGTCCGACCTGGACCAGGCCCGCAGGTCGGGCGACGAATTCCTCGCCGAGGTGGAACAGGCGGCGCTGGAGGACCTGCACCGCCTCGCGGCGGAGCACGGCGTCGAAGTGAGCGCCGCCTGACGGCAGCCGCCACTGGCCGATCCACGCACCGAACGCCCTCGCACCTTGCCGGTGCGGGGGCGTTCCGGTGTCTCCTGGAGTGTCCTGGGGCCTCCTGCGGGGGCTCCGGACCGCAGGCGGCGCGGTCGCCGTCGGCCGTTCCACCGCCGCCCCAGACGCCCCTGGCCTCCGGGGCGCCGCCCGAGCAGGTCGAGTGGAGTCCACCGCGGTTCGGCAGCGCCCTGAAGGGGCACGGGGAGGCGTCGATGTGCGGCACCGCCGCGTGGGCGCGACCGGCCACGACGGCGCCGCGGACGACCGACGGCACCTCACCGTGTTTCCGGCGGAGCGCTCAGTCGTGCCAGGCGCCCAGGTCCTCCAGGCGCCCCTGGAGCCGCTCGAAGAGCGCCGGTGGTGCCGCCACCGTCAGCTCCGTGGACGCCGCCTCGCCGGGCCGGCCGCCGGTGAGGGCGCCCGCCTCGCGGGCGATCAGGGCCCCGGCCGCGTAGTCCCAGGGGTTGAGCCCCCGCTCGTAGTAGCCGTCCAGCCGGCCGCAGGCCACGTCGCACAGGTCGATGGCCGCGGACCCGCCGCGCCGGATGTCGCGGACCTCCGGGAGCAGGCCGCGCAGGACCTCCGCCTGGGCGGCCCGGCGGGCGGTGAGATAGCCGAAGCCGGTGCCGATCAGGGCCTGGTCCAGGGACGGTGCGGGGCGGACGGCGAGCCGCCTGCCGCCCAGGAAGGCACCGCGGCCACGCACCGCGCTGTAGGTCTCGCCCCGGACGGGTGCCGCGACCACGCCGACGACCGCCTCGCCGTCGATCTCGGCGGCTATCGACACGGCCCAGGAGGGCAGCCCGTAGAGATAGTTGACCGTGCCGTCGACCGGGTCGACGACCCAGCGCACCCCGCTGGTGCCCGCGCTGCTGGCGCCCTCCTCGCCGAGCACCCCGTCGGCGGGGCGCCGCTCGGCGAGGAAGCCGGTGATCAGCTTCTCGGCGGCGATGTCCATCTCGGTGACGACGTCGATGGGGCTGGTCTTGGTCGCGGCGACGCCCAGGTCGGCCGGGCGGCCGTCCCTGAGCAGGGCACCGGCCCGCTCCGCGGCCTCCAGGGCCACGGCCAGGAGTTCGTCCTTCAGGGTGTCGCTCACAGTGCTCCTTACGCGTACGGGCTGTCGGCTCCGGCGGCGGCCGGGCGGGGGGCGCGGGCCGGGCAGCAGCCGACGGGACAGAGGTCGTGGGAGGGGCCGAGCGCACCGAGCGCGCAGCGCCGCGGGTCGAGGCCGCGCTCGGTCGCCGCGCGCTCCAGCACCAGCTCGCGGACGGCGGCCGCGAAGCGCGGGTCCGCGCCGACGGTGGCCGCGCGGGCGACCGGCAGGCCGAGCTCGGCGGCCTTGGCGGTGGCCTCGGTGTCGAGGTCGTACTTGACCTCCATGTGGTCCGAGACGAAGCCGATCGGGACCATCACGACCGCCTCGGCGCCCGCGCCGTGCAGGGTCTCCAGGTGGTCGCAGATGTCGGGTTCGAGCCAGGGGACGTGCGGGGCGCCGCTGCGGGACTGGTAGACGAGCCGCCAGGGGTGCTCGACACCGGTCTCCTCGCGGACCGCGTCGGCGACCAGCCGGGCGACCTCGAGGTGCTGGGCGACGTAGGCGCCGCCGTCACCGTGGCCCTCGACGGGCCCGGAGGTGTCCGCCGCCGCCGTGGGGATGGAGTGCGTGGTGAAGGCGAGGTGTGCGCCCGCCCGGACGTCCTCGGGGAGAGCGGCGAGCGCCGCGAGGGTCGCGTCGGCCATGGGCCGGACGAAGCCGGGGTGGTTGAAGTAGTGCCGCAGCTTGTCCACGCGCGGCGGCGTGATCCCCTCGGCCTCCAGGGCGGCCAGGGCGTCGGCGAGATTCTCGCGGTACTGCCGGCAGCCGGAGTACGAGGCGTAGGCGCTGGTGGCGAGCGTCAGTACCCGGCGGTGCCCCGCGGCGGCCATCTCGCGCAGGGTGTCGGTCAGATACGGGGCCCAGTTGCGGTTGCCCCAGTGAACCGGCAGGTCGATGCCGTGGTCGGCGAACTCCTCGCGCAGCGCGGCCAGCAGCTCGCGGTTCTGGTCGTTGATCGGGCTGACGCCGCCGAAGAGGAAGTAGTGCTGCCCGACCTCCTTGAGCCGCTCGCGGGGGATCCCGCGGCCCCGGGTGACGTTCTCCAGGAACGGGACGACGTCGTCCGGGCCTTCGGGGCCGCCGAAGGAGAGCAGCAACAGGGCGTCGTACGGGGCTGTTGCTCGCTGGTCTGCTGGCTGATCCGACATGGTCCGATCCTGCCACCCGCCACTGACAGGCAGGAAATGGCCGTGCACCGCGCACCCGTACGCACGTAAGCTGTATCGGCCACTTACATCCCTTACCGGCACCCTCATCCACTGTCAACCTTCTCGGTTCACCCCCTGATCCCCTGGCGGCTCCCTTGCCCAGTCCTTACCGCGAAATATTCGCCGCCCCCGGCTCCAGAAGCTTCTCCGCCGCCGGGTTCCTCGGCCGGATGCCGCTGTCGATGATGGGTATCGGCATCGTGACGATGGTGTCCCAGCTGACCGGCCGGTACGGGCTGGCGGGCGCGCTCTCCGCGACCCTGGCCATCTCGGCGGCCGTCGTCGGCCCACAGATATCCCGGCTCGTCGACCGGCACGGGCAGCGCCGGGTGCTGCGCCCGGCGACGCTGGTCTGCGTGGTCGCCGTCGCGGGGCTGCTGCTCAGCGCGCAGCAGCGCTGGCCCGACTGGACGCTCTTCGTCTTCGCGGCCGCCGCGGGCTGCGTGCCCAGCGTGGGCTCGATGGTGCGGGCCCGCTGGGCGGCGATCCACAGCGGCAGCCGCGAGCTGCACACCGCGTACTCCTTCGAGTCCGTGGTCGACGAGGTGTGCTTCATCTTCGGCCCGATCCTCTCGATCGGCCTGTCCACGGCGTGGTTCCCCGAGGCGGGCCCGCTGCTGGCCGCCGTGTTCCTGGCCGTGGGCGTCCTCTGGCTGACCGCGCAGCGCTCCACCGAGCCCGTGCCGCACCCCCGCGAGCAGCACCACGGCGGCTCGGCGCTGCGCTCCCCCGGGCTCCAGGTGCTGGTGGTGACGTTCGTGGCCACGGGCGCGATCTTCGGGACGATCGACGTGGTGACCGTCGCCTTCGCCGAGGAGCAGGGCCACAAGGCGGCGGCGAGCCTGGTGCTCTCGGTCTACGCGCTGGGCTCCTGCCTGGCCGGCGTCGTCTTCGGACTGCTGCGCCTCAAGGGCGAGCCGGCCCGCCGCTGGCTGCTGGGCGTCTGCGCGATGGCCGTGAGTATGATCCCCCTCCAACTGGTCGGGAGCCTGCCGCTCCTGGCCGTGGCGCTCTTCGTCGCGGGCCTGTTCATCGCGCCGACCATGGTGACGACGATGGCCCTCGTCGAACAGCACGTACCGCGCGCGAAGCTGACCGAGGGCATGACCTGGACGAGCACCGGGCTCGCGGTCGGGGTGGCGCTGGGTTCGTCGGCCGCCGGCTGGGTCGTCGACGACGCCGGGGCGAGGGCGGGGTACGTGGTGTGCGTGGTGGCGGGTGCGCTCTCGGCCGCGGTGGCGTTCCTCGGCTACCGCCGGCTCCGCACGCCGGCGCCGCAGCGGCCGGGGGGACCCGCGCCGCAGGCAAGGGGAGGGTCCGACGCACATGACGAGAACGACCGGAACCAAGAGCAGTACGACGGCCGGGACAAGGGGCGCGTGGCGTAACTGGGCGGGGAACGTCACCGCCCGCCCCGCGCGGACCGTGGCACCGGCGAGCACCGCGGAGCTCGCCGAGGCGGTGGCACGGGCCGCCTCGGACGGCCTGAAGGTCAAGGCGGCCGGCACCGGCCACTCCTTCACCGCGGTGGCCGCCACGGAAGGACTGCTGATCCGCCCGGAGCGGCTGACCGGGCTGCGGGCGGTCGACCGGGCGGCGGGGACCGTGACCGTGGCCGCCGGGACCACGCTCCGGCAGCTGAACACGGCGCTGTCCGCGCACGGCCTGTCGCTGGCCAACATGGGCGACATCATGGAGCAGACCGCCTCGGGCGCGGTCAGCACCGGCACCCACGGCACGGGCCGCGACTCCGCCTCGCTCGCCGCCCAGGTGCGGGGCCTGGAGCTGGTGACGGCGGACGGCTCGGTGCTCACCTGCTCACCGCGTGAGCACCCGGAGGTCTTCACGGCTGCCCGGCTGGGTCTCGGCGCGCTGGGGGTGATCACCGCGATCACCTTCGCGGTGGAGCCGGAGTTCCTCCTGCGGGCCCGGGAGGAGCCGATGACCTTCGACCGGGTCACCACGGGGTTCGATCAGCTCGTCGCCGAGAACGAGCACTTCGAGTTCTACTGGTTCCCCCACACGCCCCACTGCACCACCAAACGCAACAACCGCAGCGCGGGCCCCGCAGCACCGCCCGGCCGCGCCGCCGCCTGGGTCGAGGACGAGCTGATAGCCAACGGCCTCTTCCAGGCCGTGTGCTCCGTGGGCCGCGCCGCGCCCGCCGCGGTCCCCGGCATCGCCCGGCTCGCCGGCCGCGCCCTGTCGGCCCGCACGTACACCGACGTCGCCTACAAGGTCTTCACCAGCCCCCGGCGGGTCCGCTTCCTGGAGATGGAGTACGCCCTGCCGCGCGGGGCCGCCGTTGCGGCGCTGCGCGAGCTGCGCGCGACGATCGAGCGCTCCCGGCTGCGGATCAGCTTCCCCGTGGAGGTACGCACCGCTCCGGCGGACGACATTCCGCTGTCGACGGCGTACGGGCGGGACACGGCCTATGTGGCCGTGCACATGTACCGCGGCACGCCGCACCACGCGTATTTCGCGCTGGCGGAGCGGATCATGACGGCGCACGGCGGGCGCCCGCACTGGGGCAAGCTGCACAGCCGCGACGCGGCGTATCTGGCCGGGGTCTATCCGCTCTTCGGGGAGTTCACCGCGCTGCGCGACCGGCTGGACCCGGAGGGTGTGTTCGGCAACGCGTATCTGCGGCGCGTCCTGGGCTGAGGCTTCCGGCGCGGACGCGGGGGGGGGGGGGGGGGGGGGGGGGGGGGGGGGGGGGGGGGGGGGGGGGGGGGGGGGGGGGGGGGGGGGGGGGGGGGGGGGGGGGGGGGG
>NZ_JBVHLW010000014.1:79871-139620 GCF_055558795.1 Streptomyces sp. NPDC025618 | reverse complement strand
ACCCCGCAACACAGGGCGCTGGCGTCCGCCCCCCCCCCCCCCCCCCCCCCCCCCCCCCCCCCCCCCCCCCCCCCCCCCCCCCCCCCCCGCACCGTGTCTCAGCCCTTCTGCGCCTTGGTGTACGCCGACCAGATGTCGATCGGGTAGGTGCTGCCGACCGCGGACTTCGCGGCGCCGCCGAGCCCGTCCAGCGGGAGCAGCTCCTGCGTCTTCGGGTCGATGCGGCAGAGCGAGACGGCGGTCGAGAGCTTGCCCTGGTAACCGACGTACCAGGCCGACTTGTTCGCCGCCTCCGTGCCGGTCTTGCCCGCCGAGCCGGGGGCGACCGCCCCGGCCGCGCTCGCGCTGCCCTTGCTGACGGCGTCGTGCAGCGCGTCGTCCACGGCCGCCGCGACGCGCTGCGGCAGCACCCGCTCGGCCGTCGGCTTCTCCACGGTCACGGGGTTGCCGTTGCGGCTCAGCTTGTCCACGGAGTAGGGCTCGCTGTGCATGCCCCCGGCGGCGAACGTGCCGTACGCGCCTGCCATCCGGATGGCGCTGGGCGTGGTGTTGCCCAGCGAGAAGGCGGGCACCTTGGTGCCGAGGCTGTCGGCGAGCAGGCCGGTCCGCACCGCGGTGCTGCCGACGCGGTCCAGGCCCACGTCCATGCCCAGCTGCATCATCGGGGCGTTGACGGACTGGGCGACGGCGTCCCGCAGGCTGATCTTCCCCCATGACCTGCCCCCGTCGTTCGTGCTCTTGACGATCTTTCCGGAGCGGTCCCAGTAGGGGCCTTCCGGGGTCATGAGGCTCACCTGGTTGTCGCCGTCGTAGACGGTGGAGGGGGAGACCGGGGTGCGGGGCTTGCCGCGTTCGCGCTGGATGCCGTCGCCGAGCGCGGCCGCGTAGACGAAGGGCGTGAAGGCGGTGCCCGCGGGGACGACGGAGGAGTTGGCGTCGTTGAACCCCTGCTGGAGATAGCCCGGGCCGCCGTGCAGGGCCACGACGCGCCCGTCGGTGGTGACCGAGGCCGCGCCGATGCGCACGTCTTTGTCGGCGTCCCGCTTCTCCGGGTCGAGCTTGCCCGTCACCTGCTGGACGGCCTTGTCGAGCGCGTCCACCTTCGGCTTCTCGAAGGTGGTGCGGATCTGGTAGCCGCCGAGGTCGAAGTCGTGGTCGCTGACCTCGGTATGGGCGCTGACGTACGCCCGCGCCGTCTCCACGAGATAGCCGGTCTGCCCGGTCAGCCCGACGGGCTTCGGCGGGGCCTGCGGCTCGGGGAAGGTGGTGTAGCGGGCCCGCTCCTCCTTGGAGAGCTTGCCGATGGTGACCATCCGGTCGAGGATCCACTTCCAGCGGTCGACGGCGCGCGCGTGGTTCTTGGCGCCCAGCGACGGGTCGTAGAGCCCGGCGCCCTTGAGCAGCGAGGCGAGGAAGGCCCCCTCGCTCGCGTTGAGCTGGGAGACGTCCTTGCCGTAGTAGGCGTGCGCGGCCCGCTGGATGCCGTAGGTGCCGCGGCCGAACCAGCTGGTGTTGAGGTAGCCCTCCAGGATGTCGTCCTTGGACATCCTGTTGTCCAGCTTGATGGCGATGAACATCTCGGTGAGCTTGCGGGAGAAGGTCTGCCGCTGGTTGAGATAGGCGTTCTTGACGTACTGCTGGGTGATCGTGGATCCGCCCTGGGTGCTGCCGCCCGTCACCATCTTGGAGACCGCGCGCGTCATCCCGCTCACGGAGATGCCGCTGTCGGAGTAGAAGGTCTCGTTCTCCGCCGCGAGCGCGGCCCACCGCACCTGCTCGGGGATCTTCCGCAGATCGGTGTCCTGCCGGTTGACCTCGCCGGTGCGGGCCATCTCGGTGCCGTCGGCCCAGTAGTAGACGTTGTCCTGCTGGGTGGCGAAGGCGTTGAGGTCGGCGGGTATGTCGGTGCGGATGTACATGATCGCCACGAGAGCGGTGAGCAGCCCTCCGGCGGAGAGGAGGAGCCCCAGGCTCTGGCGCCACGACGGCACCCAGCGCCGGAAGCCCTGCCGCCCCGGGCGCGGGTAGGCCGGACGCAGCCTGCGCTTGCGGGGGGCGGCGCGCCTCCGGCGGGACGGGGCGGCGTGGTTCCGGGCGTGCGCCCCTTTTCGTCGTTCGAACACCGCTTGACCCTACGACCTGTCGGGCGCCGGAGGCACGAAGGATGTCCGTGGATTCCGAAACAGGCGACCTGTTCGGGTACCGTAACGTTTCTACACCCTTGTAAAAGCAGTGGATCTTGGGCCGGGGGGGGGGGGGGGGGGGGGGGGGGGGGGGGGGGGGGAGGGAGGGGGGGGGGGGGGGGGGGGGGGGGGAGGGGTGCTCCCCCCCCCCCCCCCCCCCCCCCCCCCCCCCCCCCCCCCCCCCCCCCCCCCCCCCCCCCCCCCCCCCCCCCCCCCCCCCCCCCCCCCGGTCCGGGAACAGCAGAAGGAAACGCCACCCGCATGGAAACAGCCACACCGACCTCCGTGGTGCACCGCGGCCGCCGCCGCGCGAACGGAGCGCTGGAGGGCGAGGTGCTCGCCGCGTTGCAGCGCGCCGAGGGGCCGCTGACCCCCCGCGAGGTCCAGAGCCGGCTGGCCGGTGAGCTGACGTACAGCACGGTGGTGACGATCCTGTCCCGGCTGCACGGCAAGGAGGTGCTCTCGCGCACGCCGCGGGGGCGGGCCTACGCCTATGCCCCGGTGGCCGACGAGGCCGGGCTCGCGGCGCGGCGCATGCGCAGGGTCCTGGACGGCCTCGCCGACCGCGAGGCCGTGCTGACGCGCTTCGTGGCGGAGCTGCCGCCCTCCGACGAGGCGCTGCTGCGCTCGCTCTTCACGAGCTCCTTCCCCGCCGTGCGCTGACCCCTCAGCCGCGCCTGCGCCGGCGCAGCAGGACCCCCGTCACGCCCGCGGCGGCGACGGCCGCCCCCAGCACCACGCCGATCGGCGCCCCTGATCCCGGCGCCGGCTCGGCCGGCGCGGCGGCGGCCTGCGGGCCCGGCTCCCCCGCCGCCGTCACCGGCGTCATCGCCGCGTCCTCCGTGCGCACCGAGCCGTCCTTGTCGAGCAGCACCCGCCGCTCGTGCGGGTGCGCGAAGTCGAAGAGGTTGAGCAGCGACCCGGCCCGGCTGTCGAAGGACGCGCCGCCGATGGGGGCGGTGTGCCAGTTCCACTCCACGAACCTCAGCACCGAGGTCTGCTCGGTCGGCGTGTGGTCGACGGTGTTGACCTTGCTGTACGGCGAGATCACCAGCAGCGGCTGCCGGGGGCCAGGCCCGCAGCGGTCGGCGAAGCCCCCGGCGGGGGCGGGCCCCTTCCGGCAGGCCGGACCGTCGACGGCGCGCCCCCTGGGGCCCTTGCCACGGTCGAGGGAGCCGTTCAGGGGCTTGGCGTAGGCGTGGTCGTACCAGCCGTCGGAGTCGTCGTAGGCGATCACCACGGCGGTGTTCCGCCACTCCGGCGCGCTCTGGATCTTGTTGATCCACTCCACCAGGAAGTGCTGCTCGTCGAGGGGGCCGGAGTATCCGGCGTGGCCGTCCTGGTAGGCCGGGGCCTTCAGGAAGCTCACCGCGGGCAGCCGTCCGGCGCGCAGGGCGGCGTCGAAGTCGGCCAGGTCGTACTGATGGTTGGCCGGCCCGTCGTGGCCGATCTCGGCGACGGAGCGCGGCGGCAGGTGGTGCGGGTTCGCCGTCGACGCGTAGTACTGGAACGGCTCGTGGTGCGGGCTGTAGTCGACGACCCGCGCGCCGCCGGCGTTGGTGTGGGTGCTGCCGGAGCACTTCGCGTAGTGGCCGCGGCGGCCGTCCCAGGCGGTGCTCGGCCGGAAGCCGCCCTGGAACCAGCCCCAGGACACGCCCTCCTCGCCGAGCCGGTCGCCGATGTTGGGCCCCTGGAGGGCGGCCAGGGCGCCGCGGCCGGTGTGGTCGTTGCCCGAGCAGTCGTCGTACGCCGGGTCCGGGTCGTTGATGAGCGTGCCGACGCCGTCGGCGCCGGGCGAGGCCACGGCGTACGGGTCGGGCTTCGGCGTGCGCCGCGGGTGCTCGGTGCCGGACGCGGGGTCCATCGAGACCACCCCATGGGTCTGGCCGGAGACGAGGTTGATCGCGCCGGGCGTGGACGGGCCGTAGGTGGTACCGAAGGAGCGGTCGCTCATGCTGAAGTGCTGGGCGTAGTTCCACAGCGCGGTGACGGTGTTGCCGTCGTAGTAGTCCATGACGAGGCCGGGCTCGCCGTAGAGCTTGCCCGAGCACTTGCCGGAGTCGGTGTCCTGGACGTAGCGGTCGGCCCTTCCGGCGGCGGCCGCGTACTGCTCGGGGCTGTAGGAGTGGTTCTGGTCGCAGGTCATCGCCTGCCGCGGGCCGAGCCGCTTCGGGGGGTACTGGTTGGGGTTCTTCGCGAGCAGGCCCGCGGTGCGCAGGTTGTCCACGCGGGGTGTGTCACCGGCGGGGGTGAAGCGGGTGCCGTCGGTGTTGGCCGCCTTGGGGTAGGTGGCGAAGTAGTGGTCGAAGGAGACGTTCTCGTCGAAGACGACCACCAGGTGCTCGACGGGCGAGGCGGTGTCCGCCGCCCGCGAGGGGGTGGCCGGTGCCATGGCCAGCGCGGCGGCGCCGAGCGCGGCGACGAGGCCGGGGCAGCGGGTGACTGTGCCGTCATGGGCGTTACGGAGCATGTGCGGTCCCACTCTCGTCCATCAAGGCGCGGCCGTAGAAGTCCGCGCCGTCGCGCACCCCGGGCAGCGCGAAGAAATAGCCGCCGCCGAACGGGGTGACGTAGTCGGTCAGCGGCTCGCCCGCCAGGCTCCGCTGCACGGCGGCGAACTGCCGCTCCGGGTCCTGCTGGTAGCAGCAGAAGAGCAGCCCCATGTCGAGGTTGCCGTTGCGGTCCGTCCCCCGGTCGTAGTTGTAGGAGCGGCGCAGGATGCGCCGGGGCTCCGCCTCGGGGGTGCGCGGGCCGGCCAGCCGGATGTGGCTGTCCAGCGGGATCACGTCGCCCTTGGGATCGAGGGCGTAGCGCGGCGCGTCCGACTCCCGGTCGCCGTCCAGCGGGGCGCCGGTGTCGCGGTCGCGGCCGAGGATCCGCTGCTGCTCGGTGAGGGAGACGCGGTCCCAGAACTCGACCAGCATCCGGATCAGGCGCACCACCTGATAGCTGCCGCCGGTCGCCCAGCGGGGCTCGCCACTGTGCGCGCCGGTCCACACGAGCCGGTCCATCAGGCGGGTGTCGCGGGGGTCGGGGCTGGCGGTGCCGTCCTTGAAGCCGAAGAGGTTGCGGGGGGTGCCGGAGGGGCGGGGCGGGGCGGTGAAGCCGTCGGTCCGCCAGCGAATCTGGAGGGCGCCGCGCGTGTGCCGGGTCAGGTCCCGCAGGGCGTGCAGGACGGTGTCGGTGCTGTCGGCGCAGAGCTGGACGCTGAGGTCGCCGTGGCACCAGGCGGGGTCGAGGTCGTCGTCCGGGAACGCCGGCATGGCCCGCAGCCGGCGCGGTGCGCTGCCGGACAGCCCGAAGCGGTCGTCGAAGAGCGAGGAGCCGACGGCCACGGTCACCCGGAGCCCGCCGTCGGCGGGCACGCTCGGGCCGAGGAGCCCGGAGTCGGAGGGCGGGCCGGTGATGCCGACCGGGGGCGGGGTGCCGCCGGCCGTCAGGAAGCGGGCGCGCGCGGTGAGCGTACGCAGCAGGTCGGTGAGCTCGCCCCGGCCTTCGGCGGTGACGTCGAAGGCGACGAAGGCGGTGCTCCGGGCGGGCGGGGTGAGCACGGCCGCCTGGTGGGTGCCGTGGAAGCCGGCGTACGGCTCGGGGGGCGCGGCACCGGCGGCGGCACCGGCCGGGAACCGCCTCGGGCCGCCGCCCCGTTCGAGCACGCTCCCGGCCATCGCCCCGCCGAGCCCCAGGGCGGCTCCCCGCAGGAGGCCGCGCCGCGGTGGCCGCGGTGGCCACATCATGGTGCCCTCCGGGGTTCGCAGAGGGTCGCGACGGGGGCCAGGCGTTCCACGAGGTCGGCGACGGCGGCGTCGACGCGCTCGCGGTCGGCGCGGGAGAGCCGGGCGAGCGGGGTCCAGCGGGGGTGGCCGGGACGGGGTCCCTGGCGGTCCAGCAGGGCGGCGGCGCGGGCCAGGTGCCGGTCCAGACCGGCGAGACCGGGGTGGCGGCCGCGCAGGAGCGGCCGGAGGCGGTCGAGGACGGCGCGGGTGCCGTCGAGGCCGGCGCGTGCGGTGGCGAGGTTCGTGCCGCTGCCGTGGTCGGTGCGGCCGGTCAGCTCGTGCTCCAGGGTGTCCTCCAGGATCTCGTGGGCGCGCAGGCCGAGTTCGGCGGGGTCCATGCGCGTCCGGTCCCAGGTGTCGCGCAGCGCGCGGACGTCGGTGGCGAGGCGGCGCGCGGCGCGGCGCAGGGCGGGGCCGCGCTCGCCGTGCCACAGGCCGTGCTCGACGCGGTGGAAGCCGGTGAACTCCGGGTCGCGCACGCCGCCCGGGAGTCCGGCGGCGGTGCGGTCGACCGCGCGGCCCGCGTCGCCGAAGGCGCCGTACGCGCCGCCCAGCCGCGCGTAGTCGAGGTGGGCCGGCAGCCAGGCCGCGCGGGCGGCGGCCCGGTCGCCGCGCTCGACGGCGGCCCGCAGGGCGTCCGTGGCGGTCACGAGCCCGGCCATCCGCTCGCTCACCCACCGCTGGTAGTCCTGGGCGGCCGGGATCAGGTCCTCGCTCGTGACGGGGACGGCCGCGGGCCCGCCGCCGCTCCCCCGCGCGGGCCCGGCGATCCGCACGGTGGGGCCGGTGACGGCGTCCGCGTCGTCGGGCAGGCAGACGAAGGCGTACGCACCGGGCCCGAGCCGGGCGCGCAACGCCCGGTGCGTACCGGGAGCGAGGTCCTCGGCCTCGGCGTGGACGGCGCCGGTACGGTCCACGAGGCGGGCCTCGGTCGCGGCGCCGGAGATGTTGTGCAGGACGAAGGTCTGGTCGCCGGGGCGGGGACGGGGCCAGGCGGTGCCGCAGGCGCCGGGCGAGATCTCGATGAGGACGGGGGGCCGCACCGGGCGGGCGGCCGACGGCGCGGCGACGGCGAGCACGGCGACGGCGGCGAAGACCAGGCCGGTCAGACGCCGCTTCCGCGAATTCCGCGACGGGACGCCGGGGGCGGGGGTGATGGCCGGGCAACTCCCGCGGCTGGGCGCGGACTTGAGAGCCGGGCTCCCGGAGGCTGGGAGGGGCGGGCTGGCATCGCACCCGGCGGCACCCGTCGCCGGTCTCACGCCGGTCGACATCGCTCCCGCATCAACGCCGCATCCGGCTGCGGGAGGCGGCGAGCCTGTGTCGCGTCCGGCAGTTGTCGTCGCCGACGGCGTCTCCCCCACATCGGCGGCGCGCCCGCTACCGGAGCCAGGCGCGGGCCCGACGACCGGACACCCGGCCACGAGAGCCCGCGGGCTCGCATCGCACCCGGCGGCGTCCACCTCTGACGGCGCCTCCCCCACACCAGCGGCGCACCCGGCGGCCGGACGCCCGGCCACAAGAGACGGCAGGCATTCGGCGCAGCCGGCGGATCTCGTCGCCGGTTGCCCGGGGGGCGACATCGCTCCCGCGTCAGCGCCGTGCCCGGTCACGGGAAGCGGCAGGCCCGCGTCACCCCGTCTCACCCGCCGCAGCGTCGCCCCCGCCCCACCGCCGCCGCGGCCCTCGGGCGTTCGAGGGTGGTCAGGGCCCGGTTCTGGCACTGCGACGGCTCCCTATGGCAGGCGGACGGTTCGAGCGCGCACGTCCTGGCCATGCTGGCACCGGGGCGCCCGCCCGCGGCGGGTCACCGCACCGCGCGCCCCGAAAGAGGCCGAGGATTCACCCGGGCGGTGACTCTCACGCCCACAGCCAGACGCGGCGGTTGCGGGCCACCGTGTGGACGCGGTCGGCGCGGCGGGGGTGCAGCGCCCCGCCGCCGGCGCCGAGCGTGGCCGCCGCCGGGGCCTCCAGCACCAGGACGTCCTCCAGCGACGGGTCCACCTCCACGCGCTCGGCTCCCACGAACACCAGGACCGGCCGCACCTGGACGAGGAAGCCGCAGCCCTTGGTCAGGACGAGCGAGGCCCGCGCGCAGTCGTGCCGGATCTCGCGGACGTACGGGAGCGGGTGGCGTTCGCGGGAGCTGCGGACCGAGGTCTCGCCCACCCGGACGCGGGCCTTGGACGCGGCCTTGGAGGCGACGCCGAAGACCCCGCCGGGGCCGATGAGGAGGTGCGCTATGACGGCGTCGCCGGGCAGGACGATCGAGTGGACCACGTCCCAGCCGCCCGCCGTCAGCTCGTCCAGGGCCGTGCCCACGGTCTGTTCGGCCGCGAGCGCGCGCCGCCAGCCGTCCTCGGCCGGGCGCCGGCCGAGGCAGCGGGCGAGCGCCAGGGCCACGCGGCCGGTGCCGGAGGCGTCGAGCCGGGCGCGGAGCGTCTCGCCGGGCCGGTTGGGGGCGAGGTCGTCGTCCGGGGGCAGGAACAACCGCTCCGGGTCGTATGCCTTCCCGTTGGCGCTCGTCTTCCCGTCCGGCCGCTCACGCACGACCACCACCCCCCACCCGCCATATTGCCGCAGATGCGGGGGAACCAACCCGATCGGCCGTCCGTTTGAAGCGGTGAGGCCCCGCGACATCCCCCCGATCGCGGGGCCTCACCAGTGCCCGGGGCCGCGGGCGAGCAGGGCGCGGAACAGGTCAACGTACCAACGGCCCCACCCGCCACGGGCGGCCTTGCCCCCGCAGTGACGCAGACCACATGTGCGGCCCGGATCCCGGGAAGCGGGTGAAGGTCCAGGCCAGGCCCCGGTTCGGGGGCGGCCCCCGGCGGCCGGGTTCGCGGAAGTCCCGTGCCGATCAGCGCGCAGGGCCTACGGTGCGGTGCCGCACGAGGAGGCATCATGCGATCGTTCACCGGCACCGGCCTGGTCGTCACCGCGCTCACGGCGACCCTCGCCGCGCTGCTCTTCCCGCTCTGGTCCTACCGCGACCGCACCGGCACCGGGGCCGTCGACCTCACCGCGGGGTCCGTGGCCACGCCGTACGGGCCACTGTCCGCGCTCGACCGCGACTTCGTCGACCGCGTCCGGCAGGCCGGGCTGTGGGAGCTGCCCGCCGGGCAGCAGGCCGAGGAGCGTGGCACCACGGACGCCGTGCGGCGGGCGGGCGAGCATCTCGTCGAGGGCCACACCGCGCTCGACCGGCACGTCCGCGACGTCGCGGCCCGGCTGGGCCTGGAGCTGCCGAGCCAGCCCAGCGCCCAGCAGCGGCAGTGGCTGACCCGGCTCGCGGCGGCGCGGGGCGGCCGTTACGACCGGGAGTTCACCAACATCCTGCGGCTCGCGCACGGCACGGTCTTCACGGTCGTCGCCCAGGTGCGGGCCACCACCCGCAACGCGGCGGTGCGGGAGCTCGCCGACGACGCGAACACCACGGTCCTCGACCACATGAAGGTGCTGGAGGACACGGGCCTGGTCGACTTCGACGGCATCGCGGCCGGCACGAAGCTCCGGCAGCCGCCCCCGCCGACCGCGGTCCCGTCGGGCATCCGCGCGCCGAGCGCCTTCCCGCTCCCGCCGGCCGCCACCCGGTCCGAGCCCTCCCCCGGCACCACCATGCCCTCCGCGATCTCCCCGACCCCCGCGACCCCCTCATCCCCCCAGCCCTCGGAGAAATGAGTTCCCATGCCCGTACGTCACCGGCGCCGGCTCGGCGCCAAGCACCTCGTCCTCATCGCGTTACTCGCGCTGCTCGGCTCGGCCGGCACCTTCGTCGCCGTCACGGGCAGCGCCTCCGCCCACCCCGACCCCTCGTCCGGCGCGGCGTCACCCGACGGCGGCCACGCCCACGCGGGCCCGGCCGCCGCGGACTTCGCCGACATCCGCGCCGCGCGGCCCGGCCCCCGCGACCCGCGGAGCGGGCCGGACGCCTCCACCGGCTCCTTCACCACCCGCTGCGGGCGCAACGAGAACGGCCACCGCAACCCCGACAACTTCATCGTCACGCCGGGCGTCACCAACGGCGCCCACCACCTGCACGACTACGTCGGCAACCGCTCGACCGACGCCTTCTCCACCGACGACTCGCTGCGCGCGGCGGGCACCACGTGCTCGCAGGGCGACAAGTCGGCGTACTTCTGGCCCGTCCTGCGCGTCCTTTCCCGGCGCGCCGAGGGGCGCGGGGCGGCCGACCGGGCCAACCCCGGGCGCGTCCTCACCGCCGACAGCGTCGCGCTCACCTTCCGCGGCAATCCGGCCGCCCGCGTCACCGCGATGCCCGACGCGCTGCGGGTGATCACCGGCGACGCGAAGGCCCTCACGAACGGGACGGCGAACGCCCGCGCGCGGTGGACGTGCACGGGCTTCACCGACCGCGCCTTCACGGACCGGTATCCGCTGTGCCCGTCCGGCAGCCGGGTCATGCGGGTGCTGGACTTCCCCAGCTGCTGGGACGGCAGGAACACCGACAGCGCCGGCCACCGCTCGCACATCGGCTTCCCGGACGCCGCGACGGGCCGCTGCCCGCGCGGCCGCACGCCCGTGCCGCAGCTGCGGATGACGCTGACCTACAGCGTGCCGCCGGGCCCGGTGTTCGCGGTCGACAGCTTCCCCGAGGAGCTGCGCAAACCGGTCACCGACCACGCCGACTTCGAGAACGTGATGCCGCGCGGCCTCATGGCGACGGCCGTGCGCTGCATCAACTCCGGCCGCCGCTGCGGCTGAGCGTTCCGGCGGCGATGTGGGCCGCATCCGGGCGGAACAGCCGTCCGGATGCCGGTCCGACCGATGGCGGGATCACGGGACGGTCGAGTACACATCCTGTATGTGGGTCCTCCTCCTGCTCGTCGCCTGGGCCGCCGCCTTCCTCACCTGCGGCCGCCTCTGTCTGGCCGCGGCCGCCGCCGGGCAGGCCCCGGAGCCCGCCCCGGGCGGCGTCCGGCCGCGGACGCTGACGCTCTACGAGGCGGCGTTCCTCGCCGGCGGCCCGGGCCGGGTCACCGACCTCGCGCTGGTCACGATGGGCCGGCAGCGCCGGCTGCTGCTGGCCCGCACCGGCTGGGCGACGGTCGTCGACCCGGTGGGCCGTGACGAGCTGGAGCGCTCGGTGATCACCGCCATAGGGCCGGAGGGCCAGTCGCCGGTGCCCGAGGTGCGCGTCGCGCACGCCGCCGCCGACGCCGTGCGGGCGCTGGCCGACCGGCTGACCGCCGCCGGGCTCGCGGTGCCCGCCCCGGCCCGTACGCACATGTCCGCGGCGGTGCGGCAGGTCCGCGGGGCCTGCCTGCTGATCCTGGTGACCGGCGCGACGGCGGTGCTGCTGGCCGCGCCGGGGGCGGACCAGGGGCAGGTGGCGGCCTGGTTCTCGCTCCCGCTGCTGCTCACGGGCGCCTGCCTCGCGATCGCCCGGATCGAGATCCACCCCTATACGAGCTGGGCCTCGCCCGCGGGGCAGGAGCTGCTGGGCCACCTCTCCGGCGGGCTGCCCCGCCGGAGGCTGCTCCCCTCCCGCGCGGCGGCCGGTGCCGCGGGCGACGACACGGGCCTGCTCACCGCGCTCGCCATCAAGGGCCGCAAGACGCTCACCGACCCCGAGCTGCGCTCCGCCCTCGCCGAAACCCTGCGCGACCACCGTTACTGACGGGCCGTCGGGACGGCGGCCGCCGCTGAGCCCATCGTGCCCAATGCGCCCGACACCGGGCGTGGGTGCTGTACTTCACCCACCACCGAATCAATTATCCCTTTTGTCGGATTAGCACCGCGAAGGGATGGCCAGTGAGATCAGCAGCCTTGTACGGAGCCCTCGGATCCCTGGTCCTCACCGCGCTCACCGCGGCCCCCGCGCCGGCCCACGGCCCCGGCGAGGCGTGGCCGCCGGGCGGCCGCGCCGAGGCCCGCGGGGTGGAGCTCGCCGCCCGGCAGGCCGCCGCGAAGGGCATCCGCTTCGGCGCCTGCCCCGCCTCCGAGCAGCTGCCCGCGCCCGTGCAGTGCGGCATCGTCTCCGTCCCCCTGGACTACGCCCGGCCCGGCGGCAAGCACATCGGCATCACCGTCAGCCGCGCCCGCTCGCTGGGCACCCGCTCCCAGCACCAGGGCGCGCTCCTCTACAACCCCGGCGGGCCGGGCGGGTCCGGCATGTTCTTCCCGCTGCTCACCGCCGTCAAGCAGTGGCAGAGCACGGCCAGGGCCTACGACTTCGTGGGCTACGCGCCCCGCGGCGTCGCCCGCTCGGCACCGCTGTCCTGCGCCGACCCGGCGAGCTTCACCAAGGCTCCCAGCCCGGCCGAGGAGCACCCCACGGCCGCGTTCAAACGACAGCGGATCGCCGAGGCCAGGGCGTACGCGCGGGGCTGCGCCCGCCGGGCCGGGCAGGACCTGCCGTACTACAACAGCCTCAACAACGCCCGTGACCTGGACGTCCTGCGCGCGGCGCTCGGCGAGAAGAAGCTCAACTACATGGGGGCGTCGTACGGCACGTACTTCGGCGCGCTCTACGCCACGCTCTTCCCCGGTCACGCGCGCCGGATGGTCTTCGACAGCGTGGTCGACCCCACCCGGAGCAAGATCTGGTACGACAGCAACCTCACCCAGTCCGCCGCCTTCGAGCGGCGCTGGGGCGACTGGCGCCGCTGGGTGGCCAAGCACGACGCGGTCTATCACCTGGGGCGCACGCCGCAGCAGGTGGCCGCGGCCTACGAGCGGGCCCGGCAGCGGCTCGCCCGGCGGGCCGCCGGCGGCAAGGTCGGCCCCGGCGAGCTGCACTCGGCCTTCCTCCAGGTCGGCTACAGCGACAGCCACTGGGCCCGGAGCGCGGACGCGCTGTCGGCGTATCTGCGCGGTGACGACCGGGCGTTGCGCACCCTCGCGACGCCCGACCCGGCGGCCGCGCGGGCGAGCGAGAACTCCAACGCCGTCTACACCGCCGTCGAGTGCAACGACGCGGCCTGGCCGCGCTCCTGGTCGGTGTGGGACCGGGACAACACCCGGCTCGCCCGCCGGGCGCCGTTCGAGACCTGGCAGAACGCCTGGATGAACCTGCCGTGCGCCTTCTGGACCGCGCACCGGCAGCGCCCCATCGACGTCGGGGCGGCGCCGCGCGCGCTGCCGCCGACGCTGCTGCTGGCCGCCGAGCGGGACGCCGCGACGCCGTACGAGGGCGCGGTGGAGCTGCACCGGAGGCTGCCGGGCTCGTCCCTGGTGACCGAGCGGGGCGCGGGCACGCACGGGATCGCGTACGGGCCGAACGCGTGCGTCAACCGGCACGTGGAGCGCTACCTGCTCACCGGCCAGGTGCCGGGCCGGCACGCCTCCTGCGGACCCCGCCAGGAGCCGGCGGCGACGACGGGCGCGAAGACGGCGCCCGGCCTGGCCGGCTAGGCCGGGGAACCGGGCGGGCCGCGAGGCCCGCCCGGCCCGCGTTACGCCAGGCCGGCGACGAGCTCCGCGACCGCCTTGCGGCGGCCCGTGTAGAACGGGACCTCTTCGCGGACGTGCATGCGGGCCTCGGAGGCGCGCAGGTGGCGCATGAGGTCGACGATGCGGTAGAGGTCGTTCGCCTCGAAGGCGAGGATCCACTCGTAGTCGCCCAGCGAGAAGGACGCCACCGTGTTGGCCCGGACGTCGGGGTAGCCGCGCGCCATCTTGCCGTGGTCCGCGAGCATGCGGCGGCGGTCCTCGTCGGGCAGCAGGTACCAGTCGTAGCTGCGGACGAAGGGGTAGACGCTGACGTAGTCGCGCGGCGTCTCGTCGGCGAGGAACGCCGGGATGTGCGACTTGTTGAACTCCGCCGGGCGGTGCAGCGCCATGTTCGACCACACCGGCTCCAGGGTGCGGCCGAACTTCGTGCGGCGGAAGCGGTTGTACGCGTCCTGGAGGGCGTCCGAGGTCTCGGAGTGCCACCAGATCATCACGTCGGCGTCGGCCCGCAGGCCCGAGAGGTCGTACGTGCCACGCACGGTGACGTCCTTCTCGGCGAGCTGCGCGAACAGCTCCTCCACCTCGTCGGCGTAGCCGGAGCGGTCCTGGGGCAGGACGTCGCGGAGCTTGAACACGGACCAGAGGGTGTAGCGGATGACCTCGTTGAGGTCCTTCGCCTTCTTGCCGGCGTTCTGGATCTTCTCAGGGGCGTCAGTCATGTCCCTATTGTCACTCGCCGCTTCCGGCGCCCGGGACCAGGGGGGTCAGGGCCGCCAGGATCTCGTCGGCGGCCCGGTGCGCGCTGGACACGCAGGCCGGGATGCCGACCCCGTCGTAGGCGGCGCCGCACACCCGCAGGCCCGGCACGGCGCCCACGTGATCACGGATCCGGGCGACGCGGCCGAGGTGCCCGACGGGGTACTGCGGCAGGCCGCCGGTCCACCGGTCGACGCGGGTCTCCAGCGGGGCCGCCGCCAGGCCGACCGCGTCACCGAGGTCCTTCAGCGACATCGCGACCAGCTCGGCGTCCTCGCGCTCCAGGTCGGCCTCGTCCCCGAACCGCCCGATCGAGGTGCGCAGCACAAAGGTGTCCGGGCCGGCGTCCGCGATCCAGCCCCACTTGTTGCTCGCGAAGGTGGACGCCTTGATCTTCCGGCCGTCGACCGGCGGCACGAGGAAGCCGCTGCCCTGGGGCAGTCCGGCGGTGTCGGAGCGGCGGAAGGCCATGGTGACCAGGGCCATCGAGGCGTACTCCACGGTCGCGAGCTCCGCCGCCGCGGCGCCCGCCGTGCCGTCCAGGAGGCGGGCCGCGGCGCCCGCCGGGGTGGCGACGACGACCGCGTCGGCCGTCAGCCGCCCGGCGCCCAGGGCGACCCACCAGCCGTCGGCGCCGCGGCCGATCGCGGTCACGGGGGCGTCCGTGCGGATCTCGCCGCCCGCCGCGCGCACCGCGTCGGCGACCGCGAGCGGCAGCCGCCCGATGCCGCCGTCGATGCCCATGAAGACCGGCCCGGTCCGCTGCCGCGCGGCGGCCCGCCGCTGGGCCTCGCGCACGCCGTCGGTCAACGACCGGTGAGTGCGGGCGAGTTCGAAGAGCTGCGGCACGGCGGCGCGCATCGAGATGCGGTACGGGTCGCCCGCGTAGACGCCGCCGAGCAGCGGCTCCACCAGCCGGTCGACGACCTCGCGGCCCATGCGGTCCGCGATGTACGCGCCGATGGCGACGTCCTCGCCGACCTCGGTGGGCGGCAGTTCGGTGTCGCGGGCCACCCGGGCGAGGCCCTCCTCGGAGAGGACCCCGGAGGCGGCGAGCGGGGCGAGGTCGCCGGGCACGCCCATCATGTGGCCCTTGGGCATCGGCCGCAGGCTGCCGCGCGTCCAGATGCCGGCGGTGGCGGTGGCCGGGGGCTGGAGGCGCTCCGCGAGGCCGACCGCGCGGGCCAGTTCGACCGCCTCCGGCCGCCGGGCCAGCATCGACTCGGCGCCCAGGTCCACCGGGACCCCGGCGATCTCACCGGCGTGGAGCTTGCCGCCGAGCCGCCCGGACGCCTCCAGCAGCGTGACCCGCGCGCCGCCCGTCACCAGCCGGTGGGCCGCCGCCAGCCCGGAGATCCCGCCGCCGATGACCACCACGTGACGACCGGGGCGCTGCCTGGGAATGTCGCTCATGCCCCCACTCTCTCAAACGCCCCTGCGGCGCCGGGTGCCCGGTCAGCCGATGGGGAGCGCGCGGTGGACGGTGGCCGTGCGCAGGTCCGCCCCGATGCGGGCCGCGGCCTCGCGCAGGGCGGGCAGGACGTCGCGGCGGAGGCCGTCGGCGGTGCCACGGGAGGCGTGGGTGGCGACGTTGAGCGCGGCGACGACGCGGCCGTGGGCGTCCTCGACCGGTACGGCGATCGAGCGCAGCCCCTCCTCCAGCTCCTGGTCGACGAGCGCGTATCCCTCGCGCGCCACCTCGGCGAGGATTCCGGCGAGCTCGGCGGGGGACGTCACGGTGTAGGGGGTCAGAGGCCGTGCCGCCGCGCCCGTCCCGTCCCGTCCCGATCCGGCGAGCAGCACCCGGCCCATGGAGGTGGCGTGTGCGGGGAAGCGCGTGCCGATGGTGATGTCGACGCTCATGATGCGCACGGTGGGGAGACGGGCGACGTAGCGGATGTCGTCCCCGTCGAGCACCGCCATGGACGCCGACTCGCCGACGCGCTCGACGAGTTCGCGCAGGTGGGGGTGGACGAGTTCGGTGAACGTGAGCGCGGTGAGCGGCGCGTGGCCGAGTGCCAGGACGCGCGGGAGCGGCCAAAAGCGGCCGTCTTCCGCGGCGACGTAGCCGAGCGCGGTGAGGGTGAGGAGCGCGCGGCGGGCGGTGGCGCGCGGGAGCCCGGTGGCGCGGGCGAGCTCGGCGAGGGTGGCGCCCCGGTGGGGCGCGTCGCTCACGGTGCCGAACGCCCGCAGGACGGCGAGGCCGCGCGCGAGCGACTGGAGGTAGGCGCTGCCGAGTTCGCGCTTGGCGGCGGGCGAGGGGTCCTCGGCGGGCGCGGCCGGGAGCCGGGGGCCGGGCGGCGCCGCGAGGGCCGCCTCCAGCGCGGGGAGCGCGGCCCGCAGTCGGGGCAGGGCCGCTTCCTCCAGCGAGTGCGCGGAGTGCCTGCTGGTGTGGCTGGTGACGGTGACGGCACAGGCCGGGTGACCGGAGGGGGCGCGGACGGGCACGGCCACGGCGACCAGGCCGGGTTCGGTGCCCTGGTCGTCCACGGCCCAGTCGGCCGGGTCCGGCCGGGCGAGGAGGGCACCGGCCGCGCAGCGGTCGCCGGGGAGGAGGTCGCCGACCCGGAGGGTGAGGGAGACGGCCCGCCGCCGTCCGTGGTGGGCGACCACACGGACGTCCCCCGCGTCGGCCACGCCCACCGAGACGGGCTCGTCCAGCTCGGCGGCCAGCCGCTCGATGTGCGGGCCGAGCGCGGCGGGGACACCGCTCGCCGTCAGATAGGCGTTGCCGAGCTCCATCAGCCCCACGGCGAGGCCGACGTCACGGCCGTCGGACCGTACGTGGCCGAGGTGCCCGAGCGTGGCGAGGACGCGGTCGACGACGGAGCGGGAGAGGCCGGTCGCGCGGGCGATGTCGGCCGGGCGCACCCGGGCCGTGGCCTCGTGCCCGGCGAGGGCACGCAGCACCGCGAGCCCGCGCACCAGCGGGCCCGCGCCGGGAGCGGTGGTGATCGGTTCGAGGCCGTTGACAGCGGGTGGCGGCGGCCCGAGACTCGGCATGGGTTCGATTATGAACGAAAGTTCACTGGGCGAACGCCCCTGGGAGCGCCGAGGAGCAGGCATGAACGACCGGGTCCGGGATGTGTTCGTCGTGGACGCCGTGCGCACCCCGGTGGGCAAGTACGGCGGCGCGCTGTCGGCCGTGCGCCCCGACGACCTCGCGGCGCACGTCGTCGGGGCCGTGGCCGGCCGGTCGCCCGGCCTGGACCCGGCCCGTATCGACGACGTGGTGCTCGGCAACGCCAACGGCGCCGGTGAGGAGAACCGCGACGTGGCCCGCATGGCGGTGCTGCTGGCCGGGCTGCCGGTCTCGGTGCCCGGCGTGACGGTCAACCGGCTGTGCGCCTCCGGCCTCGAGGCGGTGGTGCACGCGTACCGCGCGATCGCGCTCGGGGACGCGTCGGTGGTGGTCGCGGGCGGCGTCGAGTCGATGAGCCGGGCCCCCTACGTCCTGCCGAAGCCCGAACGGGCCTTTCCCGCGGCCCACCAGGAGATGTTCTCCACGACGCTGGGCTGGCGGATGACCAATCCGGCCATGCCTCGGCGGTGGACGACGCCGCTGGGCGAGGGCGCCGAGCTGATCGCCGACAAGCACGGCATCAGCCGGGAGCGGCAGGACGCCTTCGCGCTCGCCAGCCACCGGAAGGCGGCGCGGGCGTGGAAGGAGGGCGCGTACGACGCCGAGGTCGTGCCGCTGCCGGAGGTCGTGCTGCCGCGCGACGAGACCATCCGGGACAACACCTCCGCCGAGGCCCTCGCCCGCCTCAAGCCGGCGTTCCGCAAGGAGAACGGCACGGTCACCGCGGGCAACTCCTCGCCGCTGAACGACGGCGCGGCCGCGCTGCTGCTGTGCGACGAGGAGGGGCTGCGGGCGACGGGCCGGGAGCCGCTGGCGCGGGTGCGGGCCTCCGCCGTCACCGGCATCGAGCCGGATCTGTACGGCCTCGGTCCGGTCGAGGCGGTGCGGCGCGTCCTGGCCAAGGCCGGCCGCACGTTCGCCGACGTCACGCACTTCGAGCTGAACGAGGCGTACGCGGCACAGGTGCTGGGCTGCTTCGCCGAGTGGCCGGAGCTCGATCCGGAGGTGGTCAACCCGCGCGGCGGGGCGATCGCGATCGGCCATCCTCTGGGGTGCTCGGGGGCCCGGCTGGTGGGGTCGGTCGCGCATCAGCTGGCCGCGGCGGGTACGGGCGTGGGGCTGGCGGCGCTGTGCATCGGGGTGGGGCAGGGGCAGGCGCTGGTCCTCGAACGCTGAGCCGGGCCCTGGCCGGGAATCACGCACCGACGGCCCGCGCCGGGCGGCCGGGGATGACCCGTGGGGGCGCCGGGGTAGGGGTCGCCCATGGCATCGGAACCCCTCCAGGAACAGCTGAGCCGTCGCATATCCGCCCTCCCCGCCGTGGACCGCGCGAACGGCGCGCCCGCGGGCGACTCCGTCCCCTACCGGGGCATGCCGGCACGGCAGCCCGCCCTGCCTCCCGTGCCCGTCGTCGCGCCCGGCGCCGTCGAGCTGACCGGCCCCGTCTTCGGGCGGGCCGATGTCGGCCCGCTGGATCACGACCTGACCCGGCGGCACCGCGGCGAGCCGCTCGGCGAGCGCATCACCCTCTCCGGCCGGGTCCTGGACCGCGACGGCCGTCCGGTGCGCGGCCAGTTGGTGGAGGTGTGGCAGGCGAACGCGGCGGGCCGCTACGCCCACCGCACCGATCAGCACGCCGCGCCCCTCGACCCGAACTTCACCGGCGCGGGCCGCTGCCTCACCGACGACGACGGCCGCTACCACTTCACCACCGTGCGCCCCGGCGCCTATCCCTGGAACCTCCACACCAACGCCTGGCGCCCGCCGCACGTGCACTTCTCCCTCTTCGGCACGGCGTTCACCCAGCGCCTCGTGACGCAGATGTACTTCCCCGGCGACCCGCTGACGCCGCACGACGCGATCTGGCGCGCCGTCGGCGATCCCGCGGCGAGAGCCCGTCTGATCGCCGCCTACGACCCCGCCCTCAACGTGCCCGAGTGGTCGCTCGGCTACCGCTGGGACATCGTCCTGGACGGGCCGGCCGCCACCCCGGCCGAAGGGAGCCGGTGAATGTCGCTCCCCCTCACGCCCTCGCAGACCATCGGCCCCTTCTTCGGCGACGCGCTGCCGGTGCCGGGCGGTGGTGAACTCGCCCCCGCCGGGCACCCGGACACCGTCACCGTGCACGGGTACGTCCACGACGGCGAGGGCGCGCCCGTGCCGAACGCGCTGCTGGAGTTCTGGCAGGCGGCCCCGGACGGCTCGCTCAGGGGCGCGCCCGGCAGCCTGGACCGCGACGGCGTCACCTTCACCGGCTTCGCCCGGGTGCCCACCCGCGCGGACGGCCGTTACGTCCTGCGGACGCTGCGGCCCGGCGGCGCGCCCTTCCTCTCCCTGTGCGTCTTCGCGCCCGGCGTGAGCCGCGCTCTGTTCACCCGGGTCTACCTCACCTTCCCGCCGGACGACGGGCTGCTCCTGGGCCTGCCCGCCGAGCGCCGGGCGACGCTCCTCGCGGCGAGGGATCCGGCGACACGCCGGGGGTACCGCTTCGACGTGCGCCTGAGCGGCGAGCGGGAGACGGTCTTCCTGACGTTCGCGAGCGCCGGCCCCGCGGAAGAAGCGGGCCCGTCCGGCGGTTGAGGGCACATCGGCGCAGCCGCGTCCGGCACGGCGAGAGGGGACAATCGTGGTCGCATCAGAGCGCATGGTGGTCATCGGGGGCGACGCCGCGGGGATGTCCGCCGCCTCCCGGGCCCGGCGGCACCGGGAGGCCGGCTCGCTGGAGATCACCGCCTTCGAGCGCGGTCACTTCACCTCCTACTCCGCCTGCGGCATCCCCTACTGGGCGGGCGGTGAGGTCGACGGCCCGGACGCGCTGATCGCGCGTACGGCCGAGGAGCACCGCGAGCGCGGCATCGACCTGCGGACGCGCACCGAGGTGACCGAGATCGACGTGGCGCGGCAGCGCGTGCGGGCCCGCGACCTGGAGGGCGGCACGGACCGCTGGCACCACTTCGACCACCTCGTCGTGGCGACGGGCGCCCGGCCGGTGCGGCCGCGCCTGGAGGGGATCGACGCCCCCGGGGTGTACGGGGTACAGACCCTGGACGACGGCGGCGCCCTGATCGACGGGCTCACCCGGGCGGAGGGCCGCCGGGCCGTGGTCATCGGCGCGGGGTACATCGGCGTGGAGATGGCGGAGGCGCTCGTGCGCCGCGGCTTCGGGGTGACCGTCGTCGACCGGTCCGCGCAGCCGATGGCCACGCTCGACCCGGACATGGGCGCGCTGGTGCACGAGGCGATGTGCGGGATGGGCATCGAGGTGGTGACGGAGGCCGAGGTCACCGGCATCGTCACCGGCCCGGACGGCCGGGTGGCCGCGGTCGCGACGGCGGCGAAGGAGTACCCGGCGGACGTGGTGGTGCTCGGCCTGGGAGTACGCCCCGAGACGTCGCTGGCCGAGGCGGCCGGGCTGCCGCTCGGGGAGTCCGGCGGGCTGCTGACGGACCTGGCGATGCGGGTGCGGGGCCACGGCAACGTCTGGGCGGGCGGCGACTGTGTGGAGGTGCTCGACCTGGTCTCCGGCCGCACCCGGCACATCGCGCTGGGCACCCACGCGAACAAGCACGGGCAGGTCATCGGCACCAACATCGGCGGCGGCTACGCCACGTTCCCCGGGGTGGTGGGCACGGCCGTCAGCAAGGTGTGCGACCTGGAGATCGCCCGCACGGGCCTGCTGGAGGCCGGGGCGCGGGCGGTGGGCCTGCGCTTCGTGACGGCGACGATCGAGTCGACGAGCCGCGCCGGCTACTACCCGGGGGCCCGGCCCATGCGCGTGAAGATGCTGGCCGAGCGCGGCACGGGGCGGCTGCTCGGCACGCAGATCGTGGGCCGGGAGGGCGCCGCGAAGCGGGTGGACGTGGCGGCGGTGGCCCTGACCGCCCGGATGACGGTGGATCAGATGACGGCGCTGGACCTGGGCTACGCGCCGCCGTTCTCGCCGGTGTGGGACCCGGTGCTGGTCGCGGCGCGCAAGGCGGCCGCCGCGGTCCGGGAGGCGGGGGCGTAGCCCGCCCGGCCGGGGCGGTACGGCCCCGGCCCGTACGGTGCCGCCCAGCGGGCCGGGGGAAGTCCACCGCGGTCCGGCGGCGCGGCCAGAAGCCGGTGTGCGGCTGCGCCGCGCGGGCGCGGCCGGCCGCGACGGCGCCGCGGACGACCGGCGGCGCCTCGCGGAATGTCCGGCGGAGCGGTCAGCGCGCCGTCTGTTCGTGGACGAACTCCACGAGGCGGGTCAGCGCGTCCGGGTCCGTCGTCGGGAGGACGCCGTGGCCCAGGTTGAAGACATGGCCTTCCAGGCCGCGCGCGGCCTGGAGGACCTCGCGGGTCTTCGTCTCGACCGCCTCGCGGCCGGCGAAGAGGACGGCCGGGTCCAGGTTGCCCTGGAGCGCCTTGCCGGGGCCGGCACGGCGGGCGGCCTCGTCCAGCGGGATCCGCCAGTCGACGCCGACGACGTCCGCGCCCGCCTCGCCCATGAGGCCGAGCAGCTCGCCCGTGCCGACACCGAAGTGGATGCGCGGCACGCCGAGGCCGGCGACGGCGTCGAAGACCTTGGTGGAGGCGGGCATGACGGAGCGGCGATAGTCCGCGGGGGCGAGCGCGCCGACCCAGGAGTCGAAGAGCTGCACGGCCGAGGCCCCGGCCGCGATCTGCACCTTCAGGAAGGAGGCGGTGATGTCCGCGAGCCGGTCCAGGAGGTCGGCCCACAGCTCGGGGTCGCCGTACATGAGCGCCTTGGTGTGCTCGTGGTTGCGCGAGGGGCCGCCCTCGACCAGATAGCTGGCCAGGGTGAAGGGCGCCCCGGCGAAGCCGATGAGCGGGGTGGCGCCGAGCTCGGCGGTGAGCATGCCGATGGCCTCGGTGACGTACGGCACGTCAGAGGCGTCGAGCGGGCGGAGCCGGTCCAGGTCGGCGCGGGTGCGGATCGGCTCGGCGACGACGGGGCCGACGCCGGGCTTGATGTCCAGGTCGATCCCGATGGCCTTCAGCGGGACGACGATGTCGCTGAAGAAGATCGCGGCGTCGACGCCGTGCCGCCGGACGGGCTGGAGGGTGATCTCGGTGACGAGGTCGGGCCGCATGCAGGAGTCCAGCATGGGGATGCCCTCGCGGAGCTTGCGGTACTCCGGCAGCGAGCGGCCCGCCTGACGCATGAACCACACCGGTGTGTGCGGCACCGGCTCGCGTCGGCACGCCCTCAGGAACGCCGAGTCGTACGCCGCGGTGCGGCCGGTCTGCTGCTGGCTGGCGGGCTGGCTGGGCTCCCTGCGCTCACTCATGCCCCAAATCTTCGCACGGGCCGAACGAGTGACCCGCCCATGTGGGTGTCCTACCCGGAACGGGGCCACCTTCCGCCTAGTCTTCCGGGCATGGCTGCGGCGCAGGGACACCTCTCGGACGGTCCGGACGACGCGGATGGGGAGGACTCCCCGTCCGTCTTCCGGCAAGCGGTCGCGGGACTGCAAGGAGTGCGCCTGCGGCCCGAGATCGAGCTGGACGCGACACCGCCGCCCCAGCGGCTCGCCCCTTTCTCGTACGCACTGGAGGCCGCGGTCGTCGTCGACGACGAGGAGCTGGCGGACGGCCGGCTGATCCTGCTGCACGACCCGGCGGGCCACGAGGCGTGGGGCGGTACGTTCCGGCTGGTCACGCTGGTGCACGCCGACCTGGAGCCGGAGATGGCGGCGGACCCGCTGCTGCCGGAGGTGTGCTGGTCGTGGCTGACGGGCGCGCTGGAGGCGCGGCGGGTGCCCTACGGGGCGCCGAGCGGGACGGTGACCCGGGCGAGCTCGCACTACTTCGGAGGGCTGCGGGAGCGGGAGCCGTCGACCCGCATCGAGATCCGGGCCTCGTGGTCGCCCGCGGAGCCGCCCGCGGGCCCGGCGGGGCAGGCCGCCGCGGGGGCGGGCGGCGGCGTGCCGGACACGGCGGCGCACCTCGCCGCCTGGTGCGACCTGCTGTGCCAGATCGCGGGGCTGCCGCCGGGCGGGGGCCCGGAGGCCGGGGTGGTGACGCTTCCCCAGCGCCGGGATCCGCAGAGTCGGTGACCGGCGCGTTGACCAGCGCCGTTGATCGACCAACCGTCCGAATTGCCCGAATTGTTACTCATCAATTCGTGATCATTCCCTAAAGCCGGGACGCTTCGCTGCCGAAGAGGCTTGTGACCCTTCCCATACGGATCGCCCCGGCACACCCCCCACGCCGGCACCGTCCCCCCGCCACTCCCCCCTGGAGGCTTGGTGTCCGTTCTCCTCGAGCAACCTGCGAGCCTCGCCTACCGCCCGAACAAACCGACGGCCATGGTCGTCGTCGCCGACCCCCGCGTCCGCTCCACCGTCACCCGCCACCTGTGGGCGCTGGGCGTGCGAGATGTGATCGAGGCGTCGTCCATCGCGGAGGCGCGCCCCCGCGTCGGCAACCCGCGCGACATCTGCGTGGCCGACGTCCACCTTCCCGACGGCTCGGGGCTCACCCTGCTGTCCGAGACCCGCGCCGCGGGCTGGCCCAACGGCCTGGCCCTGTCCGCCGCCGATGACATCGGCGCCGTGCGCAACGCCCTCGCTGGAGGCGTCAAGGGCTATGTCGTCACCGGCACCCGCACCAACCTGGGCCTGCCCGGCCGCCCCGGCGCCGCGCCCATCGGCTCCGCCGCCGCGGCCCGCATGCACCGCCGCCCGCCCGGCGCCCCCGGCCACCCCGGCGGTTACCGCGAGCTCTCCGGCCGGGAGGTCGAGGTGCTGCGGCTGGTCGCGGAGGGTCAGTCCAACAAGGCCATCGGCGTCTCGATGGGCCTGTCCGCGCTCACCGTCAAGAGCCACCTCGCCCGCATCGCGCGCAAGCTCGGCACCGGCGACCGCGCCGGAATGGTCGCCGTCGCGCTGCGCACCGGCATCATCCACTGACCGCTCCCGGCGGGCGCCGCGCGCCCCTGGAATCGGCACCGCGCCCGCCGAGGGGACGTACCGTCGGCGGGCGCTTGCCATACACAGATACCCTTGACCGGTGACCGACGCCCAAGAGACCGCAGAAGACACGACACTGCGAACCACCGGGGGCGCTCCCCCGGACGACGTCGATTCGGCGCCGATCCCCCTGCTGGAACCACGCGAAGGCATCCCGCCGGTCGTCGCTGACAACGATGCCCTGGCCGCCGTCGTCGCGGCGTTCGCAGCGGGCACCGGCCCCGTCGCCGTCGACGCGGAGCGCGCCTCCGGCTACCGCTACGGCCAGCGCGCCTACCTCGTGCAGCTCCGCCGCGAAGGCGCGGGCTCCACCCTGATCGACCCCGTCGGCTGCCCCGACCTGTCCACGCTCGGCGCGGCCATCGGCGACGCCGAGTGGGTGCTGCACGCCGCCACGCAGGACCTGCCGTGTCTGCGCGAGATAGGGATGACACCGTCGCGGCTCTTCGACACGGAGCTGGCGGGACGGCTCGCCGGATTCGCGCGCGTCGGCCTCGGCGCCATGGTCGAGAACGTCCTCGGCTACGCCCTGGAGAAGGGTCACTCCGCCGTCGACTGGTCCACTCGCCCGCTGCCCGACCCCTGGCTTCGCTACGCCGCGCTCGACGTGGAACTGCTCGTCGACCTGCGCGACGCCCTGGAGACCGAGCTGAACCGGCAGGGCAAGCTGGAGTGGGCCCGCGAGGAGTTCGCGGCCATCGCCGCCGCCCCGCCCGCGCCGCCGCGCAAGGACCCGTGGCGCCGCACCTCCGGCATGCACAAGGTCCGGCGGCGCCGGCAGATGGCCGTGGTCCGCGAGCTGTGGACCGCGCGCGACCTGATCGCGCAGCGGCGCGACGTCTCGCCGGGGAAGGTGCTCGGCGACGCCGCGATCATCGAGGCCGCCCTGAACCTGCCGCCGAACGCGCACGCTCTGGCGGCGCTCCCCGGCTTCGGGCACCGCATGAGCCGCAAGCAGCTCGAAGGCTGGCAGGCCGCGGTCGACCGCGCCCGCGCGATCCCCGACGCCGAGCTGCCGCAGCCCGGTCAGCCGCTGACCGGCCCGCCGCCGCCCCGCGCCTGGGCGGACAAGGACCCCGCCGCCGCGGCCCGCCTCTCGGCCGCTCGCACGGCGGTCACCGCGCTGGCGGAGGAGCTGAACATGCCGCAGGAGAACCTGATCGCCCCGGACACCGTGCGCCGCCTGTGCTGGGAGCCGCCGTCGGAGCCGACCGCGGAGAAGGTCACGGAGATCCTCGCGGCGCACGGCGCGCGCAACTGGCAGATCGAGCAGGTGACGCCGCCGCTGGTGGCGGCACTGAGGAACGCGACGGGCTGAGGATTTCTCCCTCCTTCGTGACGGGCTGGATGCCGGGCCACGGTCCGTGCGATCCAGCCCGTCCGGCGTTTGAGGACGCTCCCGGAGGGAGCTCCCGCCGCAGGCGGCGACGCCAGGGCAGCCGGGAAACGGAGCGCTCCCCAATGTGACGTTCGCCGCCCCGCAGGGGGGCTGGGCAGCATGGTTACCCGCAAGTAGCATGACGGCATGAGTCCGCGTCGCGGCGGAGCCGTACCGGCATGCCCGCGCGCAGCGATCCGCACCTGGAGGAGAGCCAACGTGCCTCGTACCGCTAGGGACGTCGTTTTCGTCGACGGCGTCCGCACCCCGTTCGGCAAGGCGGGCCCGAAGGGCATCTACCACGAGACCCGCGCGGACGACCTCGTCGTCAAGTGCATCCGTGAGCTGCTGCGCCGCAACCCGGCCCTGGATCCCGCCAAGATCGACGAGGTCGCGGTCGCCGCGACGACGCAGATCGGCGACCAGGGTCTGACCCTGGGCCGCACGGCCGGCATCCTCGCGGGGCTGCCGCAGTCCGTGCCGGGCCTGTCCATCGACCGCATGTGCGCCGGCGCGATGACGGCCGTGACGACCGTCGCCGGTGGCGTCGCGTTCGGCGCGTACGACATCGCGGTCGCGGGCGGCGTCGAGCACATGGGCCGCCACCCGATGGGCGAGGGCGTGGACCCCAACCCGCGCTTCGTGTCGGAGAAGCTGGTCGACGAGTCGGCCCTCTTCATGGGCATGACCGCGGAGAACCTGCACGACCGGTTCCCGCAGCTCACCAAGGAGCGCTCGGACGCCTACGCGGTCCGCAGCCAGGAGAAGGCCGCCAAGGCGTACGCCGACGGCAAGATCCAGCCCGACCTGGTGCCCATCTCCATCCGCCGCACCTCCCCCGAGGGCGGCGAGCTCGGCTGGGGCCTGGCCACGGCCGACGAGCCGATGCGCCCGGGCACCACGATGGAGGGCATCGCCAATCTCAAGACGCCCTTCCGCCCGCACGGCCGGGTGACCGCCGCCAACTCCTCCGGCCTCAACGACGGCGCGACCGCCTCGCTGATCGCCGCCGAGGACGTGGCGCGCGAGCTGGGCCTGCCGGTCCGGATGCGCCTGGTGTCGTACGCCTTCGTCGGCGTCGAGCCCGAGGTGATGGGCTACGGCCCGATCCCGGCGACCGAGAAGGCGCTGGCCAAGGCGGGCCTGTCGATCGACGACATCGGCCTGTTCGAGATGAACGAGGCGTACGCGGTGCAGGTGCTCGCGTTCCTCGACCACTACGGCATCGCGGACGACGACCCGCGGGTCAACCAGTACGGCGGCGCGATCGCCTTCGGCCACCCCCTCGCCTCCTCCGGCGTGCGTCTGATGACGCAGCTGGCCCGGCAGTTCGAGGAGCAGCCGCACGTCCGCTACGGCATCACCTCGATGTGTGTCGGCTTCGGCATGGGCGGAACGGTCATCTGGGAGAACCCGCACTTCGAGGGGGACAAGTGAGCACCACCGCTGAGCTGTTGAAGGGTGCGGCCGAGCTGTTCCCCGACGAGGTCGTGACGCAGGCGCACGTGCGCCACCTCGACCTCCCCCTGGGCGCGGGCAGCTTCGCGCTCATCACGCTGGACAACGGCCTGGACCACACCAAGCCGACCACCTTCGGCCCGCAGTCGCTGGCCAACCTGGACGCCGCCCTCGACCAGGTCGAGGCGGAGGCCAGGGACGGGAAGATCGTCGGCGTCGGCGTCACCGGCAAGCCGTTCATCTTCGCCGTGGGCGCGGACCTCAAGGGCGTGGAGCTGCTCAAGCGCCACGAGGACGCGGTGGCCATCGGCAAGGGCGGCCACGACGTCTTCAAGCGCCTCTCCGCGCTGGCGGTCCCGACGTTCGCGTACTACAACGGCGCGGCGATGGGCGGTGGCGTCGAGGTCGGTCTGCACTGCTCCTACCGCACGGTGTCCAAGGCGATCCCCGCCTTCTCGCTGCCCGAGGTCTTCCTCGGTCTGGTCCCGGGCTGGGGCGGCTGCGCGCTGCTGCCGAACCTCATCGGCGCGGACCGCGCGATCTCGGTCGTCATCGAGAACTCGCTCAGCCAGAACCGGCAGCTGAAGGGCAAGCAGGTCTTCGAGCTCGGCATCGCCGACGCGATCTTCGAGGGCGCCGACTTCCTGGAGCAGTCGCTGCTGTGGACCGCGTCCGTCCTCAAGGGCGAGACCGAGGTCGTGCGGCAGGAGATCGACCGCGGCGAGGCGTGGGACCAGGCCGTCGAGCGCGGGCGGGCGATCGCCGACTCCAAGGTGCACGGCGCGGCCCCGGCCGCCTACCGCGCGCTGGACATCATCGCCGCGGCCAAGAACGGCGACCTGCGCCAGGGCTTCGAGGCCGAGACGCAGGCCCTCGCGGACCTGATCATGGGCAGCGAGCTGCGCAGCGGCATCTACGCCTTCAACCTGGTGCAGAAGCGCGCCAAGCGCCCGGCCGGCGCGCCGGACAAGTCGCTGGCCCGCCCGGTCACCAAGGTGGGCGTCGTCGGCGCCGGCCTGATGGCCTCTCAGCTCGCGCTGCTCTTCGCGCGCCGCCTGGAGGTGCCGGTCGTGCTGACCGACATCGACCAGGAGCGGATCGACAAGGGCGTGGGCTATGTCCACGGCGAGATCGACAAGCTGCTCGCCAAGGGCCGGATCAACCGGGACAAGGCGAACCGCCTGAAGGCCGCGGTCACGGGCTCCCTCGACAAGGCCGCGGCGTTCGGCGACGCGGACTTCGTCATCGAGGCCGTCTTCGAGGAGATGGGCGTCAAGCAGCAGGTGTTCGCCGAGGTCGAGGCGGTCGTCCCGGCCCACACGATCCTGGCGACCAACACCTCCTCGCTGTCGGTCAGCGAGATGGCGTCGGAGCTGAAGCACCCCGAGCGGGTCGTCGGCTTCCACTTCTTCAACCCCGTCGCGATCCTGCCGCTGCTGGAGATCGTGCGCGGCGAGCGGACCGACGACGCGGCGCTGGCCACGGCCTTCGGTGTGGCGAAGAAGCTGAAGAAGACCGCGGTGCTGGTGAAGGACGCCCCGGCGTTCGTCGTCAACCGCATCCTCACCCGCTTCATGGGCGAGATCCAGAACGTCATCGACGAGGGCACCCCGGTCGAGACCGCCGAGAAGGCCGTCGAGCCGCTGGGCCTGCCGATGTCGCCGCTGGTGCTCCTGGAGCTGGTCGGTCCGGCGATCGGTCTGCACGTCTCCGAGACGCTGGCCGGTGCCTTCCCCGACCGCTTCAAGGTGTCGCCGAACCTGGCCGCCGTGGTCAAGGCCGGCAAGCGCGGCTTCTACGTCTACGACTCCGGCAAGCCGGAGCTGGACCCCGAGGTGGCCTCCCTCCTGGTGCAGGGCGACTCCGTCCTCACCGAGGAGCAGGTGCGCGAGCGGGTCCTGGACGCCGTCGCGCAGGAGATCGGCATCATGCTGGACGAGGGCGTCGTCGCCGAGGCGCAGGACATCGACCTGTGCCTGATCACGGGCGCGGGCTGGCCGTTCCACCTGGGCGGCATCACGCCGTACCTGGACCGCGCGGGCGTCTCCGAGCGCGCCGTCGGCAAGCGGTTCCTCGCCGAGGGGATCGCCAGCGTTCCGGCGTGACCCAGCGGGTGTGCGAAGGGGGGGGGGGGGGGGGGGGGGGGGGGGGGGGGGGGGGGGGGGGGGGGGGGGGGGGGGGGGGGGGGGGGGGGGGGGGGGGGAGGGTACTCCAACCCCCTCCCCCACCCCCTCCCCCCCCCCCCTCCCCCCCCCCCCCCCCCCCCCCCCCCCCCCCCCCCCCCCCCCCCCCCCCCCCCCCCCCCCCCCCTTCCGCGTCGCCTGTCGGCTACGGCACGGCCCGGCCGGACGCCACCGAGGGAGTCATGGCCGAAGGCGTCGAGTGGGCCGAGGTGACGTGGAGATCACCGTGGTCCGCCGGGCGCAGCCCCTCGAACATCCAGTAGTCGTGGAGCGGGCCCTCGGCCGGGGCGGGAGTGAGACCGGCGGGGTGGTATCCGGCGATGTCCAGGCACAGTTCGGAAGTGCCGGCCTCGATCCCGCCACCGTGCGAGGGGTACCCGTCGGACGCCCCGGCGGACGTCTTCGCGCTCGCTCCGGCGGCGGTGCCGGATCCGGGCAGGACCGGGGAGGCCACGGCGGTGGAGGCCAGGAAGGCCCGCCTGCCGAGGCGGGACATGACGGCGTCCTTCACCGACACGCCTCGGCCGACAGCTCCGTGGCGGCGAATTCGCGCAGCCACGTACGGAACTCCGGTCCGAGGTCGTCGCGTTCGCAGGCGAGCCGGACCGTGGCGCGCAGGTACTCACCGCGGTCCCCGGTGTCGTAGCGGCGGCCGCGGAAGACGACTCCGTGCACCGGGCCGCCCGCTCCCGTGGTGGCCAGCGTGTGCAGCGCGTCGGTGAGCTGGATCTCTCCGCCCCGGCCCGGGGCGGTGCGCCGCAGGACGTCGAAGACGGCGGGGTCGAGCACATAGCGGCCGATGACCGCGTAGTTGCTGGGGGCCGTGCCGGGCGCGGGCTTCTCCACCAGCCCCGTGATCCTCAGGGCCTCGCCGTCGCCCGCCGACGGCTCCACCACCGCGCAGCCGTAGAGGTGGATACGGTCCGCGGGCACCTCGGTGAGGGCGATCACGCTGCCGCCCAGTCGCTCCCGCACGGCGATCATGTGCGACAGGAGCGGGTCGCGGGGGTCGATGAGGTCGTCACCGAGCAGGACCGCGAAGGGGCTCCGCCCGACATGGGCCTCGGCGGCCAGCACCGCGTGTCCCAGGCCCAGCGGGTCGCCCTGGCGGGCGTAGTGCAGGGTGGCCAGGGTGCTGGACTCCCGTACGAGCGAGAGGCGTTCGCGGTCGCCCTTGGCCTCCAGCACGGTCTCCAGCTCGTGGGCCCGGTCGAAGTGGTCCTCCAGAGCGCGCTTGTTGCGCCCGGTGATCATGAGGACGTCCGTGAGCCCCGCCGTCGCCGCTTCCTCCACGACGTACTGGATGGCCGGCTTGTCGACGACGGGCAGCATCTCCTTGGGCGTGGCCTTGGTGGCCGGCAGGAAACGCGTGCCCATGCCCGCGGCGGGGATGACGGCCTTGACCACGGGGGTGGTGGGTGTCTGCATGACGGGGCGTGGCCGAGGCCACTCCTTCCTCGTGTGGGTTTCGCGCGGTGTCGGCGCTGCGGGTGCCGGGGGGTGTCCGGCGGACGGCCGCGGGTTCGCGGCACCGGTCACGGGGTGGCCTCGAACGTGCTGGAGGCGCGGCCCAGGGCGTGGAAGTCCCAGCCGGCGGCGGTCCAGGCGGCGGCGTCCAGGGCACCGCGGCCGTCCACGATCCGCGGGTGGCGTGCCAGCGGCGCCAGCGCCGCGGGGTCCAGTTCCCGGAATTCCCGCCACTCGGTCAGGTGCAGGACGACATCCGCTCCGCGCACGGCGTCCTCGGCCGACAGCGCGTAGCCCAGCGGCGGGTGGGCCTTGCGGGCGTTGTCCATGGCCTTCGGGTCGTACACGCTCACGTCCGCGCCGGCGAGCTGGAGACGGGCTGCGACGTCCAGGGCCGGGGAGTCACGGATGTCGTCGGACTCCGGCTTGAACGCGGCGCCGAGCACCGCGACGCGCCTGCCGGGGAGCGGGCCGCCGCACAGCTCGCGGGCCAGCTCGACGACGCGGTCGCGCCGACGCAGGTTGATCGCGTCGACCTCGCGGAGGAAGGCCAGCGAACGGCCGGTGCCCAGCTCCTCGGCGCGCGCCATGAAGGCGCGGATGTCCTTGGGCAGGCAGCCGCCGCCGAAGCCGACCCCGGCGCGGAGGAAGCGGGCGCCGATGCGCTCGTCGTGACCGATGGCCCTCGCCAGCACGGACACGTCCGCGTCCGCCGCCTCGCACAGCTCCGCCATGGCGTTGATGAAGGAGATCTTGGTGGCGAGGAAGGCGTTGGCGGCGGTCTTGACCAGCTCGGCCGTGGGGAAGTCGGTGGTGACCACGGGGGTCCCGGCGGCGATGACCGGCGCGTAGACCTCGCGCAGCAGCGCCTCGGCGGTGGCGGAACGCACCCCGAGGACCAGCCGGTCGGGACGGAGCGTGTCCCGCACGGCGAATCCCTCGCGCAGGAACTCGGGATTCCACGCCAGCTCCGCGCGGGAGCCGGCCGGAGCGAGCTCCGCGAGCCGCCGGGCCAGCCGGGCCGCGGTGCCCACCGGCACGGTGGACTTCCCGGCCACCAGCGCGGGCCGGGTCAGGTGCGGACCGAGGGCCTCGATCACCGCGTCCACATAGGTGAGGTCGGCGGCGTCGGAGCCCTCGCGCTGCGGGGTGCCGACACACAGGAAGTGCACCTGCCCGAACTCCGCCGCCTCCTCGTAGGAGGTGGTGAAGCGCAGCCGGCCCGACGCCGTGTGTTTCGCCAGCAGCTCTGCCAGCTCCGGCTCGTAGAAGGGGACCCGTCCCGCGCGCAGCGCGCCGATCTTCTCCGGATCGACGTCGACCCCGAGCACCTCGTGCCCGAGCTCCGCCATGCAGACTGCGTGGGTGGCACCGAGATAGCCGGTGCCGATGACAGTGAGCCGCAAAGACACGGCTTCTCCTTGTGACGTTTTCCTGGGAGCGGACAGCCCCGGGGACATGGACGGATCGCCAAGCGGGTCGGATGAAGTCCACTGCGGTTCGCCAGCGCCCTGAAGGGCGCGGGGAACCGCGCGACCAGCCACGACGGTGCCGCAGACGGCTGACGGCGCGTCTCGGTACTTCCGGCGGAGCGCTCAGCGCTTGACCCACACGCGGTAGGCCCCGGTGCCGGAGGAGTTCTCGAAGGGGACGGTGGCCAGCAGCCGGTAGCGCGGGTTCGCCTTGAGGTTGTCGGCGATGACGGCGTCGGTGCCGCCGGCGGAGAGCCCGTCGAGCACGACGAGGTCGAACCACCCGTCGCCGAGCGCCTTCTCATAGCCGTCCTCGCCGGTGTGCGTGACGCCGCGGGAGTCCTGGTAGCTGATGTTGTCGGTCGGGGTCCACTGCCGCTGGCCGGTCTGGCCGCGGAGGTAGTAGACGGCCACTTCGTGCGTGTCGCCGAGGTAGCGGCCCTTGTCGTTCACGTACGGGCGGAGCACGTCGACCAGCTGCGTGGAGTTCGGCCAGACACCGAAGCGCCAGGTCGACTGGGCCAGCCCCACGCAGAGCATCACGACCCAGAGCAGGATGCCCAGCTGGGGGTAGCGGAAGTGCGCGCCGACCAGGCGGCTCACGCCGATTCCCGCCATGGGGGCCGCGAAGAGCAGCCCGAACCCGATGTGCTTGAACAGCGACACCCCTGTGCCCAGATACATCTGGTAGGCGGGCGCCAGCAGGGCCGTGCCGCAGAGCACGAGGCCGATCACGAGCCGCCGGCGGCGGCCGGGCCCGCTCATGCTCAAGGACCGGGGGGACTCGTTCATGCGGCCGCGGCGCGCGTAGGAGAACGCCCCGACGCACGCTGTCGCGAACAGCAGCCCGCCCCAGCCGGCCGACCTCTTCAGGAGGTCGAAGGCGCTCTCCGTGCCGTGTTCACGGCCGGTCGTGGTCTTCTGGATGCCCGCGAGCGCGTCGGAGGCGAGCAGGGCGATGCCGAGCAGCGCCGCGATGCCGGCGGCCAGGGCCAGGCCCCGCCACAGGGACCGCTTGCCCCGGTGCGGCCAGGCGGTGAGCACGGCGAGCACGACGATCGTCGGAAGGTAGAGGGCGGCGGCGTATTTCACTCCGACGGCCAGGGCGGCGACCGGGGCCGCGAGCAGCACGGCGGCGACGGGCGCCCGGTCGGTGCGCACGACGATCCAGGTGGCGAGCGTGAGCAGGAAGAGCGCCGCGGCGTCGTACGTCGCGAAGTTGCCCAGCACGATCGTGGACTGGGTGACGGCGAACAGCGCCGCCGCCGCCAGTGCCACCCGTTCGTTGAACATCCGCCGGGTGAAGGAGTAGAGCAGCGCCGTGGTGCCCAGCATGCAGGCGAGGCTGAGGGCGCGCGCCCCGGCCAGCCCGAACGCGGAGTCGGCGAGGGCGGCCAGCACGGGGTACAGCGACGACGAGCCGGAGAAGTAGGCGTTGTAGTCGGCCGGCGGCTCGGCACCGTGGAGCAGGTGGTCGAGCTCCATGTGACCGGCGTAGAGGTAGAGCGCCTCGTCCTGGAAGGCGGTGTTGCTCAGCCGCAGGGAGAGCACCGCCTGGATGGCCAGGACGCACAAGAGCACGGCCCGGCTGACCCATCCCCGGCGCCTGCTCTGGGCCATGTCCCAGCCCGCGTCGGGAGTCTCCGGAATGCGGTACGCCGGCTCGGGGTCCGCAGGGGGCCGCTCGTGCTCGGCGGGCGGGGCGTCCTGCTGCCACTGGGGCACCTGCGCCGCCTGCTGCTCCTGGTGCGGGGCGGGGTGCTGCGCGTACGGCGCGGCGGCCGCTGCCTGGGCCGCGGGCCAGGGCTCGGCGTACGGCGCCGCCGGGTACGGGTCGGTGGTGTACGGGTCGTACGTCTGCTGCTCGGGCCCGGTGACCTGCCCGCCGGCCCAGCCCATGTCGTAGTACGGGTCGCTGTCGTCAGCCGTACGGCCGTCCCGCTGCCGCGGCACGCGGTACCCGCGTCCCCTGGGGTCGTCGATCGAAGGTTCCATCACGGCTTCCGCACGTCGAAGCCGAAGGAGTCATCGGCTGCCAGTCGTTTGAACTCGGCCAGCGCCAGCGGGCTGACCTCCAGCCGCCAGTCGGCGCGCTTGTTGTGGTCGAACCAGACGAAGCCGATGATGTCGTCCCGGTCGGTGACGCCCTTGAAGAGGTTCCGCACGTCGGCCCGGCGGCGGGCGCCCGGCTCGGCCGCGGTTTCGAGGATGAGCAGGGGCTTGTCGCTGAAGGTGCGGACCTTCTTGATGGTCGGGCCGAAGACGTAGTCGAAGGCGTTGTCCTCGTACTGGGTGAAGTAGCCGACCAGGCCCACCCAGTCGACGTAGGCGTCACCGGGGTAGTACTTCTCGATGTCGACGCTCTTGACCGAGTTGACGATGTTCGGCGACCAGGCCCAGATGACGTTGGTGGCGCCGGCCTCGTCGAAGACCTCGCGGAGGTGCTTCCAGGCCCGGACGTAGTCGGCGGGCTTGACGTGCTTGGTGCCCCACGTCTCCCAGTGGCCGTTCATCTCGTCCGCGAAGCTGACGGCGACGGGCAGGCCGAGCTTCCGCACCTCCCCGGCGTACTTCTTGAGGTAGGCGTCGGTCCTGCCGTCGGCGATGTCGGCGATGGTGGTGCCGGCGGGCTCCCAGGACACCACGGTCAGGGCGCCGGCGTCCCAGGCGTTGCGCACGCCCGCGGCGTTGAAGTCGTCGCCCCAGGCCGCGTAGTACTCCAGCAGGTTCGGCCGCTTGCCCACCATCCCGGTGTACTTCTCCACCGGGGCCATGGAGGTAGGCGCCTTCTCCACCGCGGCGCCGAAGTACTTCTTGCGGGGCTGGATCAGGGGGCGGAGGTCATGGGGCTTGACGAACTCCTCGGTCGCCTTGGCCGCGGGCCGCGCCTCCGCGGTGGACTGTGCCGGGGAGCAGGCGGCCAGGGGGGCCACCACGGCGGCGGCCAGGGCGACGGCCGCCGCGGTACGGGCTATGTGCGAGGTCATGCGGCACTCTCCGCTCGGGGCTGGACCAGGACCCGGCCGACGACCAGGGCGTAGAACAGGCCGGAAGAAAGGATCAGGGCGAAGTCGGGGGCGTACATGGTGAACATGCGCCAGACGGCGGCGCCCACCCAGAGCAGCGCGGTGCCGCCGCTCCACACCCACATCCCGATCCAGAAGCGCCGGGTCTTGTTCTTCTTCGCGCCGGAGGAGCCGGTCGGCTGCCACCCCATGCGGTTCTTGCGGAGGATGTCCCAGATGGCGAAGACGTGTGCCCAGCCGTACATCATGCGGGCCGACCACGCCTCCAGCCGGTAGGGCGCCTTGTGCCAGAGGGGGAAGATGATCGTGGTGTACACGATGCTGGGCAGGACGAGCAGCAGGTGCTCGACCTTCAGCTTCTCCGGCATGGCCAGCAGCAGCACGAGCGGGATGACCGGGGCCGCGAAGGTGAACAGCGCCGTGTGGATGTAGTAGAAGAACCCGGAGAGATAGCAGAGCCGGCTGGAGAGCCGGATCTTCGCCTGCCAGAACTTCCGGCTGGACATCAGGCTCATCGACCCGGAGCACCAGCGGTACTGCTGGTTGAAGAACGCTCCGGCGGTGTCCGGGCACACCCCGGTCGACACGGCGACCGGCACATAGCGAAGGTCCCAGCCCAGGCCCCGGAGATCGAAGCCGGTGTGCACGTCCTCGGAGTGCTCGATCAGCGTGGTGCCGCCGTTGGTGTCGAGCGCCGCCCGCCGGTAGACCGCGCAGCTGCCCACGCAGATGGCGCCGTCGCTGCCCTGTCGCGAGACCTGGACCGACCGGTAGAACAGCTCCTGGACGGCTCCCGCGCCGCGCTCGATCCAGTTCTGCGAATCGAGCACCCGGAAGTACTGCGGCGACTGGACGATTCCGATCCGGTCGTCGTCCTCCATGTACGGGAGCAATTCCTCCAGGAGGTCCGAGCGCGGCGCGAAGTCGGCGTCGAGGATGAGGATGTACTTTCCGTCGGACTGCCCGTAGCCGAAATGCATGTTGCCGGCCTTCTTGAACCAGCCGCGGTTCGGCCGGGTGCCGTAGCGGAAGCCGAAGTCGGCGGCCATGGCGGCCAGTTCGGGATTGGCGGCGTCATCCATGACGAACGGCACACAGACGCCCGGATAGCGGTCGGCCAGGGCGCGCACATGCGTCCAGGTGTTGTGGAGCACCTCGATGGGCTCGCCGCACACGGGGAGAAAGACGTCGACCGACGGATATTCGGCGGGCTTCCAGTTCCGGACCAGGCGCTTATGGTGCTTGATGTCGAAATCACGGGTGACAGCGTTCACCCGGAGCGAGATCAAGTAGTAGACGACGGTAAAGACCAGCAGCGGCACATAGACCCACAGCAAGGGAGTCGACGCCGCGAGCTTGAACTGGCTCAGCACAAGACAGACGAAGCTGATCAGCGAGCTCAGAGTCAGCACCCACAGGTGGCGCTTCACGTACGCGTACTTCTCGCGGTCCGTGGGCGGCTGCGGCAGCAACCCGCCGTGCGCGGCCCCTCCGTGCGCGGCGCGCCGCCGGCCCCCACCGGAACGCGCCCGATGCCCGCCCGTGCGGGCAGGCCGAACTGAACTCATCTGAACCCCTCCGGGCCGACCGGCCCGCCTCGTCCCCACCCCGACACCAAAAGGTCCACTGGTCTGAACCAATGGACGATGAAAGTATATAACCCGTAAAGGGATGTCAAAGTCGCCATAGTGGAGCAATCGATTCCACTGGGCGGGAATCCAAGATCGTCGCTCATGGCGGACATGGCAGACTTGTCGGGTTCACGAAATCGGCAAGGGAAGTTGGCCACGGTGCCGGACCAGGCAAGGCCCTCGGCGACGAGGGAGTCGACGCGAAGCACGGCCGGGCAGCGGGCCCGCCGGAGGATCGGACGGCTGGCGGGAGGCGCCGGGGCGCGGCTGTGGTCCACACGTCGGCGCCGGCTGGCCACGGTGGGAACGTCCGGCGGTCTGCTCGTGGCCGTGATCGCCGGATGTCTCTACCTGTGGTTCGAGGACCCCGGCGCCCAGCCCGGCGGCAAGGGTGCGCGCAAGCTGGTCATCGCGTACATCGACGCGCTGGCCGACGGCGACATGAAGGAGGCGTGCCACCTGATGCACCCCCGGGTCACCGCGTCCATGGACCGGGCGGACGGCGGGTGCCCGGGGGCGATGCGCGCCCAGGTAGGCGACCGGCTGAGCGGCGAGGACCGCGGCCGGGTCGGCGCCATCGACGTCGGCCCGGCCCAGGTCGACGGCAGGACCGCACGCGTCGAGGTGCGCTCCGGGGCGGACGGCACGAGGAAGAGCACGGTCGTCGTGGAGCGTATCGACGATCACTGGCGGGTCCTCGAGGACTGAGAGGACTGAGCGGGAGGGGTGGGCGGCGGGCACGCACCGCGCCCACCCCTCTCATGCACATCTCCCGCACACCGCCGCGTCTCACCCTCACCGTCGCGCGAGCGCCACGGCCTCACCAACCGATCTGCCCGGCTGGCTACTTGGCGGCCTCCGCGGACGGCCTGCCCGCGCCCTTCTTCGCCGTGGGGCCACCGGTGAACAGCGACTCGGGCTGGACGCTGCGCTTCGTCCTCGCGCCCGGGGCCGCCAGGGCCGGCGCGCCGTTGGCCGCCGAGAGCCAGTACATGCGCTCAACGCCCTCGGTGTCGAGGAAGAAGACGCCCCAGCCACCGTCGCCCATCTGCACGACCGCGGGATCGGTCGCCGCCTTCCCGGACCAGACCAGGGACCAGCCGCCGAAGGACCCGTCCGGGCGCTGCGCGGAGTAGCGGACGTAGCCCTTGTCGTCGCGGACGAGGACGCCGAGCGTCTTGTCCTTGTTGACGACGACCACGGGGGACCCCTCGGTCTTCACGCCCGGCAGCACCGCCCCGTCGCCGAAGAAGCCGTTGAGGGTCTTGCCGCCCGCCGAGCGCGCGGACTCGGTCGCGGTCCAGATCTCCCCGTCCTTGTTCCGGGCGAAGGCCGTCATCTTCCCGTCCGCTCCCCGGGCCGCGACGGGGGTGCCGGTGAGCCCGGTGACATCGGAGACGCCCCACACCCACCACCCGTTGCGCTGGTCGTCGGCGCGGTTCACACCGAGGCGGCCCTGCTTGTCGAGGCCCAGGACGAACGGGCGGTCGCTCTCCCCGTCCACCACGGTCGCCTGGCTCGCCCCGGCGAAGGTCGCCTGCTCGTAGCCGGCGGCCACGGGGGAATAGGCGTCCTGGGTCCGCCAGGGGATGAAGTCCTCGGTGTTGGCGGCGCGCTGGTTCAGATACCAGAGCTTGCCGTCGCGGCCGAAGGCGTGCACCGTCACGATGCCCTTGGAGTTGCGGAGGACGGTCGGAGCGCCGACGAAGTTTCCGCCGAGGTCCGTGAGCGAGGACCAGGTCGCGCCCGGCCGGCGCTTGGTCATGTAGATGTGGCCGTCCTTGCCCAGGACGAAGGCCATCGGGGTGCCGTCGGCCTGCTCGGTGACGACGGGCTGGTCGACCATGTTCTGTGCGCCGGGCACGACGCTGTAGACCACGGTGCCGATGTCGTTGATCTCGCGCTGCGCGCCCTGGATGAGCCAGCCGCGTTCGTCGACGTAGAACTGCTGGATGAGCTGGTCCCTGCCCTGGCGCAGGGCGGCGGGGATGCGGGGGCGCGGGGTGACGGGGGCCGGCTCCGGCTGCGCGGGAGCGTGGCAGGCGTCCGTGCGCAGGGCGATGCCCTGGAACACCTGGAAACCCCAGCCGGCCTTGCGGCGGGTGCCGTCCACCCAGACACCGGCGTTCTGGTCCCAGCGGTACCAGAAGAGCGTGCCGTCCTGGTGCAGGGCGTAGAGGGTGCCGCCACCGGCCGAGCGGATCTCCCGCAGGTTCTGCCAGCCGACCGCCCACGCCGGGACCTTCATGTCCAGCCACTGCTGCCGGTCGACGTCGAAGCGGTACCGGTAGAGGTCGCCGCCCTTGCGGGCGAAGATCAGGCCGTCGCCCGCGGCGACGATGAGGTCGTACTCGCCCCAGCCGACCGGGTCGATGACCCGGCCCCGGCCGGGCAGGACCGCTCCCGTCTTCTGGTCGTACTGATAGAAGCGCAGGGAGCCGTCGTCGTGGACCGCGAAGATGTTGCCGCGGTCGTCGACCGTGACGCGGTTGCGCCGGGAGGCGGCCAGATAGGCCCCCCAGCCGTCGTCGATCTTCTCGCCACGGGCGCGCTCCCAGCTGTCGGCGGCGGGGTCGTAGCGATAGCGGAAGAGGTTGCCCTCGGAGTTGATGCTGTAGAACCAGCCGCCCGCGCCGCCGAGGGTGAGGCGGGGCGCCTGCCAGCCTCCGGTGCCGATCTCCTTGTTGATGACGGGCCAGTTGAACGAGCCGTTGGCCGGGTCGGCGTGCGCGTAGTACTTCAGCGGCCCGTCGGTGGCCGAGGCGTACAGCTCGGTCTGGGGGCGGCAGCTCACCTGCACGGCCGGTGCCGCGGCGGGGGATGTCGGGTCCGCCGAGGCCGCGGGAGCGCATATCAGCCCCAGCGGCAGGGCCGTGACGGCGGCGAGGGTGAGGGCTGCCGCACGGGAGGCAGACGGGCGGAAACGGCTCTTCGGCATGCGGGAGCGCTTTCATGACGGGGAGACAGGGGCCGGTCGCGGCCCGAGGCCCGGCCGAGAACGAGGCCGGGCGACATGCATCGTAACCACACCCTTTACCTCCAATTGATACGGCAATTACGCTCGATCACCGAAATCCATGACAAAGGCCCCACAGCACCCCATTTATGAGCGCGGAGCGTAATTGTTTGCCATAGGTCGATTTATTGACTCGCAATGAGCACCCCATCACCTTGCAATGTCGATCTTTATTCGGATAGAACATCAACCTATGCCCGCCATCTCATGGTTGTGGCTTTCTGTGGCAACCCCTGCCGTTTGGCAGGGGTTGGTCGCATTTTGAGACGACGCTTGGGGTGGAGTTCTTCGTGATTCCTGGCAGTCGGCGCACCGGACCCGGTGCGCGTCGCCGCCGCGGTGGTTTCAGACACCGCTCGTTCCTCAGTCGACGGCCCGGCCTGAGCCGGGCCGTCGCGCTGACCGCCGCGATGCTGGTCTTCGCCGGCGCCGCACCCTCCGAGGCGGTGGGCCGGGCCGAGTCCGGGCCCGGGCTTCCCGGCGTCAAGGGGCATACGAAACGCCCCGACGGCCAGCGCTGGGGAAGCGCGGCAGGGCGGGACCACCTCGACGGCACGGCGAAGCCCGTCAAGGCCACCGGGCCGCAGACGCTGCACGGCAAATACGCCGTGGAGCACCCCGGGACCCCCGGCCTGGCAGCCCGCAACGAGGTCAAGGTCGAGCAGGCACCGGCCAAGGACGTCAAGGGTTACGACCCCAAGAGCAGCACCGAATCGGCCGGCAAGCGGGGCGAGTTCGAGCGCACCTTCACCAACAAGGACGGCTCGCAGACCACCCAGTTCTCCAAGGAGCGGCTCAACTACCGGCGGTCCGACGGAAGCTGGCAGCCCATCGACGCCCGTCTGGTCCCCCAGGACAAGGGCACCGGCGGCTGGCGCAACGCCGCGGACAGCCTCGGCATCGATCTCGCGGCGCGGGCCGACAGCGAGAGCCTGGCCCGGCTCGTCGTCGACGCCGACCACGAGGTCGCGTTCGGCCTGCGAGGCGCCCAGCGCTCGGCCGGCCGCGTCGACGGGAAGAACCCCTTCTCCGTCACCTACCCCGATGTCCTCAAGGACGCCGACCTGGAGCTGATATCCAAGCCCGGCGGCCTCAAGGAGGTCATGGTCCTGCGTTCGGCGAACGCGCCGCGCAGCTGGACCTTTCCGCTGCGGACCAAGGGGCTGACGGCGTCCGTCGACAACGGCGACGTGGTCCTGAAGGACGCGGACGGCAAGCAGCGCGTCCGTATCCCGCACGGGTACATGGAGGACTCCAAGGTCAACCCGGAGTCCGGTGACGGCGCGATATCCACCAAGGTCGACTACCGGATCGTCGAGCAGGACGGCGGAGTGGCCCTGCGCGTGGACCTCGACAGCGCCTGGCTCGCCGCCCCGGAGCGCTCGTTCCCCGTCCGCGTCGACCCGCCCATGGTGGAGCCCGTCGGTGCCTCGTCGAGCATGTACGTGGAGAAGTCCGGCGGTAACAACTGGAGTTCGGCGTCCGAGGACACCCTGAAGCTGGGCTCGGTCACCGACGGCGGTACCACCAGCCAGGCCGCCGGCTATCTGGCCTTCCCCGGCGTCGCGTCCAAGCTGCGCAACCACAAGATCTTCGGCGCCTCGCTCACCGTGCTGAACTACTGGTCGGCCTCCTGCCGCCCGCGCGAGGTGAACGTCCACCCGGTCACCGAGGCGTGGACCGCGGGCAAGGGACACTCCTACCCCGGGCCCAAGTTCGGCCCGAAGATAGCTGGCTCCTCCTTCGCGCACGGCTTCATCGCCGAGGGCCAGTCCAGCTCCGCCTGCCCGGCGGCCTGGGAGGCCATCGACCTCGGCACCAAGGGCCGCGACCTGATCGAGGGCTGGGCCGACGGAAGCCGTCCCAACTACGGTCTGACCCTGCGCGGCGCGGACTCCGAGCCTGCGAACTGGAAGAAGTTCTCCAGCACCAGCAGCGCCAACCCGCCGTCGCTGTACGTCACGCACACGCCGTACAACGCGAAGTACTCCGTCGAGCGCTCGACGCCGCAGCCGCCGGTCAGCCGTGGCACGGACGGCAAGGTCAAGATCAAGGTCACCAACCTCGGTGCCGAGACCTGGACCCCCGCCACCTATGAACTGGGCTACCGCGCCTACAAGGACGGCCGGCTGGTCAAGCAGGCGGTCGCCGCGCAGTTGCCCAAGGACGTGCCCCGGGGCGCGAGCGTCTCCCTCGACGCCGTGGTCCACAAGGCCGACGCGGGCCAGTACCTCTTCGACTTCTCCATGGTCCGCAAGGGCAAGGCCGTCTTCACCGACGAGGGCATACCCCCGGTCCGCCTCGCCCTGAACGTGGTGGCCATCCCGCCGGTGGTCGACGCCTTCCACCCGGCCAACGGCTACCAGTCCCCCACGCTCTCCCCCGAGCTGTGGGCCAACGCGCGGGACATGGACAAGACCGGCCAGAAGCTGCAGTACCGCTACGAGGTCTGCGAGGCCGGCAAGGACAACAAGCCGAAGGACTGCTTCTTCTCCGACTGGTCCCCCGACCGCAGCTGGGTCGTGCCCACCGGCAAGCTCTCCTGGTCCAAGACGTACCTGTGGCGTCCCTGGAGCAAGGACAACGCCGCCACCAGCCCCGAGCTGCCCTACACCACGTTCCTCACCTCGGTCCCCCAGCCGGTCATCACCTCGCACCTGGCGGGTTCGCCGTACGGCTCTTCCGACAAGCCCTTTGACCCGCAGGTCGGCAACTTCGCCAGCTCGGCCGTCGACGCCTCGGTACCCACCGTCGGCCCTGACCTCACCGTCACCCGGACCTACAACAGCCTCGACCCCGGCACGGACCACATCTTCGGCGCCGGCTGGGCCTCACGCCTCGACATGCGCGTGACCCCCGACGACGACGGCACCGGCAATGTGGTCGTCACCTATCCCGACGGCCAGCAGGTCCGCTTCGGCCGCAACCCGGGCGGCTCCTTCGCCCCGCCGCAGGGCCGTGACGCCGTATTCGCGTCGGCCAAGGACGGCGGCTGGCAGCTGACCGACAAGAACGGTGTGCGGTACGGCTTCCGCGGCGACGGCCGGCTCGGCACGGTCACGGACGCGAGCGGGCTCACGCAGACCCTCACGTACACGGACGGCAAGCTCGTCCAGGTCGTCAACGACAGCAGCAGGCGGAGCCTGTTCTTCCAGTGGTCGGGCGGCCACGTCACCGCCGTCGGTACCGATCCTCTCGGGACCAAGCCGCTGACCTGGACGTACGACTACGACGGCGACAAGCTGACCAAGGTCTGCTCGCCCGAGAAGACCTGCACCACCTACGACTACGCGGCCGGATCCCACTACCGCAGCGTGGCCCTGGACTCTGGCCCGTACGCCTACTGGCGGTTCGGCGAGGACTCCGGCGACGACGCCGTCAGCCAGGTCACCGTCAACCAGGGCAAGGACCAGGCCCAGTACGTGAACGTCGGCCACGACGCCACCGGGCCGCTCGGCGGCACGGAGGAGAACGCGGCCACCTTCAACGGCACCTCCTCGCGCGTCGACCTGCCCGAGAACCTGCTGAACCTCCAGCGCAACCTCGCGGTCAGCATGTGGTTCCGCACCACAGGCAGCGGTGTACTGCTGAACTACCGGTCCGACAAGCACTCCGACTCGGCCGCCGGTTCGAGCGCGCCCATCCTGTACATCGGCGCCGACGGCAAGCTCCGCGGTCAGTTCCGCACCGGCGGCATCACGCCCATCACCGCCTCCGCTCCCGTCAACGACGGCAACTGGCACCAGGTCGTGCTCAGTTCGGACGGCGGCCGCCAGACGCTCTTCCTCGACGGGAAGAACAACGGCAGCCTCGCCGCGCCCGTCGACCACAGCGCGCAGCGCTTCGCCGAGATCGGCACCGGCTGGGCCTCCTCCTGGCCGTCCGCTCCCGCCAAGGGCACCGCGTACTTCAAGGGTGACATCGACGAGGTCGCCGTCCACCACAAGCCGCTCGGCACCGCCGCCGCGCAGGCGCTCCACGCCGCGCGCGGCCAGGCCGACCAGCTGACCAAGGTGACGACGCCCAACGGCCGGACGGCCGTCGAGGTCACCTACGACACCAACGTGGACCGCGTCAGCAAGCTGACCGACGTCAACGGCGGACAGTGGAAGCTCGGTGTCCCGGTCACCGGCCTGTACGGCAAGGAGCTCATCCGCACCGTCCAGGTGACGGACCCCAAGGACCGCCGCCACTTCTACGACTACGACCCGCTCGCGGGCCGCGTCATCCGCTACGTCTCCCCCTTGCGCGACAACCCGAAGGAGACGGCGAAGCCCGCGCCCAGCGGCTCCGCCGAGCCCGGCATCGCCGAGGGCGGCCTCTTCGAGGGCGGCCAGACCGGCACCGGCCAGCCTCCCGTCGACTACCCCGACCCCCAGTTCGTCGGCGGCGCCGTGAACGCCATGGGCGTGCGCGGCTTCGGCTACGACGACAAGGGCCTGCAAAACCGCGTCGTGGACGAGCTCGGCCACGCCGTGGACATGACCTACGACGGCCAGGGCAATGTCGCCACCCGGACGACCTGCCGCGGCGTGGGCCAGTGCCAGACGACCTATTACAGCTACTACCTCAACGACCAGGACCCGGTCGACCCCCGCAACGGCAAGCTCACCGAGTCCCGTGACGCCCGGTCGAAGGACGCCTCGGACAACACCTACCGGACGACGTACTCCTACGACGCCCGGGGCCAGCTGACCGAGCAGACCGCCCCGGACGGCCGCAAGGCGATCCGGACGTTCACCACCGGCAGCGAGTCCGCCTTCGACGGCCAGGGCACCATGCCCGCCGGGCTGCTCGCGTCGATGACCGACGCGAAGGGCAAGACGGCCCGCTACCGCTACTTCGCGAACGGTGATCTCGCCGAGACCACCGACCCGGCGGGGCTGATCACCCGCTACACGTACGACCGGCTCGGCCGCAAGCTCACCGAGACCGACATCAGCGACTCCCAGCCCAAGGGGGTGACCGTCACCTTCACCTACGACGGCGTCAACCGGGTGGTCACCACCACCAAGCCCGGGGTCAGGAACGAGGTCACCGGCGTCACCCACACCCAGCGCACCACCGTCGAGTACGACAAGGACGGTCTGCAGGTCCGCTCCGAGGTCACCGACCTCACCGGAGGCGACCCCGCGCGCGAGACCCGCACCGAGTACGACGACTCGGCGCGCCCGGTGCGGGTGACGGACGCCGAGGGCTCCGAGAGCAGCTACGGCTACGACGTGCTGGGCAACCGCGTCTGGGAGGCCGACCCGAACGGCACCCGCTCCGAGACCGTCTACACCCCGCGCAACAGCGTGGCCGAGGTGCGGGTGCGCGACTGGCGCGGCGATCCGCAGGAGGCGCCCAAGGACGCCTCGGGTGACGAAAAGGTCCTGGTGACGGACTCCTACGCGTACGACATGGCCGGCCGGCTCACCCGCCACACCGATGCCATGGGCCGCACGCGCGAGTTCAGTTACTACGACGACGGTCTCCAGAAGGCCGTCCGCGCCCTCGACGTGCCGCAGCCGGACGGCTCCACCCGCGACATCGACCTGGAGCGGAACACCTACGACGCGCTCGGCAACGTGACGCGCAAGGTCACCGGCAACGGCACGGTCACCACCGACTACGCCTACGACGTGTCGGGCCGTACGCAGAGCATCACCACGGACCCGGGCAAGCTGGACCGCAAGGTCGCCTACACCTACGACGACGCGGACAACGTGACCCGTGTCGTGCACACCGGCCGGTCCTCCAACATCCCGTTCAGCAGCGGCAACTCCGAGGTCGTCGACTACACCTACGACGCCGTCGGCCGGGAGCTGAGCGAGACCACCCAGAACGGCAAGCAGCGCCTGACCACCACCTTCGCGTGGGACCAGCGCGGTCTGCTGCTCGCCGAGACCGAGCCGCGCGGCAACGCCGAGGGCGCGAACGCCGAGGAGTTCACCACCACCCACGCCTATGACGCGCTCGGCCGCAAGATCTCGGTCACCGAGCCCGCCGCCGACGTGGAGACCGGCCGGGAGGGCGACAGCGGCAAGCCCGCCAAGCTCCGCCCGACCACGCTCACCGGCTACAACACCTTCGACGAGGCGACCCAGACCAAGGACCCGCAGGGCAGGCTGACCTCGGTCACCTTCGACAAGTCCGGCCGGCCCACGTCGAGCACCTCCCCCTCCTACACCCCGCCCGGCGCGACCGAGCCCATCACCCCCGTCAGCCGCAACGAGTACGACGCGGCGGGCCGGGTCACCGCGACCACGGACGCGCTCGGCAACACCAAGCGCTTCAGCTACGACCAGCTGGGCCGCATGGTCCAGCGGGAGGAGCCGCGCGCCTCGAAGCTGCTCGGTCTCGTCACCGAGCCCGGCAAGAGCGTGCCCTCCGGCGCGGGCGCCGTGTGGTCGTACACCTACAGCCGCACCGGCGAGCAGCTCTCGGAGACCGACCCGACCGGGGCGCGCACCGAGAGCACGTACGACGGTCTCGGCCGGGTCGCCACGGCGACCCAGGTGGAGCGGAAGTCCGGGCAGACCCGGTACTTCACGTCCACCTTCGCCTACGACGACGCCGACCGCATGGTCGCCAGGACCACGCCCGGCGGTGACACCACCCGCTACACCTACGACGCTCTCGGCCAGCTCACCGGCACCGAGGACCCGGCCGGGGTGAGGACCAGCACCGGCTACGACATGGCCGGACGGATCATCAACAGCACCGACGCCCTGGGCCGTTCGGTGCGGCAGACCTACGACCAGGCCGGCCGGATGACGGGCCAGCTCTGGCTGGACAAGGACGACAACCCGCTGCGGGACCGCAGTTTCCGCTACGACTTCGCGGGCAACGTCATCGCCTCCGACGACGCGAAGGGCAAGACCACCCGCTTCTCCTTCGACGCGCAGAACCAGCTCGTCCAGCAGGTGGAGCCGGTCGGCTCCGGCAAGTCCATCACCACGACCTTCGGCTACGACGCGAACGGCAACCGCACGCGCTACACCGACGGCCGCGGCAACACCACCCGCTACACCTTCAACACCCTCGGTCTGCCCGAGTCGGTGATCGAACCGGAGACCAAGGAGTTCCCGGCCGCCGCCGACCGCACGTGGACCACGGGCTACGACGCCGTCGGCAACCCGGTCAGGCTGACCGAGCCCGGCAAGGTCGAGCGCCTGCGCACGTACGACCCGAGCGGTCTGCTGCTGCGCGAGACCGGCACCGGCGCGGAGGTCTCGACCCCGGACCGCGCCTATGAGTACGACGCCAACGGCCGGGTCGTCTCGGCCAGCGCGCCGAAGGGTGTCAACAGCTACGAGTACAACGACCGCGGTCTGCTCACCGCCGCCCACGGCCGCTCCGGTGAGGCCAGCTTCGGCTACGACGAGGACGGGCGGCTGCTCACCCGCGTCGACGGCGCCGGCACGGCGGTGTTCGGCTATGAGAAGGGCCGACTGAAGTCGGTCAAGGACGCCCAGTCGCAGCAGCTGTTCAGCTACCGCTACGACAGGACGGGCGCCCTGGAGGGCATCGACTCGCCCGGCGTCAGCCGCAGCTTCGGCTACGACTCGCTGGGCCGGCAGACCTCCGACGTCACCAAGTCGTCCGTCTCGGGGACGGTGCTGGCCACCGCCGAGTACCGCTTCGACGACAACGACCGCCTGATATCGAAGAAGACGACCGGCACGGCGGACTCGGGCGAGCAGAAGTACGCCTACGACGACGCCGGGCGTCTGACCTCGTGGACCGACAAGGGAGGCAAGACCACCGGCTACGCGTGGGACGACGCCGGCAACCGCGTCCAGTCCGGCGAGCGCAAGGCGTCGTACGACGCGCGCAACCGGCTTCAGTCGGACGGCGATTCGACCTACACCTACAGCGCGCGCGGCACCCGGAAGACCTCGTCGAGCTCCGGCCTCGCGGAGGAGAGCCGCTTCGACGCCTTCGGCCAGCTGGCCAAACAGGGCGACATCTCCTACGCCTACGACGCGTTCGGCCGCCTGGTCGACCGTGACGGCACGGAGCACACGTACTCGGGCCTGGGCGACGACGTCGTCGCGGACGGGCGCGGTGTCTACAGCCGCGGCCTGACGGGCGAACTGATCTCCGTCACGCAGGGCGGCACGACGCGCATCGCCATGGACGACCGCCACGGCGACGTCGTCGGCACGGTGGACGCGAAGGACGCCGACCCGAAGCAGCTCGCTTCGTCGGCGGGCTTCGACCCGTTCGGCAAGGCGACGGACACGGCCGGCGAGCAGATCGCCATCGGTTACCAGGGCGACTGGACGGACCCGTCGTCCAAGCAGGTCGACATGGCCGCGCGGTGGTACGACGCGGGGACCGGGGCGTTCACGTCACGCGACTCCATGACGCTGGACGCGAACCCGTCCGTGCAGGCGAACCGCTACACGTACGCGAACGCGGATCCGATGGACAACACGGATCCGACGGGGCACTGGCCCAAGTGGCTCAAGAAGGCCGCGAACAAGGTCAAGCACGTGGCCACCTCGACCTACCACTACGTGGAGAAGAAGGTCACGTCGGCCTACCACTATGTGGAGAGGAAGATCACCTCTGCCTACCACTACGTGGAGAACAAGGTCCGCTCGGCCGTCAACTGGGTGTCCGAGAAGGTGTCGTCCGGAGCCAGATGGCTGGGCAACAAGGTCTCGTCGGCCGGCCGGTACCTGAGGAACCAGTCCACCAGGATCTACAAATCCGCGGCGCAGATCTACCGCGAGAGCAAGAGGTACATCAGCGACAAGGCCCGCTCCGCGAAGAAGTACATCGCGACGCACAACCCGCTGCCGGTGCTGGCCAAGGCACTTCGCCCGGTCTATGCCGGGATGAAGACGGTGGTCTCCGCGGCGGTCAATCTGCCGGCGATGATCGTCCAGGAGACCAAGCAGGTCGTCCAGGACGTGGCCAAGGTGGCCACCGAGGTCACGAAGATCGTCGTCGACGTCAGCGCCAAGATGGTCTCCGCGGTCGACACCGCGATCACGGCGGTGTCCGAGTTCGCCCAGACCGCCGCGCCGTATCTGAAGGCGGCGTGGGACTTCACCGCTGAGGTCACCGGCATCAACGACGCCGTCGCGTGTGCCACCAAGGGCGACGTCGAGGCGTGTCTGTGGACGGCGGTGACGGTCGCGAGCGTCTTCGTCCCGGGTTCCACCGGGGCGGTGCGCGGGGCGAAGGCCGTGCGGACGGCCGGCAAGGTCGAGCATGCCGCCGCGGGAGGCTCGAAGACGGTCAAGAAGGCCGAGAAGGTCCTCGAGGAGGTCTCCGGCGGGGCGTGCCCCGTCCCGAACAGCTTCACCCCGGAAACCCTGGTGGTGATGGCCGACGGGTCCACGAAGCCGATCAGGGACATCCAGGCCGGTGAGAAGGTCCTCGCGACCGACCCGACGACGGGCAGGACCGAGGCCCGCCCGGTCGACGACGTCATCGTCGGCAACGGCGAGAAGCACCTGGTGAGGCTCACCGTCGACACGGACGGCGACAAGGGCGACGCCACCGACACCATCACGGCCACCGAAGGCCACCCCTTCTGGCTGGAGGACCAGCACACCTGGGCCAAGGCCGCCGACATCAAGCCGGGCTCGCTGCTCCGCACGTCGACGGGCACCTGGGTCAAGGTCACGGCCACACGCGCGTGGACCGCGGTCCAGCAGGTGTTCAACCTCTCGGTGAGCGGGATCCATACGTACTATGTCCAGGCGGGCGCGGCGCCGGTGCTGGTGCACAACGCTCGACCGCCACGCCAGCGGCCTCACCCGGACGCGGAAGGCCCGCATACGACCTTCATGCGGGACAACGCCACCGGCGAGATCAAGAAATACGCGGAATGGACACCCAACACCAATCCCCGGGACCCGAGGTCGTTCGACCTCGCCAAGCGGTTCGACCGCTTCGGTCCTGCTCACACCAACGCGGACGGATCAGTGATACCGACCCCGCACATCAACGAAGCGGACGGGAGCGCGAGGGCCTTGCAGGACTGGGAGAAGCCGATGGGATGCCCGTGATCGCATGAACGACGCACTGCACTTCCTCCAGTCCTGGTACGAAGCTCAATGCGACGAGGACTGGGAGCATGAGTTCGGCGTCCGCATCGCGACTCTGGACAATCCGGGGTGGATCATCGAGATCGACCTGATCGGTACCACGATCGAAGGGCGCGAGCTTCGGAAGTCGAAGCACGAGTCGCAGGACGGCCGATGGATCTGGTCGTGGTCCGACGGCGAGAAATACCATGCGTCCTGTGACCCGTTCTCCCTGGAGAGTGCGATTCTCCGGTTCAAGGAGTTCACCGAAAGAGGGACAGAGAACGCATAGCGAGAAGGCAGGCAGCCCGCGACGGGCCGCCTGCCTTCTTCTTATGGAGCCGCTGCTCGGAGCGGGGCGCGGCCGAGCGGGGAACTTCCGGGCCGGGCCCGGGAATCGGGCCCCGCCGCACGCCGGCGGAGCCGCGGGTGACTACACCCGCACCCAGTCCCCCAGCGCGAGCCCCGGCTCCGACATACGCTGGCGGGCCACCCGCAGGCGGCCGTCCGCGCCGAGCACCGCCAGGGTCACCCGGCCGAGTGCGTCCAGGGCCAGGGCGGGCGCGCCCGCGAAGTCCTCGCCCGTTTCCGACCATTGGCCCCCGGCCGGCTCGTCACCGGTGGGGAAGACGGCGACGGCGGGGACGCCGGAGGCGGCCCGCTGGGCGAGCACCGTGCAGTCGAGGCCGTCGAGAGTCGTGCGGAGCGCGGCGGCGGGACCGGTGCCGACGGCGCCCAGGGAGGCGCTGACCGGCTCGTCGTCGGCCCCGTCGGCCGCGGGGAGGACGGTGTGGAGCGCGGAGTCCGCGGCCTCACGCCAGAAGTGGGTGACCCGGTCGTCGCCGGTGGCGACGGCCGTGGCGGTCGCGGGCGCCGGCTTCGCGGGGGTGTTGCGGACGCGCTCCAGCTGGCCGCCGGGCTGTCTCTGCCGCCAGCGCAGCACGAACTCGGCCGCCGGGGCGAGGAGTTCCACGCGGCCGGTGGAGGTCGCGGCCGCGGTCATCCCGTCGAGGACGTGACTGCCCTTCAGGTCGGTCCAGGGGCCCCAGATGCCGCGCGCGTCCATCTGGCGGCCGCACACGCCGCCGCCCGCGTTGCGCACGAAGACGTGCAGGCCGACGGAGTCCACGACGGCCGTCGGGGTGCCGATCTGCGCCGCGCGGTCCCAGTCCTGGCCGTGGGGCGTGCCGATCGACCGCCAGTTGGTGACCGGGCGGCCCGACTGGAGCTGTGTGGCATAGACCACCTCGGTCGCGGACCAGTCGCCGGCGTCGCTCGGGACGTTACGGCGGCGGACGCCGACCAGATACACATAGCCCTGCGCGGTGCGCGCTATGGACAGGTGCGGGTCCAGGCCGGGCGCGGGCAGGAGCTCCGGGCCGGTCCACTCGGGCCCGCCGGGCCGGGTCTCGGTCCAGCGCGCGACGCCGCCCCCGGCCGGCGCGTAGGCGGTGAGACGGCCGTCACTGCCTCGCAGCAGCCAGCCGGTTACCGGGGTGGCGGTACGCACTGCCATGTCTCGCTGCCAGCCTTTCTCGCACTCGGGCATTTCCGCACCCGGGCGCAATTGCGCGCCGCGCGGACCCCTTTTGTCGACCCTCGACAATAACATCGCGGGCGCCGCCGAATTCCGCCCGGAATTGACGTGGGAGGCTGGTCGCATGACTGCTCTCCTCGTCGTGGACGGCGCGAATGTCGTCGGTTCGGTGCCCGACGGCTGGTGGCGCGACCGCCTCGGTGCGGCCCGGCGGCTGCGGGACAGGCTCGTCGCGTACTCGGCCGAGGGCGGCGGCGCGGCCCTGCCGCCGGGGGCCGTCGAGCCCGCGCTCACGCCCCCGCCGGAGATCGTACTGGTGGTGGAGGGCGCGGCACGCGGCGTCGAGCCGGTGCCCGGGGTGCGGGTGGAGCGGGCGGACGGCAGCGGTGACGACCGGATCGTGCGCGTGGTGGCGGAGCGGGCCCCGGGCCGGCGCTGCGTGGTCGTCACCGCGGACCGCGGGCTGCGCGAGCGCGTCAGGGCGCTCGGCGCCGAGGTCACCGGGCCCCGCGCGGTGTCCCCCTGGCGGCCGGGACGTCCGTGACGGCGCCCGCCGGGGCGTAGAGCACCGCGCCGTCGGCCGTGCCCACCCGCTCGTACCCCCGGTCCAGGACGGCCCGCAGCGACGGCAGCCGGGCCGGGCCGTACGGCTTGCCGCGTGAGTCGTCGACGATGAGCGCGGGCGGACGGCGGGTCAGCTCGCGGCGGAAGACGGGCCACGAGCCCGGCACGCCGTACGCCTCGCCGACGTGCGAAGGGCCGCGTCCCCCGCTGTAGTTGGTGAGCAGCCCGGCGGTCAGGAAGCGGCCCGCGGGCGGGCGGTCCGCGAGCCAGTACGTCTCGGGGTGCATGCCCCAGCACAGCACGCGGGCGGTGGGCGCGGTGCGCTCGCGGACGGCGCGGGCCACCTTGAGGGTGTGCGGCAGGTCGGGCGGCTGGCCGGCGAGCCCCCAGGCCAGGAAGAACGCGCAGGAGAGGGCGGAGAGCGCGAGCGAGGTGCCCAGCAGCCGTCCGTCGAGCGCGGCGAGCGCCGAGGTGCCCAGCAGGGTGAGCGGCGGGATCAGCTGGAGGTAGTAGTGGCCGAAGAAGTGGAAGCCGGTGGCGACGGCCACGGCCGAGGCGGCGAGCCACAGCCACAGCTCGGGGGGCGCGGCGCGGCACCGGTCCAGCAGCCGCCGGGTGACCGGCAGCAGCAGTCCGGCGCAGCCCGCGGCGAGGGTGCTCGCGTTGGAGACCGCCTGGCCCGCGGCGAGCGCGACGGCACCGGCCGCCGAGGCGTACGTCCCGGAGCCGGTCACGGACCAGAACAGCAGCCGGGCGGGTCCGGTGGCGCAGGCGACGGCGGCGGTGGGCAGGAGCACGCCGAGGGCGAGGGCACCGGCGCCGACGGCCCGGTGGCGCGCGGTCCACAGCAGCAGGAGGACGGGGGCGAGGACCGCTCCGCCGGTCTGCTTGGTGAGCATGGCGGCGGCGACGGCGAGCCCCGCGGCGCCCCAGCGGCGGCGGTCCGCGCACCACATGGCGGCGACGGTCCACGGCACCATGAACACCTCGAAGGCCGCGGCCTGGGTGTCCTCGGGGGCGAGGGCGATGGACGCGAGGAGATAGAGCGCGCCCGCCGCGCGCCCGGCGCGTTCGCCCCAGCGGCGGCGGGCGAGCGAGGCGAGCAGCACGGCGGTGAGGAGCTGGGCGAGGACCGCGAGGGCCTTCAGCGGCAGCAGGGAGCGGTCGCCGAAGAGCGCGAAGCACAGTTCGTAGAGCCAGGGCAGCACGGGTGGCTTGCGGTCGACGACGGTGCTGTAGAGGACGGCGCCGTGGGCGAGCATGCGGGCCTCGGTGGCGAGGAAGCCCTCGTCGGGGTTCCACAGGGGGCGCAGGAAGGACGGCAGCCGGGTGACGAGGGCGAGGGCAGCGAGGACGGGCAGCAGGCGCGGCCAGAAGGCGTCGCGGTTCCCCGGCGGGGCCGCGGGCCCGTGCGGGGCCCGGACGTGCGGTGCGGGGGCGGCGGCCGGGGCGGCCGCGCGCTGGGCGACGGGCATGCGGGTCAACCTAGGGGTAACGGCCTCGGGGGTGGCGCGGTCCGCGGAGGGCAGGCGGGCGGGTGGTGGCGCCCGCCCGCCCGGGGTGGTCAGGGCACGCGGCTGTGGCGGCGCCCGTAGACGAAGTAGACGACGAAGCCCAGCACCATCCAGGCCGCGAACCTCAGCCAGGTCTCGGCCGTCAGGTTGAGCATGAGCCACAGCGAGGCCAGGACGGACAGCACCGGCACCAGGGGGACGAGCGGGGTGCGGAAGGCCCGGTGCAGGTCGGGGCGGCTGCGGCGGAGCAGGATGACGCCGAGGGCGACGACGACGAAGGCGAAGAGCGTGCCGATGTTGACGAGTTCGGCGAGGACGTCGATGGAGGTGAAGCCGGCGAGCACGGCGACGACGACGCCGAGCAGGATCGTGGAGCGGTAGGGCGTGCCGTAGCGGGGGTGGACGCGGGAGAAGATCCTCGGCAGCAGCCCGTCCCGGCTCATCGCGAAGAAGACCCGGCTCTGGCCGAGCAGCAGGATCATGCAGACGGTGGTGAGGCCGACGGCCGCGCCGAAGCTGATCAGCCCGGCCCAGAAGGGGTGGCCCGTGGCCTTGAAGGCGTCGGCGAGGGGGGCGTCGGTGGAGAGCTCGCTGTAGCGCTGCATGCCGGTGACGACGATGGAGACGGCCACATAGAGGACCGTGCAGATGGCGAGCGAGCCGAGGATGCCGCGGGGCACGTCGCGCTGCGGGTTGCGGGTCTCCTCGGCGGCGGTGGCGACGATGTCGAAGCCGATGAACGCGAAGAAGACGACGGCGGCGGCGGAGAAGATGCCCATGAGGCCGAAGTTCGACGGTGAGAAGCCGAACATCAGCTGCACCAGCGGGGCCTTGATGTCGCCCCCGGCCTCGGTGGGGACGGAGGCGGGGATGAACGGGTGGTAGTTGGCGCCCGAGATGAAGAACGCCCCGACGACGATCACGATCAGGACGACGGTGACCTTGACGGCGACGACGACGGTCGTCACCCGGGAGGACAGCTTCATCCCGAGGACGAGGATCACGGTGAGCACGAGGACGAGCGCGCAGGCGAGGATGTCGAAGCCGAAGTGGCCCCCGTGGGTGCCCTGGAGGCCCGTCGGCAGGTGCCAGCCCGCGTTGTCCAGCAGCGAGCGGATGTAACCGGACCAGCCGACGGCGACGACCGCGCAGCCCAGGGCCAGCTCCAGGACCAGGTCCCAGCCGATGATCCAGGCGGGCAGCTCGCCGAGGGAGGCGTACGAGAAGGTGTAGGCGGAGCCGGCCACCGGCACGGTGGAGGCGAACTCGGCGTAGCACAGCGCCGCGAGCCCGCAGACGACGCCCGCGAGGACGAAGGCGAGGGCCACCGAGGGGCCCGCGTTCTCCTTGGCGACCTTGCCGGTGAGCACGAAGATGCCGGTGCCGATGACGACACCGACGCCGAAGACGGTGAGGTCGAGGGCGGTGAGGGACTTGCGGAGCGCGTGCTCGGGCTCCTCGGTGTCCCGGATGGACTGCTCCACCGTCTTGGTCCGGAAGACGCCGCGCCTTCCGGGGCTGTTCTTGAGGGGTTGTTCCGTGCTCATCGGCCCACCTCCTGCTCGACCCGTCGCTCATCCGTGAACTGAGCGAGTGTCCGCGATGTTCGGTCCCACGCGGGGTGGGGCCCGGCCACCGCTCCCAGGATTCACCCGATGGGACGCACCCCGCAGTATGCGGACGGGTCACGCTTCCACCCGGATAGGGGGCGCACGCACGTTGGCCGGGATCGAGGGAGCGAGCCCGGCCGGCGTCGGAGCGAGAGGGGGACCGGTCAGTCGCGGGCCACCTCGGCGGCCGGCTCGGCCTCCTCGTAGCGGCCGTCGAGCTTCGAGACCAGACCCGTCACCTGGCGGGCGATGTCCGGCGCGGTCAGGCCGATCTCCGCCATGACCTCCTTGCGGGAGGCGTGGTCGAGGAAGCGCGGCGGGATGCCGAAGTCGCGCAGCGGGAGGTCGACGTCCGCGTCGCGCAGCGCCTGGGCGACGGCCGAACCGACGCCGCCCACACGGCTGTTGTCCTCGACGGTGACCACGACGCGGTGCCGCGCGGCGAGCGGCGGCAGCGCCTCGTCGACCGGCTTGACCCAGCGCGGGTCGACGACGGTCGAGGAGATGCCCTGCTGGTCGAGCAGGCCGGCGATCTCCAGGCACATGGGGGCGAGGGCGCCCACGGAGACGAGGAGGACGTCGGGCCGCTCGGTGCCCTCCGCGGGCTCGCGCAGGATGTCCATGCCGCCGATCCGGCCGACGGCCTCGACGGCCGGGCCGACCGCGCCCTTGGAGTAGCGCACGACGGTCGGCGCGTCCTTGACCTCGACGGCCTCGCGGAGCTGCGCGCGGACCTGGTCGGCGTCGCGCGGGGCGGCGATCCGCAGGCCGGGGACGACCTGGAGGATCGACATGTCCCACATGCCGTTGTGCGAGGCGCCGTCGGTGCCGGTGACCCCGGCCCGGTCCAGCACGAAGGTGACACCGCACTTGTGCAGCGCCACGTCCATCAGCACCTGGTCGAAGGCCCGGTTCAAAAACGTCGCGTACACCGCGAAGACCGGGTGCAGACCGCCCGTCGCCAGACCGGCCGCCGACGTCGCCGCGTGCTGCTCCGCGATCCCGACGTCGTAGACGCGGTCGGGGAACGCCTTGGCGAACTTCTCCAGGCCCACGGGCTGGAGCATGGCCGCGGTGATCGCGACGATGTCCTCCCGCTCGCGGCCGAGCTCGACCATCTCGTCACCGAAGACGGAGGTCCAGTCGGCGCCGCCCGAGGAGACCGGCAGGCCGGTGTCGGGGTGGATGACGCCGATGCCGTGGAAGCGGTCGCCCTCGTGCTGCTCGGCGGGCTTGTAGCCGCGGCCCTTCTGGGTGAGGCAGTGCACGATGACGGGCCCGCCGAAGCGCTTGGCGCGCTGGAGGGCGGATTCGAGGGCCTCGATGTCGTGGCCGTCGATCGGGCCGATGTACTTCAGGCCCAGGTCCTCGAACATGCCCTGCGGGGCGATGAAGTCCTTGAGGCCCTTCTTGGCGCCGTGCAGCGTCTCGTAGAGCGGCTTGCCGAGGACGGGGGTGCGCTCCAGCAGGTCCTTCCCGCGGGCCAGGAAACGCTCGTAGCCGTCGGTGGTGCGGAGCGTGGCCAGGTGGTTGGCGAGGCCGCCGATGGTCGGGGCGTAGGAGCGCTCGTTGTCGTTGACGACGATGACCAGCGGGCGGTCCTTGGCGACCGCGATGTTGTTGAGCGCCTCCCAGGCCATGCCGCCGGTCAGCGCGCCGTCACCGATGACGGCGACGACGTGGTCACCGGCGCCGCGGACCTGATTGGCCTTGGCGAGGCCGTCGGCCCAGCCGAGCACGGTGGAGGCGTGGCTGTTCTCGATGACGTCGTGCTCGGACTCGGCGCGCGAGGGGTAGCCGGACAGGCCGTCCTTGGCGCGCAGCTTCGAGAAGTCCTGGCGGCCGGTGAGCAGCTTGTGCACATAGCTCTGGTGGCCGGTGTCGAAGAGGACCTTGTCCCTCGGCGACTCGAAGACGCGGTGCAGGGCGATGGTGAGCTCGACCACGCCGAGGTTGGGGCCGAGGTGGCCGCCGGTCTTGGCCACGGCGTCGACGAGGAAGGAGCGGATCTCCGCGGCCAGCCGGTCGAGCTGCTCCGGGCTCAGCCGGTCCAGATCGCGCGGTCCCCTGATGCGGGTCAGCAGCGCCACCCGTGCCTCCTTCATCGAGCTGTACGAGCCTGTCGGGCTTGCCGGTCTGTCGAGTCTAATGTTCCGCCCGCGATGGCGGTGAACGGGTGGTGCGAGGTATGTCACGCGATCGGCGTAGCAAGGTCACGGACCGCGCGGAATGCCGGGTGGGTTCCCCTTTGGGACCCCTGGCCGCCCGGTGGCCGCCCGGCGTCGCAGGGGCACGCGGGGATACCGCCGATAGCAAGCCTTTGCTGTTCGCTCGGTTGTCCCTTGGGAACGGTCGTCGCTACGTTCGACGCATGCCACCACCCACCGGGGTGGCACTTTCCGAGGGGGAACTTGTCATGCACTCGACATTTCCCTGTACTCCGGCGATCACCGGCGCCCCCTCGGCTCCTTTCGTTCACGGGTGACATCCGACCCCCCATGGAGGGCTGTTCCGTGCAAGCCAAGAGACGGCAGACGAAGAGATCCTTCCGCTCCAGACGGCCGGCCGGCCGTGCCACCACCGCGCTGCTCTCGCTCGCGGCGCTCGTCACCGGCGGCCTGATAGCCGCCTCCCCCGCCGCCACCGCGGCCCCGCACACCACCGCCACCGCCACCGCCCACACCAAGCGGCTCTGCTCCCAGGCCACCCAGCCCGGCAGGATGTCCTGCCTAGCCCTGGCCCGTACGGACATCCAGCAGCACCAGGGCGTCTCGGCGGGCATCATGCCCTCCGGCTACGGCCCGGCCGACCTCAGCAGCGCCTACGCCCTGCCGGCCGGGGCCGGCTCCGGCGCCACCGTGGCCATCGTCGACGCCAACGACGACCCCAACGCGGAATCGGACCTGGCCGCCTACCGCTCGCAGTACGGGCTGCCCGCCTGTACCACGGCCAACGGCTGCTTCCACAAGGTGGACCAGAACGGCGGCACCTCCTATCCGGCGGCCGACTCCGGCTGGGCGGGCGAGATCTCGCTCGACGTCGACATGGTCAGCGCCGTCTGCCCGCAGTGCCACATCCTGCTGGTCGAGGCCAACAGCGCGAGCATGGAGGACCTCGGCACCGCGGTGAACCGCGCCGTGACCATGGGCGCCAAATACGTCTCCAACAGCTACGGCGGCACCGAGGACGCGACCGACCCGACGTCCGACTCCTCCTACTTCGACCACCCCGGCGTCGCGATCACCGTCAGCTCCGGTGACAGCGGCTTCGGCGTCGAGTACCCGGCGGCTTCCCGCTTCGTGACGTCCGTGGGCGGCACCTCGCTCAGCCGGGCGGGCAACGCCCGCGGCTGGACCGAATCGGTGTGGGGCTCGAGCGCGGGCGGCCAGGGCGCCGGATCCGGCTGCTCGGCCTATGACGCCAAGCCGGCCTGGCAGCACGACAGCGGCTGCGCGAAGCGGACCGTCGCGGACGTCTCGGCCGTCGCCGACCCCGCCACGGGCCTCGCGGTCTACGACACGTACCAGGCGGGCGGCTGGAACGTCTACGGCGGCACCAGCGCCTCCTCGCCCATCATCGCCGCGGTCTACGCCCTCGCGGGCACGCCCGCCGCGGGCGGCTACCCGGCCTCGTACCCCTACGCGCACCCCTACGCGCTCAACGACGTCACCAGCGGCGCCAACGGCAGCTGCAGCCCGTCCTACCTGTGCACCGCGGGCACCGGCTACGACGGACCGACCGGGCTCGGCACCCCCAACGGCACCGGCGCCTTCACCTCCGGGTCCACCGGCGGCAACACCGTCTCGGTGCAGAGCCCCGGCGACCAGAGCGGCACGGTCGGCACGGCCGTCTCCCTCTCCGTCAAGGCCACCGACTCCGACACCGCCCAGTCGCTCACCTACAGCGCCACCGGGCTGCCCGCCGGGCTGGCCATCAACGCGAGCACCGGCGTCATCAGCGGCACGCCGACCACCGCCGGCACCTCGCACGTCACCGTGACCGCCCAGGACACCACCAAGGCCAGCGGCAGCGCCTCCTTCACCTGGACCGTCAACGCGGCCGGCGGCAGCTGCACGGCGGCCCAGCTGCTGGGCAACGCGGGCTTCGAGAGCGGCACGGCCGCGCCCTGGACCGCCACCTCCGGCGTGATCGACAACAGCGCGTCCCAGCCCGCGCACTCCGGCTCCTGGAAGGCGTGGCTCGACGGCTACGGCAGCGCCCACACCGACACGCTCGCGCAGACCGTGAGCGTCCCGGCGGGCTGCCACGCGACCTTGAGCTTCTGGCTGCACGTCGACACGAAGGAGACGGGCAGCACGGCCTACGACACCCTGACCCTCAAGGCGGGCACCACCCAGCTGGCCTCCTGGTCCAACGCCGACAGCAACAGCGGCTACGCGCAGAAGACGTACGACCTGTCGTCGTACGCGGGCAAGACGGTGACGCTGACCTTCACCGGCACCGAGGACTCCTCCCTGGCGACCGACTTCGTCATCGACGACACCGCGCTGAACGTGAGCTGAGGCGGCGGGGCTCCGGCCCCTCCTCGACCTCGGTCGCGGGGGGGGGGGGGGGGGGGGGGGGGGGGGGGGGGGGGGGGTGTCTGGGGGGGGGGGGGAGGGGGGGCCACGTTAGAAACCAACAGAGCCACGGTCAGGGAAGAGGGAGGGGGGCGGAAGAAGAAAAGACC
>NZ_JBVHLW010000014.1:20737-79861 GCF_055558795.1 Streptomyces sp. NPDC025618 | reverse complement strand
CGAAGACACCAAGCATAACGACAGGGACAGCGGGGACCCGTCCCCCCCCCCCCCCCCCCCCCCCCCCCCCCCCCCCCCCCCCCCCCCCCCCCCCCCCCGATCCCGGCTGTCGCCGGGCGCTACGCGCGCCCCGCGCTCCGCTGCGTGCGGCGCGACAGCGAGTCGATGACCACGGCCGCCAGCAGCACCGCGCCCGTGATCATGTACTGGACCGCCGACGCGATCCCCAGCAGGGCCATGCCCGAGGCGATGGACTGGATGACGAGGACGCCCAGCAGCGCGGACCACGTCTTGCCCCGGCCGCCGAAGAGGCTCGTACCGCCGATGACGGCCGCCGCGATGGCGTTCATCAGCAGGCTGCCCGACCCGGAGGACTGGTTCGCGGCGTTGATCTGCGAGGCCAGGAACAGCCCGCCCAGCGCCGCCATCGTCCCGGAGAGCGCGAACACCGAGATCCGGATCGCCGGGACGTCGATGCCCGCCCGGCGGGCCGCCTCGACGCTGCCGCCGAGCGCGAAGACCTTGCGCCCGTACGGCGTGCGGCGCAGCACGAAGTCCAGGGCGACCACGACGCCGAGGAAGATCACCACGGCCAGGGGCAGACCCTTGTACTGATTGAACAACCAGGCCACCACATAGGCCGGGACCGCCAGCGCCGCGGTGCGCAGGACGATCTCGCTCAGCGGCCGGCTGGGCACACCCGCGGCCTCGCGGCGCCTGCTGTCGCGGAACGACAGCAGGAAGAACGCGGCCACGGCCAGGGTCGCCAGGCCGTAGGCCGCGGAGATGTCGGTGAAGTAGTGGTTGGTGAGGTCGGCGACGAGTCCCGTGTCATCGAGGTTGATGGTGCCGTCGGAGCCGAGCACCTGGAGCATCAGGCCGTTCCAGCCGAGCAGGCCGGCCAGGGTCACCACGAACGCGGGCACACCGACGCGGGCGAAGAAGAAGCCGTGCAGCGCGCCGATCACCGCGCCCGTCAGCAGCGCCAGCACGAGGGCGAGCCACTCCGGCATGCCGTGATGGACGTTGAGCACGGCGAAGACGGCGGCCGCCAGACCGCTCACGGAGCCCACGGACAGATCGATCTCGCCGAGGATGAGGACGAAGACGATGCCGACCGCGATCAGGCCCGTGCCGGCGGCGGTGACGAAGAGGTTGGAGAGGTTCTCCGCGCCCAGGAAGGCCGAGTCGCGCAGCTGGAAGATGATGGCGATCATGATCAGGCCGACCACCACGGACAGCGAGCCCAGCTCCCCGCTGCTCAGCTTGCGGCCGAATTCGCTCCAGTACCCGGCGAAACCTTCCTGCCGGACCAGCAGCCGGGGGTCGACGGGGACGACGGTGCCTTCGGCGGGTGCCTGGCCGTTGCCGTCGGGGACCTCGCCGTTGTGGGAATCGGACAGATTCGTGCTCACTGCTTCCCCTCCGCCCTCTCGCCGTCGCCCTCGCCCAGCCGACGGGCCACACGGCGGGTGACAGCGTTGTCGGTGGCCCCGGTGATGGCGGAGATGATCTCTTCCTGGGAGGTGGCGCGCACCTCGAAGGTGCCGTTGTTGCGGCCGAGCCTGAGCACGGCGACGCGGTCGGCCACGGCCTTCACGTCCGCCATGTTGTGGCTGACGAGGATCACCCCGAGGCCGCGCTCCCGCAGCCGCTCGACCAGGTCGAGGACCTGTGCGGTCTGCTCGACGCCCAGCGCCGCGGTGGGCTCGTCGAGGATGACGACCTTGGGCTCGCCGAGCAGCGAGCGGGCGATGGCGACGGTCTGCCGCTGCCCGCCCGAGAGCGCGGCGACGGGGATGCGGACACTGGGGATCCGGATGGACAGGGTGGCGAGCAGCTCGCGGGAGCGGCGCTCCATCTCGACCTCGTCGAGCACCCCGGCGCGGACGATCTCCCGGCCGAGGAAGAGGTTGCCGACCACATCGAGGTTGTCGCACAGCGCGAGGTCCTGGTAGACGGTCGCGATGCCCAGCTCCTGGGCGATGTGCGGCCGGTCGACGGTGACCTTCCGGCCCTCCCACTCGATCACCCCGTCGTCGGCGGGGCCGACTCCGGCGATGGTCTTGACCAGGGTGGACTTACCGGCGCCGTTGTCGCCGACCAGGGCGACCACCTCGCCGGGTGAGATCTCCAACTCCACGTCGGTGAGCGCCTGGACGGCACCGAACCGCTTGGAGATCCCGCGCAACGCCAGCACGGGCGCAGCGGACACGTTCATCAACTCCTCCACCGCCTGAAGGCGGCACGCTGGGGGCTCACTTCAGACCGGCCTTGTCGCACTGCGCCTTGTATTTGGCGGTGCAGATCTCGTCCAGGGTGAAGAAGCCCTCCTTGCCGACGTACTGGGCGATGTCGGGCTTGGTGAGGGCGAAGGGGGTGACGATGACGGAGGGGATCTTCTTCTCGGAGCCGCTGTCCACGGCGGACTTGGCGATGCCGTCGGTCTTCTCGCCCTGCGCGAGGGCGACGGCCAGCTCGGCCGCGGCGTCGGCCTCGGGCTTGTAGGGCTTGTAGACGCTCATGAACTGCTCGTCGGAGAGGATGCGCTGGACCGCGGAGAGCTCGGCGTCCTGGCCGGTGACCGGCGGCAGCTTGGTGAAGCCGGCGCTCTTGAGGGCCGTGATGATGCCGCCCGCCATGCCGTCGTTGGCGGAGTAGACGCCCACGATCCTGTCCTTGCCGAGCGAGGAGATGGCGCCCTTCATGTTCTCGTTGGCGTTCTCCGGCTTCCACTCCTTGGTGTCGTACTCCTTGCCGACGGTGACCTTCCCGTCGAGCACGGAGTGCGCGCCGTCCTTGTACATCTTGGCGTTGGGGTCGGTGACGGAACCGTTCATCATGACGATGTCGCCCTTTGCGGCATTGTCGCCCAGTTCCTTCAGCAGGGATTCGCCCTGGATCTTTCCCACGCGTTCGTTGTCGACGGAGGTGTACGCCTTGATAGGCCCTTCCGCCAGCCGGTCGTAGGCGACGACGGGAATTCCGTTGGCGTTGGCCTTCTTCACCGAGCTCGCTATCGACTTCGCGTCCACCGCGTCCACGATCAGCGCGTCGACCTTTTTGGTGATCATTGTGTCGACCTGCTGCTGCTGAACCGACGCGTCCTGTTTGGCGTTCTCGTAGAGGACCGTCGTCCGCGTCCCCGCGAGTTCCTTGATCTTCTTCTCGATCAGCGGTTTGTCGAATCGCTCATAACGGGCGGTCTGGTTTTCCGGCAGAAGGAGGCCGATGGTCAGCGAGCCCTTCTTTTCCTTCTTGTCCCCGCCACCGGCTTGTTTGGCACTGCCGCAGGCCGCCAGGCCCGCCGCCATCGAGACGGCCGCCACGAGCACCGCGGCACGCCGTATACGCGTGTTCACTTGCAGATACCTCCCTGACGAGGCCGCGTCGTCGCGACCGAGGTGGCTGGAAGTCAACTCGGCCCCCCAGGGGGCGTCAAGAAGTAAATCCTTAACGAGATGGCAACGATGCCATTCGTTATCTGCGTGAACTCAAGATACGGCCGTGGCGGTCAGCCGGAAAACGCTGGCGGCCGTCAGGAGGGCGCGGGAGCGCCCGCGGGACGGGATTCGTCAAGCAGCGTGGAATCGCCCATTTCACTCAGGACGAGCGCCAGCGCGCCCAGCACCTCCGCCCGGCCGCCCAGCGCGCCGGGGACGACCTCCAACTGGCGCGCGGCACTGGGAATGGCGTAGCGCGAGACGGATTCCCGGATCGGGCCGAGCACCAGCTCGCCGGAGTCCGCGAGATCGCCGCCGAGCACCACCCGGCTGGGGTTGAGGAGGTTGCAGAGATTGGCCACACCGCTGCCGATGTGCCGGCCGACGTCACCGATCACCCGGCGGCAGCCGGGGTCGCCCTCGCGCGCGAGCTCCACCATGCGGGCGACGGTCAGATCGGTGCCATGGGCCGAATGGAGGAGGGGCAGGACGTAGCGGGCCGCGGTGAAGGTCTCCAGGCAGCCGCGGTTGCCGCACCGGCAGACCGGCCCGGCCTCGTCGAGCGTGATGTGCCCGATCTCCCCCGCGGTGCCGCCCGGGCCCCGGTAGATCTGTCCGTTGATCACCAGGCCGGCGCCCACACCGCTGGCGACCTTGATGTACGCGAGGTCGCCCGCGCCCCGGCCCGCGCCCCAGACCAGCTCGCCCAGCGCGCCGAGGTTGGCATCGTTGTCGACGTGGACGGGGACGCCGATGCGGGCGGCGAGGTCGTCGCGGGGGTTGGTGCCCGCCCAGCCCGGCAGGATCGCGGTCGAGCCCAGCGTCCCGGAGGCGACGTCGATCGGGCCGGGCACGCCCAGGCCCACTCCGACGATCTTGGCGGGGTTGATGCCCGCCTCCTCGATCAGCCGCTTGACCAGGTGCTCGGCCCGGTCCAGGCCCTGCGCCGCGGAGGCGTCCACATCCAGCGGCTCGGCGTCCTCGGCCAGCACGCGGTGCGCGAGGTTGCCGATGGCCACCCGCAGGTGCGTGTGCCCGAAGTCGACGCCCACGACGATCCCGGCGTCACCGGAGAGGGAGACGCTGCGGGCGCGGCGGCCGCCGGAGGAGGTGGGAGTGACCTCGACGGTGCCGCCGTCCTTGAGCTCCCGGACGATGTTGGAGACCGTGGCAGCCGAGAGTCCCGTGGCGCGGGCGATCTCCGCCTGGGTGAGCGAGCCCGCCATGCGTACGGCCCGCACGACCCGCTCCAGGTTGGCCCGGTGCAGTGACGACTGCGACCCCGGAGTCTCCACGATTGTTCACTCCCGCCTCGCCGGGTACGGCACGACCGCCGCCCCGCGGCCGGGCCACAGCACTGGAGCCCAGCCATCCGTACAACATATGAACTCTAAGCTGAGCCGTCCGGGGTAACTCCCGTCAAGGCCCTGAACCCTATCGAGCTCGCGCGCTCGGTGGGCGGGCGGGCCGGGGGCCGTCCAGGACGCCGGATCTCACCGCCCGCAGCAGGGCCGCCCAGGCGTCCGGCGCGGGCGTCAGCACCGTGCGCGGGCGGTCGCTCTCGCGGAACCGCAGCCGCCCGCCGGAGCCCGGCGCGGCCTCCAGGCACTCCTGGCCGCCGCCGCTGCCGGAGAAGCGGGACCGCTGCCATCCGCCCGGAGCGCCGGGGTCCGCCGGGCGCGGGGCCCTCACGCCCGTACCGCCAGCTTCTTGATCATGACGAGCGAGGCGTCGGGCGTGAGCGCGAGGGACCGCAGGGAGCCGAAGAGCTCGCGGTAGCGCCGGACGTCCTCCTCCCGGTCCAGATAGGCGGCCGCGGCGAGGCTGTCCGTCATGACGACGTCCATGCCGGACGCGAGCAGTCCATAGACGACGAACGGTCCGTCCAGGCCGCCGTGCACCCCCGCGTCGAACGGCAGCACCTGGATCCGCGCCCGCCCGCTCTCCACGAGGCCGACGAGGTGCCCCAGCTGGCCGCGCATCACCTCCGGCCCGCCCACCCCGCAGCGCAGTGCCGCCTCGTAGACCACCGCGGTGAGCTCGGGGGCGTCCGGCTTGGCGAGCACGGCCTGCCGGGTGGTCCGGGCCGCCACGCAGCGCTCGGCCGCGGCGTCGTCGTAACCGTGCCGGCCGCCCTTGAACAGCGCGCGCATATAGCCGGGGGTCTGGAGCAGACCCGGCACGAGCACGGTCTGCCAGACCTGGACGGACACCGCCTTGGACTCCAGGTGCGCGAGATCGGCGATGCCGGGAAAAGCGCTCACGTAGCTGTTCCACCAGCCCTGGCGGCGGCCCTCGCGGGCGAGGTCGACGAGCGAATCGACCAGCGCCTGATCGGTCACCCCATATGCCTTCAGCAGGCCGCGTAGCTCGAATGGGCGAATCCCATTGGTGCCGGTCTCGATGCGGCTGATCTTGGCCTGTCCGCACTCCAGCGCCTCTGCGGCATCTTCACCTGACATACCCGCGGCCTCACGGAGCTTACGGAGCTCCGCACCGAGGCGCTTCTGTCGGATAGTTGGGGGCTTCTGCGGCATGACAATCCTCCCTTCCTTTGGGCAGAGAGTCTGCCTGCACACACCCGGTGAGCACAGTCACTCACAGGGACGAAAGCGCACCGAATTTATGCACTCGCGGTCGATCCCATCCCACTCTTGATGCCCCTCCTGTTTCCCCCCGAACGGAGCCCACAATGTGCGAGGACCCCCAACTGGCCACCGCGGACTGGTGGTACACACTCCGGATCCCTGCCCAGCCGTGGATGATCAGCGTCGTGCGCAGCTCCCTGCGGCTCGCGCTGCAGCGCCACGGCCGCCTCGATCTCGCCGATACCGCCTGCCTGTTGGTCACGGAGCTGGTCACCAATGGCGTGGTGCACACCAAATCCCCGGTGACCGTGGACCTCAGCTGCCGCGCCGGCGTCCTGCGGGTCGATGTGCACGACACCAGCCCCGAGATCCCGGTCCGCGTCACCGCGGGCCGGTACGACGAGTCCGGCCGCGGGCTCACCCTCATCGACAGCTGCGCGAGATCCTGGGGCGTCCGCCCGGCCGCGCAGGGCCCCGGCAAGGCGGTCTGGTTCACCCTCCACTGACGGCCGGCCGGGCGGCGGCACAGCCCCCGGCGGCTACTTCAGCGCACCCGCCGTCAGGCCCGCCTGGACCTGCCGCTGGAAGAGGAAATAGACGACGAGGACCGGCAGCATGGCGATCACCATGCCGGCCATCAGACCGCCCCAGTCCCCGTCGTAGCCCTGCTGGAGGGCGATCTGGGCGAGGCCCTGCGTCAGGACGTAGTGGTGCTCGTTCTGATTGAGGACCATGGGCAGGAGGTACTGGTTCCACTGGCCCAGGAAATTGAAGATGCCGATGCTGATCAGGCCCGGCTTGGCCATCGGGAGCATGACCTGGAAGAACGTCCGGGTGTGCGAGGCCCCGTCGATCATGGCGGCCTCGGCGACCGAGGTCGGCAGCGTACGGAAGAAGGCCGTCATGAAGAAGACGGTGAACGGCAGCGAGAAGGCGATGTAGACCAGGATCAGCCCGGGATACGTCGCCAGCAGGGACACGCCGGGGAAGTCCCGCAGCACGAAGAAGAGCGGGATGACCAGCATGAAGACCGGGAAGGACATCCCGGCCACGAAGAGGTAGTAGATGAAGCGGTTTCCGGGGAAGGTGAAGCGGGCCAGCACATAGCCCGCCATCGACCCGAGCACCATCGTGCCGACGACCGAACACCCCACGACGATGATGGTGTTGGCGAAATACCGGCCGATGCTCGCCCGCTCCCAGGCGTGCGCCCAGTTCTCGAAGTGGAACGAGCGCGGCAGCGACCACGGCGAGCTGAGGATGTCACCGCTGCTCTTGAAGGAACTCCACAGCACCCAGATCAGCGGCAGGCCGACCATGACCGCCCAGAGGACGAGAATGCCGTGCGAGAAGACATTCAGCACCGCGCCCTCGGGGCGGCGGCGCTCGGCGCCCCGCCCGCCCCGCCGCCCGGCCTCGGCCGTTTCCTTCGCGGGCACCGCGCCTGCTTCCGTCGTCATTCGGCGTACCCCTAGAACTCGATCCGCTCACGACGCGCGAAGCGCATGGTGAGCACGGCGAACAGCAGAGTCACGATGAGCATCGCGATGCCCATGGCCGACGCGTAGCCGAATTGGCTGTCGCGGAAAGCGGTTTGATAGAGCCGCAGCGGGACGACGTCCGTCGCGCCGTCCGGGCCGCCCATGTTCACCGACATGATCTGCACCAGCGCGAAGGCGTCCATCGCGATGATGCCCATGTAGACCCAGCCGGTCTGCACGGTGTCCCACAGCAGCGGCAGGGTGATCCGGAAGAAGGTGTGGGCGCGGCCGGCGCCGTCCAGCAGCGCCGCTTCGTAGATGTCCCGCGGGATGGAGGCCATGGCGGCCGAGAAGAGGACCACATAGAAGCCGACGTTCGCCCAGACCATCACGAGCATGATGCAGGCCAGCGCGATGCTCTTCTCCCCCAGCCAGGCGCTCTGCAAGGAGTCCAGGCCCACGGCCCCCAGCAGGGAGTTGAGCATGCCGTCCGAGGGATCTGGGTTGTAGATGTTGAACCAGATCACCGAAATGATGGTGATGGAGATGACCTGCGGGAAGAAGAAGACGAATTTGTAGAACTTCGAGCCCCGCACCCCGGTGACCACCGCGCCCCGCCGGGCCTTGCCGCCGACATTGAGCATGAAGGCGAAGAACAGGCCGAGCGCCAGCGTCACGATGGGCACGAGCACCAGCATGATGACGTTGTGCTTGAGCGCGTTCCAGAATTCGTCGCTGTGCACGAGCTTGTCGTAGTTGTCGAACCCGATATATTTCGCCGCGCCCTTGAGCCCGCTCCAGTCGGTCATCGCGATCTGGAACGCCTGGACGAACGGCGAGATCACAAAGATCGCGTAGACCGCCAGCGGCAGGGCCAGGAACCCCGCGATGAACCGGTACTTGCCGTGCTGCATGCTGCCTCCCGGCCCTTTCTCATCGGCCGCCGGACCCGTCAGGCCGACCGGTGGAACTTGGTGACGGAGCTGTCCTTGGCGAACTCGTCCGCGTACTGCTGCGTCTTCTTGATCCACTCGGCGGCCTTGAGGTCACCGGTGAGCAACTGGCTGGTCAGGCCGCCCATCTTCTCGTCCGTCAGCTTGGGGTACCACTCCTGCAGCTGGATCATCAGCAGGTTCTGGTTGCCGCCCGCGGCCTTGACGGCCTGCGCCGCCGAGGCCAGGCCCGGGGAGAGCGAGGCCCCCTCGGCACCCTGCATGTTGCTCGTCAGGGAATGGACCTTCTGCGCGAAGTTCTGCGCGTGCTTCTTGGAGAGCATGATGCGCAGCAATTCCATGCCGCCCGTGGGGTTCTTGCCTCCCTTGGCGACGATGAAGGGCTCGCTGGGCTCGGCGCGCACCGCGCCGTGCGGCATCTTGTCGCCGGAGCCGCCGTCGAAGAGCGGGCCGACGGCCATGCCGAAGTCCTTGGGGGTGGTCGGGGTCGCCTCGTTCTCCACCCAGGAGCCGTTGGGGATGAAGACGGCCTTGCCCTTGGTCCAGGCGGTCTGGGCCTGGATATGGGTCAGGCCCTGGCTGCCCCCCAGGAAATACCCCTTGGCGGCGAGTTCCTCGTAGTGCCCGATGACCTGCTTGACCGCGTCGTTGGAGGTCCAGGCGTTGGGCTCCAGATTGTCGATCGCGATCCACTTGTCCAGACCGCCGATCTTGGCGATCTGCGGGAAGATGTTGAAGTGGACGTAGTAGGGGTATTTCCCGGGGTAGGTCCAGGGCGCGATGCCCGCCTTCTTGATCTCCTCGCAGAGCTTGATCATGTCGTCGAGGGACTTCGGGTACGTCCATCCCTTGTCCGACAGCAGCTTCTGGGAATACCAGGTGCCATAGACGGTGAAGGCGTAATAGAGGACGTCGAAGGCGTCCTTGTGCTTGCCCTTCTCGATGGCGCTCGGATAGAGGATGTCCCGGACCTTCTTCGCGGGATCGTCCGGCGAGGCCGCGTCGAGCAGCGGGGTGAGGTCGAGCAACTGCCCCTGCGAGGAGAGCTTGTTCATGTCCAGGTGGTCGGCGCCGGAGTTGTCGATGACGTCCGGCGGATTGCCACCGGCGAAGCGGGGCTGGAGCTTGGGGCCGATCTGCTGGGTGCCGGTGTGCTTGACCTCGGCTCCGTACGTGGCCTTGTAATCCGCCTCGGCGTCCTTGGCGTACTGATCGCCCAGGCCGCCCTTGAAGATGAACGCGTCGAGCGGCGCACCGTTCTTGACGCCGAGCGGATTCTTCTCCGACTTCTTGCCCTGCTCGCCCTTGTCCTTGCTCTTGTCGTCGCTGCCGCCGCCGGTGGCACACGCGGTGAGCACACTCATCGACGGCACCGCGATCAGACCCAGTGCCGCGGTCCGCTTGACCAGATCTCTCCGGCTGAATTCCGATGTGGATCCCATGCTCAAGTCCTCGCCTTCTCCAGGACTCAGGCGGTGTGGCGGTCTTTCCCTCGCGCACGTGCGAACCGGCCAAGGACGAAGGTCCCGACACCGCAGGTCAGTTGAAGCTTGGTGTGCTGGGTGTGCGCCGGGATCGGTGCCGCCCCCACGGCAGCCCCCGTCCGCCGCTCTCCCCCGGATCCGCCGCGGCGGCCTGCGGCCGCCCCGGACGCCGACAGGTATAGTCCACTTCACATCAACTGGGCAAGATCGAAAGCGGCTTTGACCGTCAGTCTTTCCCGAGTTGAGACCTCCTCAACCTACGCCGCCCCCGCGACGACACCAACATCCGGACCCTTGACACCACTGGCGTCTCACGCCCTACTTATTTCTGCGCGACTCGGTTGACAACGTTGTCGGATTCGTGGAGAGGCAAGGGATGCGGCAGAGTCAGCGACAGGGGTTCCGCCACCGATGGCGTACACTCACCCGGCCCCTGGCCCTCCTCGCCGCCACTCTCGTGGTGACGGCCACTCAGACTCCGTACGGGGCCGCCGCGCCGGCCCCGGCGGCCGCCGCGCAGCGCTTCAGCTCCTCCTTCGAGCCGGGCGAGCCGCAGCCCGATTGGCGCAATGCCGTGGAGACCGGGCCCGACGGGCGGCGGCGGGCCGCCGGGATAGACGGCAGCGACGCGGCGGGCATCCCCGGCAACATCACCGACAAGGTCACCGCCGTCCGGGCGAGCGGGGAGAACGCCGGGGCCGGAGAGGTCAAGGAGAACCTGATCGACGGCGAGCCCACGACCAAGTGGCTCACCTTCGAGCGGACGCCCTGGCTCGGATTCGAGCTGTCCGAGCCCGTCACGGCCGTGCGCTACGCGCTGACCTCCGCCAACGACGCCCCAGGCCGGGACCCCAGGGACTGGACGCTCAAGGGCTCCGACGACGGACACAGCTGGACGGTGCTGGACGACCGCAGGGACGTCCTCTTCGAAAAGCGCCTCCAGACCAAGGAGTTCTCCTTCACCAACAGCACCTCCTACCGGCAGTACCGGCTGGACATCACCCGCAACAACGGGGACGGCATCACCCAGCTGGCCGAGCTCCAGCTGGCGACCGCGGACACCGGCGGCCCGCCGCCCCCGGACATGCGCAGCTACGTCGACAGCGGGCCCACCGGCTCGCCGACGGCCAAGCCGCGCGCCGGCTTCACCGGCACCCACGCCCTGCGCTACGGCGGCAGGCACCAGGCCACCGGCCACGCGTACGCCTACAACAAGATCTTCGCCGTGCGGGTCGCGGTCACCCCCGAGACCCGGCTCTCCTACAAGATCTTCCCCTCGATGCCGGAGGCCGACCCGCGCTATCCGGCCACCCACGCCGCGCTCGACCTCGCCTTCACCGACGGCACCTATCTCAGCGAGCTGGGCGCCGTCGACCAGGACGGCGCGCGCCTCACACCGCAGGGCCAGGCCGAGTCCAAGACCCTCTACGTCAACCAGTGGAACGCCAAGGAGTCGCGGATCGGCGCGGTCGCCGCGGGCAAGACCGTGGCCCGGGTGCTCATCGCCTACGACTCGCCGGCCGGCCCGGCGAAATTCCGCGGCTGGGTGGACGACATCTCGCTCGCCCCCGCGCCCGCGGAGAAGCCCGCGGCGCACCTGGCCGACTACGCCCTCACCACGCGTGGCACGCATTCCAGCTCGACCTTCTCCCGCGGCAACACCTTCCCCGCCACCGCCCTCCCCCATGGCTTCAACTTCTGGACCCCCGTCACCAACGCCGGCTCGACGGACTGGCTCTATCAGTACGCCGCCGCGAACAACGCCGACAACCTCCCCGCCATCCAGGCGTTCAGCGCCAGTCACGAGCCGAGCCCCTGGATGGGCGACCGGCAGACCTTCCAGGTGATGCCGTCGGCCGCCACCGGCACCCCGGACGCCGGGCGGACGGCCCGCGCGCTCCCCTTCCACCACTCCCATGAGATCGCGAAGCCGCACTACTACGGCGTCACCTTCGACAACGGGCTGAAGGCCGAGATCGTCCCCAGCGACCACGCGGCCCTGATGCGTTTCACCTTTCCGGGTGAGAACGCCAGCGTCATCCTTGACAACGTCCGGGACCAGGGAGGGCTGACGCTCGATCCCGGCCACGGCGTGATCACCGGCTACTCCGATGTGCGCAGCGGGCTCTCCACCGGCGCCGGACGGCTCTTCGTCTACGGCGTCTTCGACGCGCCCGTCACCGCGAGCGGCAAGCTCGGCGGCCCGCCCGACCTCCCGTCGAGCGCGATCAGCTCGGCCGACCCGGACGGCACGCGCCGCGCGGACGACGAGGGCACCCGGGGTGACGGCGTCACCGGCTATCTGCGCTTCAAGCCGGGCCAGGACCACACGGTGACGCTGCGCATCGCGACCTCCCTCATCGGCGTCGACCAGGCGAAGGCCAACCTCGGCCAGGAGATCCCCGCCGGCACCTCCTTCGACGAGGTCCACGACCGCGCCCGCGCCGCGTGGGACGACGTCCTGGGCCGGATCGAGGTCAAGGGCGCGAGCCGGGACCAGCTCACCACGCTCTATTCGAACCTCTACCGCCTCTACCTCTATCCCAACTCGGGCTTCGAGAACACCGGCTCCGCCGCGCACCCCCACAGCCGCTACGCCAGCCCCTTCAGCCCGCCCGCCGGCGAGCCCACCCCGACCCGTACCGGCGCGAAGATCGTCGACGGCGAGGTCTACGTCAACAACGGCTTCTGGGACACCTACCGCACCACTTGGCCCGCGTACGCCCTGCTGACCCCGAAACGGGCGGGGAAGCTCGTCGACGGCTTCGTCCAGCAGTACAAGGACGGCGGCTGGATCTCCCGCTGGTCCTCCCCCGGCTACGCCGACCTGATGACCGGCACCAGTTCGGACGTCGCCTTCGCCGACGCCTACGCCAAGGGCGTCCGCTTCGACGCGGAGGCGGCGTACGCGGCGGCGCTGAAGAACGCCACGGTGGCGCCGCCCAACCCCGGCGTGGGCCGCAAGGGCATGGAGACCTCCGTCTTTCTCGGCTACACCAGCACCACGACGCGGGAGGGCATGTCCTGGGCGCTGGAGGGCTATCTCAACGACTACGGGATCGCGCGGATGGGCCAGGCGCTCTACGCGAAGACCCACAAGGAGCACTACCGCGACGAGTCCGCCTATTTCATGAACCGCGCCCGGAACTACGTCAAGCTCTTCGACCCCGGCGTCGGCTTCTTCCAGGGCAAGGGCCCGGACGGCACCTGGCGGCTGCCGCCCCGGAGTTACGACCCGCGCGTCTGGGGCAACGACTACACCGAGACCAATGGCTGGAACTTCGCCTTCCACGCCCCGCAGGACACCCGGGGCCTGGCCAACCTCTACGGCGGCCGGGCGGGCCTCGCGAAGAAGCTCGACACCTTCTTCGCCACGCCCGAGACCGGCTCGCCGGAGTTCGCCGGTTCCTACGGCGGGGTCATCCACGAGATGACCGAGGCCCGGGACGTGCGCATGGGGATGTACGGCCACAGCAACCAGGTCTCGCACCACATCGCCTACATGTACGACGCGACCGGCCGGCCCTGGCGGACGCAGCAGAAGGTCCGCGAGGTGCTGTCCCGCCTCTACCTCGGCAGCGAGATCGGCCAGGGTTACCCGGGCGACGAGGACAACGGCGAGATGTCGGCGTGGTACGTCTTCAGCGCCCTCGGCTTCTATCCGCTGGTGATGGGCAGCGGGGAGTACGCGATCGGCTCGCCGCTGTTCACGCAGGCCACCGTCCATCTGGAGAACGGGCGCGACCTGGTCGTGAAGGCGCCGGGCAACAGCGCCAGGAACTTCTATGTGCAGGGCCTGCGGGTGAACGGCGAGAAGTGGGACTCCACGGCGCTCCCGCACTCCGTGGTCGCGAACGGCGGGACGCTGGAGTTCACCATGGGCCCCCGGCCGTCGTCGTGGGGCAGCGGCCGCGACGCGGGGCCCACCTCCCTCACCCAGGGCGACGCGGTGCCGGAGCCGGAGGGCGACCTGACGGCCCCGGGCACGTCGGCGCTCACGGACAACACCTCGGCCACGGAGGCGACGTTCACCGTGACCCCACTGGAGGTGCCCTCCGGCTCGCGCGTGACCTCGTACACCCTCACGTCGGCCGACCGCACCAAGGCTCCGGGCGGCTGGGTGCTCAAGGGGTCGACGGACGGCGAGACCTGGACGGAGGTCGACCGGCGCGTCGGCGAGTCCTTCGCCTGGGACCGGCAGACCCGGGTGTTCTCGGTGCGCACACCGGGCTTCTTCCGGCACTACCGCCTGGAGACGGTGGCCGGTGAGAGCACACTCGCTGAGATCGAGCTGATCGGCCCGAGATCCCCACATAGTGATTGACAGGTAAAGAAAATGTGAAAGATCATGGAGTCTCTGCGGCGGGCCCGGACCGGGCCCGCCGTTCTTCACCTGAGACCTCCTGGAGACCCACGTGGCTCAACTCCCCGGCCGTTCGCGCGCCGTGCGTCGCGTCGCGACCGCGGCCATAGCCGCCGCCGTGCTCGGCACCACCGCCGGCACGGCCCTGGCCGACGGCCCCTCGGCCGCCCCCGCCTCGGGCGCGGCCAAGTCGGCGGCGAAGCTCTCCGCCGACACCTCCGCCAAGCACCGCTTCGAGGCGCTGCGCGGCGAGGCGAAGTCCGGCGACTACCCCAAGTCGGGCGCTCAGGCCCCCAAGCCGGCCGCCCCGCACCTGGCCGCCCCGCGCAGCAAGGTCAAGGCCGACGGCCCCTCCGCCGACGCGCCGTTCTTCCCGCTGAGCGCCGTCAACAACGACGACCTCTACTTCTACTGGCCCGACGGCAAGGGCGGTATCACGCCCAAGGAGTTCGTCACCGGCAACTGGGGCAGGATCAACGCCGCGGCGCGGGTCGACAACGACCGCGACGGCCTGAGCGAGGCCCTCTACGTCCGGGACAACGACCAGAACATCATCTACGCCACCGCGAACAGCTCGAAGGTCGTCGCGGACGACTGGGGCCAGTACGACCAGTTCATCTCCCCGGGCAACCTCGGCGGCGCGGCCGAGTCCGACATCCTGGTCCGTGACCGCGAGGGTGTCCTGTGGCTGTATCTCGCCTACCCCGACGGCACCCTGACGGGCCGTAAGAAGGTCGGTCCGGGCTGGAACCAGTACACCGAGATCCAGGGCCGCGGCGACCTCACCGGTGACGGCAAGACCGACATCGTCGCCCGCGACAAGGACGGCGTGCTGTGGCTCTACAAGGGCACCGGCGACTACACCAAGCCTTTCGAGACCAAGCAGCGTATCGGCGGCGGCTGGAACCAGTTCAACAAGCTGGCGGCCACCGGTGACGTGGACCAGGACGGCAAGTCCGACCTGATCGCGCGCGACAACGACGGCGCCCTGTGGCTCTACCGCGGCACGGGCAAGGCGTCCCAGCCGTTCGAGTACAAGGTGAAGATCGGCAACTCGGGCTGGAACCAGTACCGGATGCTGTTCTGACGGCTCATCACCTCAGCTGAACCCCGCGCGGCCCGCGGCCCATGGCTGCGGGCCGCGCCCCGTCCTCACGCGGCGCGGCGGCGGCGCAGGGCCAGGCGCACCAGCGACCGCGCGGGCCGTCCCAGCGCGAGCGCCAGGCCGGCGACGGGCAGGGTGAGCAGCACGATCTGGAGGCACGCCGAGACCGTGCCGAGGACCGGGAAGCCCGCCGTGCCGGCACGCGTCAGCAGGAGACCGGCGGTCCGCCAGTCGGACCTGATCAGCTGGGGCAGGTTGACGAGCACCATGCCCAGCTGGAGGGTGAGGGCCGGCACCAGGAACATGACCCACACCGCGACGACGATCTGCGGCCACCGCTTGAGCGCCCGGAGCCGTTCGTCCTGCGGGCGGCGGAGCACGAAGCGCTTCAGGATGGGCGCGATGTATTTGAAGAGGTCGGGGATGCCGACCAGGTCCGCGACGATGTAATAGCCGTCGAAGCGCAGCGTGGGAAGAAGCTGCTGGATCATCTCCAGGTGGACGGAGAGGATCGCCACCAGGAGCAGCGGGCTGCCCGTCGGCACGTAGAGCGCGAGCAGGCCGAGGACGAACAGCGCGTTGAAATACACGCCGCCCAGGTCGGCCCGGATCCGCCCGGCGCGCCCCAGCCGGTACGAATCGGTGATGTCGGTGTAGAAGGCGGGCCACACCAGATAGATGCCGCATCCCATCGGGCCCGGCCGGGCGCCTCCGTAGCGGCAGGCCGCGCCGTGGCCCATCTCGTGGAACACGCAGGAGGCGATGGCCAGGAGGACGACGAGCAGCACGTCGGCCGGGGAGGAGAGGACCGCCCGCAGCGCGGCTCCGGTGTCCTGGGTCGTCCACAGCCACGTCTCGCCGCCGGCGAACGTGCCGAGAGCGGCGAGCACCGGCACCGGGTGGAACAGCCAGGCGAAGAGGCCGGAGAGGAACCACGTGACGCGCCGCGGCAGCACCGCCAGCCGGAAGCGGAAGGCCAGGAAGGGGTCGCTCTTCAGCGTGGGCGGGGGCGGTGAGCCGTCGCTGTAGGTCGTCAGGCCGAGCGGGACGAGCTTCTTGTCGATGAGGAAGACGATGTGCTCCGCGGTGAAGCCCCGCCCCGTCTCCCTGCTGAGCTGCTCGGCCACGTGCTCCAGGGGCTGCCCGTCGAGCAGGCGGGCGAGCTGGTAGAGCAGCGGCGGCAGGCGCACGACCTGCCCGTCCGGGCGGCAGACAAGGTGGGGCGGCTCACGGTATCCGGAATCCTCGAACTCGCCGACCAGTTCCGTGCCGGGCACCAGCGCGGGCAGTGACATGGGCGCTCTCCGTAGGGGGACAGAGTGCGGGGGAGGACCGGACGCGCCCGGTCCTCCCCCGTGCGTACGGCGCGCGGGTGGCGCGCCGCACGACGGACCGCTATGCGATCAGTGGCTGGAGATGGCCGCCGGGGTGCAGGTCACGTTGGCGGCGGGGTTCTCGGAGCCGAGGCCGAGCGAGCCGAGGAGGCCCGGGGTGCCCTGCCTGTCGATGGACTGGCAGTTGGAGAGGATCGTGGTGCCGTGGTCGCTCGGGGGCACGGCGACGACGCCGCCGCCCGCGGCCGTCGCGGAGCTGCTGCTGGAGCTGCCCGCGCCCGCTCCGGCGCCGCCGCCGTCCGGGTCGCCGAAGCCGAGCGGGGTGGCCATGATGCCCATGACCGTGCGCTCGGGCAGCACCTCCCCCGCCACGTCGTGGAGTTCCTCGAAGCTGATGGTGTTGTCCATTCCATTTCCCTTCCGTTAAGTGCCTGAACGACTCAATGACTGGAGATGGCCGCGGGAATGCACGTCGTCGTATAGCCGGGGTCCCGGGACGCGAGTCCCAGGAAGACGAGGAGCGGAGGACTTCCCGCGTTCTGCCGGTACTGGCAGGCGTAGGCGACCGTCGTGCCGTGGTCGGACTTCACCATGGCCGGATACACCGGCTGGTCGGATCCCGCCGACAGCACACTCGACAGCACGAGCCGCTGGGGAAGCTCCTCGCCCGAAAGGCGCGCGAGCTCCCCGAAAGTGATGGCGGTTCCCATAGAAATTCCCTCCCTGGGGAGCGACATCGTCCCGGCATCGACCCCTTCCGGAGACTAACCAGGAAAGAAATGGCCAACACTTCCCCAACCCCCCTATCACCCTTACGAGTTGGCGTGGCTCGCGAGGTTGCCGAAAACGCGGCGAGGGCCGCACCCCGTACGAAACGGGGTGCGGCCCTCAACCGGCCGTGCGGAAACGCTTACTTGAACGTTTACTTGCGGATCAGCGAGCGCAGCACGTACTGCATGATGCCGCCGTTGCGGTAGTAGTCGGCCTCACCGGGGGTGTCGATGCGGACGACCGCGTCGAACTCCACGCCCGTGTCGGTGGTGACCTTGACCGTGCGCGGGGTGGTGCCGTTGTTCAGCTCCTCCACACCGGTGAAGGAGAAGGTCTCCTCGCCGGTCAGGCCGAGCGACTCGGCCGAGGCGCCCTCGGGGAACTGCAGGGGCAGGACGCCCATGCCGATGAGGTTCGAGCGGTGGATGCGCTCGTAGGACTCGGCGATGACGGCCTTGACGCCGAGCAGCGCGGTGCCCTTGGCGGCCCAGTCGCGGGAGGAGCCGGAGCCGTACTCCTTGCCGGCCAGGACGACCAGCGGGATGCCCTGCTCGATGTAGTTGCGCGAGGCGTCGTAGATGAAGGAGACGGGGGCGCCGTCCTTCGTGAAGTCACGGGTGTAGCCGCCCTCGGTGCCCGGCGCGATCTGGTTGCGCAGGCGGATGTTGGCGAACGTGCCGCGGATCATGACCTCGTGGTTGCCGCGGCGCGAGCCGTAGCTGTTGAAGTCACGGCGCTCGACACCGTGCTCGGTGAGGTACTTGCCGGCCGGGGTGTCGGCCTTGATGGCACCGGCCGGGGAGATGTGGTCGGTGGTGACCGAGTCGCCGAGCTTCGCCAGGACGCGGGCGCCGGCGATGTCGGAGACCGGGGTGGTCTCCATCGTCATGCCCTCGAAGTACGGGGGCTTGCGGACGTAGGTGGACTCGGCGTCCCACTCGAAGGTGTTGCCGGTCGGGATCGGCAGCGCCTGCCACTGGGCGTCGCCCGCGAAGACGTCCTGGTAGGACTTGTTGAACATGTCCTCGCCGATGGCGTTGGCCACGACGTCGTTGACCTCGGCCTCGGAGGGCCAGATGTCCTTGAGGTAGACCGGGTTGCCGTCGGTGTCGGTGCCGAGGGCGTCCTTGGTGATGTCCACCTTCATGGAACCCGCGAGGGCGTACGCGACGACCAGCGGCGGGGACGCGAGGTAGTTCATCTTGACGTCGGGGTTGATCCGGCCCTCGAAGTTGCGGTTGCCGGAGAGCACCGAGGTGACGGCCAGGTCGTGCTCGTTGACCGCCTTGGAGACCTCCTCCGGCAGCGGGCCGGAGTTGCCGATGCAGGTGGTGCAGCCGTAGCCGACGAGGTTGAAGCCGACCTTGTCGAGGTAGGGGGTCAGGCCCGCCTTGTCGAAGTAGTCGGTGACGACCTTGGAGCCCGGGGCCAGGGTGGTCTTGACCCACGGCTTGCGGGTCAGGCCCTTCTCGACCGCCTTCTTGGCCACGAGCGCGGCGGCGACCATGACGTAGGGGTTCGAGGTGTTGGTGCAGGAGGTGATCGCGGCGACGGTGACGGCGCCGTGGTCGATCTCGTAGGTGCTGCCGTCAGGGGCCGTGACCGTGGTCGGGCGGCTCGGCACGCCGTTGGCGGCGGCGGGGGCGTCGGAGGCCGGGAAGGACTCCTCGCCCGCCTCGTCGGCGGTGGAGACGTAGTTGAGGACGTCACGCTCGAACTGGGCCTTGGCGTCGGCCAGGACGATGCGGTCCTGCGGGCGCTTCGGGCCGGCGATGGAGGGGACGACGGTGGAGAGGTCCAGCTCCAGCTTCTCGGAGAAGTCCGGCTCGGCGGCCGGGTCCAGCCACAGGCCCTGCTCCTTGGCGTACGCCTCGACGAGCGCGACCTGCTGCTCGGAGCGGCCGGTGAGCTTGAGGTAGTTCAGCGTCTCGCCGTCGATCGGGAAGATCGCGGCGGTGGAGCCGAACTCCGGCGACATGTTGCCGATGGTGGCGCGGTTGGCCAGCGAGGTGGCGGCGACGCCCTCGCCGTAGAACTCGACGAACTTGCCGACGACGCCGTGCTTGCGCAGCATCTCGGTGATGGTGAGCACCAGGTCGGTGGCGGTGGTGCCGGCCGGCAGCTCGCCGGTCAGCTTGAAGCCGACGACGCGCGGGATGAGCATGGAGACCGGCTGGCCGAGCATCGCGGCCTCGGCCTCGATGCCGCCGACGCCCCAGCCCAGCACGCCCAGGCCGTTGACCATGGTGGTGTGCGAGTCGGTGCCGACGAGGGTGTCGGGGTACGCCTGGCCGCCCCGGACCATGACGGTGCGCGCCAGGTGCTCGATGTTCACCTGGTGGACGATGCCGGTGCCCGGGGGGACGACCTTGAACTCGTCGAAGGCGGTCTGGCCCCAGCGCAGGAACTGGTAGCGCTCCTTGTTGCGGCCGTACTCCAGCTCGACGTTCTGGCCGAAGGCGTCCTTCGTGCCGAACTTGTCGGCGATGACGGAGTGGTCGATGACCAGCTCGGCCGGGGCCAGCGGGTTGATCTTCGCCGGGTCGCCGCCGAGCTCCTTGACGGCCTCACGCATGGTGGCGAGGTCCACGACGCAGGGCACGCCGGTGAAGTCCTGCATGATCACGCGGGCCGGCGTGAACTGGATCTCCTGGCTGGGCTGGGCCTGCGAGTCCCAGTTGCCCAGCGCGCGGATGTGGTCGGCGGTGATGTTCGCGCCGTCCTCCGTGCGGAGCAGGTTCTCCAGCAGCACCTTCAGGCTGTAGGGAAGGCGCGCGGCGCCCTCGACCTTGTCCAGCCGGAAGATCTCGTACGACTCGTCGCCCACGCGCAGCGTGCTGCGGGCGTCGAAGCTGTTCGCCGACACGACAGTCTCCTTCATGCATGAATTCGCGTACTGCGGCAATCCTGCCGTCACGGGTTCGCGCCAATCCGCTAAGGTGTGCCTTAGTTAGGCAAGCCTTACTGGCGCGACAGCGGTACGCCTCTCGGCAGATATCTCGATGTCGAGATAACTCTAGTACATCGCCGCGTCACGGTCATGTCCCGGCTGGCCCCGATACGCCCCGGCAGGCCGTCACCGGTCGTCGTCGGAGCCATCCCGGCCGGCGCGCGAGCCCGCGTCGCCTTCCCGCCTGCCGCGCTGCCGCTCCTGCTGACGCTGGCGCTCCTGGCGCTCCTGCTCCTTCGCGCCGAGCGTCTCCTCCGTCATGTCGTCCACGTACCGCGGGTCGCGTTCCCTGTCGGTCATGCCGGCCCTCCTCGACGAGGTGGATCGGGCGGGCCGGTGAGCCGGTCCCGCCCCGATCAGCGTGGCACGGGGGCGCCGGGGGGCGCATGTCGGGCGGTCGCGGCCGCGCCGGGACGGCCGCCCCGGCGCACGGAGGCGGACCCCCGCTCGCGACGGCGGGCGATGCGCCCGGCGGGTGGGAAAGGAGCGACGGCGGTGTCTGGTCCTCCGTCACATGGGGAAAGCAATGACCGTCAGGAATACGACACAACACAGCAGCTCAGCGGCGGGCGACGACCCCCACAGGAAGAAATCTCATATCTGAGATACCGTCTGACTCATGACAGACGCCTACCTCGCCCGCATCGGCAAGCTCATCCGTGACGCGCGGCAGCACCGCGGCTGGACGCAGTCCCAGCTCGCCGACGCGCTCGGCACCAGCCAGAGCGCCGTCAATCGCATCGAGCGGGGAAATCAGAACATCAGCCTTGATATGATCGCCAGGATCGGTGAAGCGCTGGACAGCGAGATCGTCTCCCTCGGTTACGCGGGACCGATGCATCTGAGGGTCGTCGGCGGCCGCCGTCTCTCCGGCGCCATCGACGTCAAGACCAGTAAGAACGCCTGTGTGGCGCTGCTGTGCGCGACCCTCCTCAACGCGGGCCGCACGACGCTGCGCCGGGTCGCCCGGATCGAGGAGGTCTACCGGATCCTGGAGGTCCTCGGCAGCATCGGCGTCCGGGCCCGCTGGATCAACGACGGCAACGACCTGGAGATCGTCCCGCCCACCGAGCTCGACCTCGCGGCGATGGACACCGAGGCCGCCCGCCGCACCCGCAGCGTGATCATGTTCCTCGGTCCGCTGCTGCACCGCATGGACCACTTCAAGATCCCGTACGCGGGCGGCTGCGACCTCGGCACCCGGACCGTGCAGCCGCACATGACGGCCCTGCGCCACTTCGGCCTCGAGGTCACCGCCACCGACGGCACCTACCACGCGCAGGTCGACCGTTCGGTCGCACCCACCCGGGCGATCGTGCTGACCGAGCGCGGCGACACCGTCACCGAGAACGCGCTGCTGGCCGCGGCCCGCCACGACGGCGTCACCGTCATCCGCAACGCCAGCTCCAACTACATGGTCCAGGACCTCTGCTTCTTCCTGGAGGAGCTCGGCGTCAAGGTCGAGGGCATCGGCACCACCACCCTCACCGTGCACGGCGTGGCCACCATCGACCGGGACGTCGACTACGCGCCCTCCGAGGACCCGGTGGAGGCCATGAGCCTGCTCGCCGCCGCCGTCGTCACCGAGTCCGAGCTGACGATCCGCCGCGTCCCCGTGGAGTTCATGGAGATCGAGCTCGCCGTCCTGGAGGAGATGGGCCTCGACCACGAGCGCAGCCCGGAATACCCGGCGGACAACGGCCGTACGCGCCTGCTCGACCTGACCGTGCGCCCCTCCAAGCTGCGGGCGCCGATCGACAAGATCCACCCGATGCCGTTCCCCGGCCTCAACATCGACAACGTGCCGTTCTTCGCGGCCATCGCCGCCGCGGCGCAGGGGCAGACCCTCATCCACGACTGGGTCTACGACAACCGTGCCATCTATCTCACCGACCTCAACCGCCTCGGCGCCGACGTCAAGCTCCTCGACCCCCACCGCGTGCTCGTCGAGGGACCGACCCGCTGGCGCTCCGCCGAGATGATGTGCCCGCCCGCGCTGCGCCCCGCCGTGGTCGTCCTGCTGGCGATGATGGCGGCCGAGGGCACATCGGTGCTGCGCAACGTCTATGTGATCAACCGCGGCTACGAGGACCTCGCGGAGCGGCTCAACTCGATCGGCGCGCAGATCGAGATCTTCCGCGACATCTAGGACGGCCCGGGCCCGGTGGACAGGAGGGGGAGTGGACCGCGTGGCGACACGTGCCGAGTTGGTGGTGGCGCTCAAGGAGGGCCGGCTGGCCTTCGAGCTCGGGGAGGGGACCGGCGACTGCCCGTACGGGCCCGGGGACCCGCTGCGGGCCGCCTGGCTGCGCGGCTTCGCCGCGGCCCGCGAGGAGCGCGCGGCGGCGGAGGGCGGGAGCTGACGGCCCGGCTACGGCAGGACGGCGATGCCGTCGATCTCGACCAGCGCCGTCTCGTCCCAGAGCCGGGTCACGCCGACGACCGCCATGGCCGGATAGTCCCGGCCCGCGGACCGGCGCCAGACGCGGCCGAGTTCGGCGGCGTGGGCTCGGTAGGCCGCGACATCGGTGGTGTGGACGGTGACGCGGGCGAGGTGGTGCGGCGCGCCGCCGGCCGCGCGCAGGGCGGTGAGGAGATTGGCCAGCGCCCGCGCGAACTGCTCCGGCAGCCCGCCCGCCACCACCCGGCCGTCACCGTCGAGCGCCGTCTGCCCGGCGAGGAACACCAGCCGCCCGCCGGTCGCCGTCACCGCGTGGGTGAAGCCGGAGGGGGGCGACAGCTCGCCGGGGTTGATCCGGCACAGGGCCGCGTCCGGGTCCGGCGGGGGCGGTGGGTTCATCGGTAGAGCTCCTTCGCGATGACGGTGCGCTGGACCTCCGTGGCGCCCTCGTAGACGCGCGGCGCGCGGACCTCGCGGTAGAGGTGTTCGAGGAGGTGGCCGCGCCGCAGCGCGCGGGCGCCGTGGATCTGGACGGCGGCGTCCACCACGTACTGCGCGGTCTCCGTGGCGAACAGCTTGGCCATCGCCGAGCGGGCCGCCACACCGGGCTCGCCCGTGTCGATGGCCGCGGCCGCCGCGTACACCAGGAGGGCCGCGGCCTCGGTCCTGGTGGCCATCTCGGCGAGCTGGTGGGAGACAGCCTGGAGGTCCTTCAACAGGCCGCCGAACGCCTGCCGTCCGCCCGCGTGGTCCACGGCCGCGGCCAGCGCGGCGCGGGCCATACCGACGGCGAACGCCCCCACGCTCGGCCGGAACACCTCCAGCGTGCCCATCGCCACGCGGAAGCCGCCGCCCACCTCCCCGACGACGTCCTCCGGCTCCGCCCGCACCCCGTCGAAGGTGAGCGTGCCGACCGGATGCGGGCTCAGCATCTCCAGCGGGCACCCGCCCAGGCCCGGCCGGCCGCCGGGCACGAGGAAGGCCGTGATGCCCCGGGAGCGGGCGCCGGGGCCGGTGCGGGCGAAGACGGTGTGGAGATCGGCCCCGGGGGCGTTGGAGATCCAGCACTTCTCCCCCGTCAGCCGCCAGCCGCGCCCGTCGGGTTCGGCCCGCAGCTCCAGGGCGGCGGCGTCCGAACCCGCGCCCGGCTCGCTCAGCGCGAACGCGGCGACGGCCCGGCCCGCCACCACCTCGGGCAGCCACCGCGAGCGCTGCGCCCCGCTGCCGTACCGGGCGAGCGGCGCCGCCCCCAGGCCCTGGAGGGCGAGGGCCGTCTCCGCCTCCGTGCACTCCATGGCCAGCGATTCGCGCAGCAGGCACAGGTCCATGGCGCGCACGGGCCGGTCCGCCGGGAAGAGGCGTGCCAGGAGCCCGAGTTCACCGAGGGCGGCGACGAGCGGGCGGTTGACGCGGCCGGGCTCGCCCGCGGCGGCGAGGGGGCGCAGCCGTCGCGCGGCGAGAGCCCGCAGCTCCGCGCACCAGGCGCGCTGTTCCGGGTCGAGGGCGAACGAAGGGGCCACCGGCCGCCTCCTTCCCGGTCCGCTCGGTCACTTATCGCGCTGTGTTGACTGCCGTCACCGACTCGCTACGCTGACAGCGGATCCGTACGGCTGGCAAGACCCCGTCCATCCCATTCCTCGGCACGAGGGGGCGTTCCGGCGATGGAGTTCGAGCCGTCGGCCCACGCCGACACTTTCCCCCGCGACCACCTCCCGCCCGCCGGCCAGTGGCCCGTGCTCCGCTTCGACCTGGCGGACTCTCCCCCGCTGCGCTACCCCGCCCGGCTCAACTGCGGCGCGGAGCTGCTGGACGCGACGGCGGACCGGCTGGGCGCGGACCGTCCCGCCGTGCGCGACGGGGCGGGCGGCGTCTGGTCGTACGGCGAACTGCGGGAAAACGTCGACCGGATCGCCCACACGCTCACCGGCGACCTCGGTGTGGTGCCCGGCAACCGCGTGCTGCTGCGCGGCCCCACCACGCCCTGGCTGGCGGCCTGCTGGCTGGCCGTGATGAAGGCGGGGGCCGTGGCGGTGACCGTGCTCGCCGCGCACCGCCCGCGGGAGCTGGCGACCGTCTGCGAACTGGCCCGGATACGGCACGCGTTGTGCGACAGCGGATCGCTGGCGGACCTGGAACGGGCGTCCGTGTCCTCCTTACGGGTCACGCCGTACGGCGGAAGCACACCCGGCGACCTTCTGCGGCTGGCCGCGGACAAACCCTCATCGTACGCGGCTGTCGAGACCTCCGCCGACGACGTCGCCCTGATCGCCTTCACCTCCGGCACCACCGGACGGCCCAAAGGCTGCGCGCACTTCCACCGGGACGTGCTCGCGATCGCCGACACCTTCTCCGCGCGGGTGCTGCGGCCCCGCCCCTCCGACATCTTCGCGGGCAGTCCGCCGCTCGGCTTCACCTTCGGCCTCGGCGGCCTGGTGGTCTTCCCGCTGCGGGCGGGCGCCTCGACGCTGCTCGCCGACTGGCACGGCCCCGAGCGGCTGCTGGAGGACATCGAACGGCACGGCGTCTCCGTGCTGTTCACCGCGCCGACCGCCTACCGCGCCATGCTCGCCCAGCTGGGCGCCTACGACATCTCGTCCCTGCGCCGGTGCGTCTCCGCGGGCGAGCACCTGCCGGCCGCGCTCTGGCACGCCTGGCGGCGGGCCACCGGCCTGCGGCTCATCAACGGCATCGGCGCCACCGAGATGCTGCACATCTTCATCTCCGCCGCCGACGAGGACGCCCGCCCCGGCACCACCGGAGTGCCGGTGCCCGGTTACGAGGCGCGCGTCGTCGGCGCGGACGGACGGCCCGTGCCGGACGGCGAACCGGGGCTGCTGGCCGTGCGCGGTCCCACCGGCTGCCGCTACCTCGCCGACGACCGGCAGCGCGCGTACGTACGGGACGGCTGGAACCTCACCGGTGACACCTATGTCCGCGAGCCCGACGGCTACTTCCGCTATGTCGCCCGCGCCGACGACATGATCATCTCGGCGGGCCGCAACATCGCGGGCCCCGAGGTCGAGGAGGCGCTGCTGCGCCATCCGCAGGTGCTGGAGGCGGCCGTCGTCGGACGGCCGGACGAGCGGCGGGGCGAGGCCGTCGTCGCCCACGTGGTGCTGCGGCCGGGCGCGCCCCGCACCGCGGAAACCGCGGAGGAGCTCAGGGAGTTCACCAAAAAGGAGATCGCCCCGTACAAGTGCCCTCGCGAGATCGAGTTCCACGATGCCCTTCCCCGCACGCCCACCGGCAAGCTCCAGCGCTTCCGACTGCGTACCGGAGCTTTACAGTTTCCCCGTGACTGACCAGCAACCACCCCACACTCCTCGGTCCCTCATCGTCACTTTCTACGGCGCGTACGGTCGCACCCGCGCCGAACAGCCGGCCGGCCGCACCGTGCCGATCGCGGCACTGATCCGGTTGCTGGCCACCGTGGGCGTGGACGCGCCCTCGGTGCGGTCCGCCGTCTCACGGCTCAAACGCCGCGGGCTGCTCGTCGCGGGGCGCACCCCGCAGGGCACGGCGGGATACGGGCTGTCCGACGCGGCCCGGCAACTGCTCGACGACGGCGACCGGCGCATCTACGGCCGCGCGACCACGCGCCCGGCCTCCGGCTGGCTGCTGGCCGTCTTCTCGGTGCCCGAGCAGGAGCGGCACAAGCGGCACCTGCTGCGCTCCCGGCTGGCCCGGCTGGGCTTCGGCGCGGCCGCGCCCGGGGTGTGGATCGCGCCCGCGCACGTCCACGAGGAGACCCGGCACACCCTGGAACGCCTCGAACTGGACTCCTACGTCGACCTGTTCCGCGGCTGCCACCTCGGCTTCGAGCCGACGGCGGAGGCGGTGGCCCGGTGGTGGGACCTGGAGTCGCTGGCCGGGCGGCACCGCGCCTTCCTGACCGCGCACGAGCCCGTGCTCCACCGGTGGGCACGGCGCCGGACCGTACCGCCGCAGGAGGCGTACCGCGACCACCTGCTCGCCCTGGACTCCTGGCGCCGGCTCCCCTACGCGGACCCGGGGCTGCCGCCGTCGCTGCTCCCGGCGGACTGGCCGGGGGTGCGGTCCGCGCGCGTCTTCGCGGGGCTGCACGCGCGGCTGCGCGCGGCGGGGGCGCGGTTCGTGGACGCGGCTCTGGCATAGGGGAGGTGGACGCGGCCTACGTCCCCCGCCCCGTCGGCGGCCTCCGGCTGCCCGCGCGGTAGGGGGCGGGCCACGGCGCGGAGGCGCCCTCGTAGCCCTGCTCCGCGGCCGCGTGCAGGGTCCAGTGCGGGTCGTAGAGGTGGGGGCGGGCGAGGGCGCAGAGGTCGGCGCGGCCGGCGAGGATCAGGGAGTTGACGTCGTCCCAGGAGGAGATGGCGCCCACCGCGATCACCGGGACGCCCGCCTCGTGGCGGATCCGCTCGGCGAAGGGCGTCTGGTAGGAGCGGCCGTACGCGGGCTGTTCGCCGGGGACCACCTGGCCGGTGGAGACGTCGACGGCGTCGGCGCCGTGAGCGGCGAAGGCGCGGGCGATCCCGACGGCGTCCTCGCCGGTCGTCCCGCCGTCCGCCCAGTCGGTGGCGGAGATCCGTACGGTCATGGGCCGGCCGGCGGGCCAGACGGAGCGGACCGCGTCGAAGACCTCCAGGGGGTAGCGCAGCCGGGCGGTGAGGGTGCCGCCGTAGGCGTCGGTGCGCGAGTTGGTGAGCGGGGAGAGGAAGCTGGAGAGCAGATAGCCGTGCGCGCAGTGGAGTTCGAGGAGGTCGAAGTCCGCGCGGGCGGCCGCTTGGGCACCGCGGACGAACTGTTCGCGGATGACGGCCATTTCCGTGGCGGTCAGGGCGTGCGGCACCTGGTTGACGCCGGGCCGGTAGGGCAGGGCGGAGGGGGCGACGACGGGCCAGTTGCCGTGCGGCAGCGGCTGGTCGATGCCTTCCCACTGGATCCGGGTGGAGCCCTTGCGCCCGGAGTGGCCGAGCTGGACGCCGATGGCCGTGCCGGGCGCCTGGGTGTGCACGAAGCCGGTGATCCGGCGCCAGGCGCTCTCGTGCTCCGGCGCGTACAGGCCCGTGCAGCCGGGGGTGATGCGCCCGCGGGGGCTGACGCAGACCATCTCGGTCATCACCAGCCCGGCGCCGCCGAGGGCGCGGGCGCCGAGGTGGACGAGGTGGAAGTCGCCTGGGGTGCCGTCGACGGCGGAGTACATGTCCATGGGCGAGACGACGACGCGGTTGCGCAGAGTCAGCCCGCGCAGCCGGAAGGGGGTGAACATCGGCGGCGTGCCGGGAGGTATGCCCGCCTCCTCCTCCACCGAGGCGACGAAATCCGCGTCGCGCAGGCGGAGGTTGTCGTGGGTGACGCGGCGGCTGCGGGTGAGGAGGTCGAAGGCGAACCGGCGGGGCGGGCGGCCCACGTGGACGGCGAGGTCCTCGAACCATTCGAGGCTGGCGCGGGCGGCCCGCTGGGTGGACTCCACGACAGGTCGGCGCTCGGCCTCGTACGCCGCGAGGGCCTCGGTGACCGGGGTGTCGCCCTGGAGGTGGGCGGCGAGGGCGACGGCGTCCTCGACGGCGAGCTTGGTGCCGGAGCCGATGGAGAAGTGGGCGGTGTGGGCGGCGTCGCCGAGGAGCACGGTGTTGCCGTGGGACCAGCGGGCGTTGGTGACCGTGCGGAAGGCGGTCCAGGAGGAGCGGTTGGCGCGCAGGGGGCGGCCCTGGAGGAGGCCGGCGAAATAGGCGCCGCAGCGTTCGACGGAGGTGGCCTCGTCGCAGCGGTCGAGCCCGGCGCGCCGCCAGACCTCCTCGCGCATCTCGACGATGACGGTGCTCGCGCCGGGCCTGTCGCCGGTGGGGCGGGCGTAGGGGTAGGCGTGGAGCTGCATCAGCCCGTGCTCGGTCTCGGCGATCTCGAAGCGGAAGGCGTCGAGCGCGAAATCGGCGGAGAGCCAGATGTAGCGGCAGCGGTGTGTGGTGAGAGCGGGGTGGAAGTATTCGCGGTGGGAATCGCGTGTGGTGCTGTGCACCCCGTCGGCGGCGATGACGAGGTCGTGGGAGCGGGCCAGTTCCGCGGCGGGCGGCGCCTCGGTACGGAAGCGGAGGTCGACGCCGAGCTCGCGGCAGCGGGCGTGGAGGATCTCCAGCAGCCGGTGGCGGCCGAGGGCGGCGAAGCCGTGGCCGCCGGAGGTGAGGGTGCGGCCGCGGTGCACGATGTCGATGGCGTCCCAGCGGACGAACTCCTCGCACAGGGCGGCGTGGACGGCCGGGTCGGCGGTCTCGATGCCGCCGAGCGTCTCGTCGGAAAGGACGACCCCGAAGCCGAACGTGTCGTCGGGGGCGTTGCGCTCCCAGAGGGTGATCCGGCGGTCGGGGGCGAGACGTTTCAGCAGGGCGGCGGCGCCGAGGCCGCCGGGGCCGCCGCCGATGACCGCGACCCGCATGCTCACCGCCCGCGCCAGACCGGTGGCCGCTTCTCGGTGAACGCGGCGTGGAACTCGGCGTAGTCGGCGCTGTTCATCAGCAGCGCCTGGGTGGCGGCGTCGAGCTCGACGGCCGCGGCGAGGGGCATGTCGAGCTCGGCGGTGAGCAGGGCCTTGGTCTGGGCGTGGGCGAGGGCGGGTCCGGCGGCGAGGCGGTGGGCGAGCGACCGGGCCGCCGCGGCGGCGCCGCCCTCCTCGGTCAATTGGCTGATGAGGCCGATCCGTTCGGCCTCCTCGGCGCGTACGGGCTCGCCGAGCATCAGCAGCCGGGTCGCGTGGCCGAGGCCGACGACGCGGGGCAGGAGATAGGCGGCGCCCATGTCGCCGCCGGAGAGGCCGACCCTGGTGAAGAGGAAGGCGAAGCGGGCGGTGGGGTCGGCGACGCGGAAGTCCGCGGCGAGCGCGAGGACGGCGCCGGCGCCCGCCGCGACGCCGTGCACGGCGGCTATCACGGGGAACGGGCACTCGCGCAAGGCGCGCACGACCTGTCCGGTCATCCGGTTGAAGTCGAGGAGGCTGCCGGTGTCCATGGCCAGGGTGGCGCCGATGATCTCCTCGACGTCTCCGCCGGAGCAGAAGCCGCGGCCCTCGCCGCCGAGGACGAGGGCCCGTACGCCGCCGTCGCGCGCGAGCTCGGGCAGCAGGTCGCGCAGGTCCGCGTAGGCGCCGAAGGTGAGGGCGTTGAGCTTGCCGGGGCGGCAGAGGGTGACGGTGGCGACGCCGGCGTCGACCTCCAGGCGCAGGTGCTGCCATTTCGCGGTGCGGGGGGCGGAGCCGGTGAACGGGGCCATGGGGCGGACTCCTTCAGCCAGAGGGCTGGTGCCTGCTCCGTGAAGTTATCACCGTGCTGTGACTGTCGTCACGGGTACGCGATAGGGCAGGCCGCTGCCCCTGCTTCTGGGTGCGGGTCTCTTTCCGGCCCCGCACCGGGGGTCCGCCCCGGGCCCCGCGACACGACTTGCCGCGTTGTCCTCAAACGCCGGACGGGCTGGATTCACCGACCGTGACTTCAGCCCCGCGGCCCGGTGCGTGAATTCAGTCCGCCAGCGTCGCCACCAGGACCGCCTTGATCGTGTGCATGCGGTTCTCCGCCTGGTCGAAGACGACCGAGTGGCTCGACTCGAAGACCTCGTCGGTCACTTCCAGCGACGTCAGGCCGTGGCGCTCGTGGATCTCGCGGGCGACCGTCGTGCCGAGGTCGTGGAAAGCGGGCAGGCAGTGCAGGAACTTCACCGCCGGGTTGCCCGTGGCGCGCAGCACGTCCATGGTGACGGCGTACGGCGCCAGCAGCGCGATCCGCGCGTCCCAGACCTCCTTGGGCTCACCCATGGACACCCACACGTCGGTGGCGACGAAGTCCGCGTCGCGCACGCCCTCGGCGACATCCGCGGTGAGCGTGAGGCGCGCGCCGCTCTTCGCGGCCAGCCGACGGGCCTCGGCGATGACCTCCGGGGCGGGCCAGAGGTCCTCCGGCGCCACGATGCGGACGTCCATGCCGAGGATCGCACCGGTGATGAGGTAGGAGTTGCCCATGTTGTAACGGGCGTCGCCGAGATAGGCGTAGGCGACGTGCTCCAGCGGCTTGGCCGTCTGCTCGGACATGGTCAGCACGTCGGCGAGCATCTGGGTCGGGTGCCACTCGTCGGTGAGCCCGTTGAAGACCGGCACCCCCGCGTACGCCGCGAGCTCCTCCACCACTTCCTGGCCGTGGCCGCGGTACTCGATGGCGTCGAACATCCGGCCGAGGACCCGGGCGGTGTCCCGGACGGACTCCTTGTGGCCGATCTGCGAACCCACCGGGTCGAGGTAGGTCGTGCGGGCGCCCTGATCGGCGGCGGCGACCTCGAAGGCGCAGCGGGTGCGGGTGGAGGTCTTCTCGAAGACGAGCGCGATGTGCCGGCCCTGGAGGCGCTGCTCCTCGACGGCCGTCCGCTTCGCGGCCTTGAGCTCGGCGGCGAGCTCGACGAGACTGCGGAACTCCTCGGCGGTGAAGTCCGTTTCCTTGAGGAAGTGACGTCCCTTGAGGTCTGTCGCCATGGGATGGGCTCCTAGCTCACGACTGCGGGAAATCGGAAGTATATACGACTGATCGCATGCGTATGCGGTGGCGTCTCAGCTCCGGCCGACCGCGTCCCGTTCGATGGGGCAGCTCATGCAGCGCGGCCCGCCCCGGCCGCGGCCGAGCTCGCTGCCGGGGATGGTGATGACCTCGATGCCGTGCTTGCGCAGATAGGTGTTGGTCGTCGCGTTGCGCTCGTAGGCGACCACCACGCCCGGCTCGATCGCCAGCACGTTGCAGCCGTCGTCCCACTGCTCCCGTTCCGCCGCGTGCACGTCCTGCGTCGCGGTCAGCACCCGGATCGAGTCGAGGCCGAGCGCGGCGGCGATCGCGCGGTGCATGTGCTCCGGCGGGTGGTCGGTGACCTTGAGCTCGCGCTCGCCCACCCCCGGCTCGATGGTGTACGAGCGGAGCATGCCCAGCCCCGCGTACTGAGTGAAGGTGCCGCCGTCCACCATCGTCATCACGGTGTCCAGGTGCATGAACGCGCGCCGCTTCGGCATGTCCAGGGCCACGATCGTGCGGGCGGAGCCGGTGGCGAAGAGCCGGTGGGCGAGCATCTCCACGGCCTGCGGGGTGGTCCGCTCGCTCATCCCGATCAGCACCGCGCCCGCGCCGATGACGAGCACGTCACCGCCCTCGATCGTGGACGGGTAGGCGGCCTGCCCCTCGGACCAGACGTGGAAGCCGCTCTCCTCCGCTCCCCGGTCGAAGCCCGCCGCGAACAGCGGGTGATGGCGGTAGATGGCCTCGTAGTGCACGGTCTCGTGCCAACGGGCGGGCCAGCGCATCGCGTTGACGCACACCCCGTCGTAGATCCAGGCGGAGGTGTCCCGGGTGAAGAGGTGGTTGGGCAGCGGGTTCAGCAGGAAGTCGTCCAGGTCCATCGCGTGGAAGCGCACCGAGACCGGCTCCGGGTAGCGCTCCAGGAACTCCCGCTTGGTCATCCCGCCGACCAGCCAGGAGCCCAGCTCGGGGGCCCGCATCCCCTCGAACGCGGCCCGCAGCCGGCCGGTGGCGAGCGGCCCGTACTCCTTCTCGTCGAAGACCCGGTCCAGCACGTGGGAGCGCGCGCCCGGCACCGCCAGGCTCTCCTCCAGCAGGTCCTGGAAGAAGTGCACCGCCACCCCGCGCTCGCGCAGCACGTCGGCGAACCCGTCGTGCTCCGCGCGCGCCCGCCGCACCCAGAGCACGTCGTCGAAGAGGAGCGCGTCCTTGTTGGACGGGGTCAGCCGCTTGAGCTCCAGACCCGGGCGGTGCAGTATGACGCGGCGCAGCCGTCCGGCCTCGGAGTCGACATGGAATCCCATCCCTCCATCCTGACCTGGATCACCCGAGATCACGCGGTGCACCACGACGGAACATCACCGCGGCGACCAGGGCACCCGCGGCCACGACCGCGGCGACCACCCAGCCGGCCCGCAGGGGGGCGGGGCCGGCGGGCCCTTCAGCGGCCACCGCAGCGGGGCTGTGAAGCACGCGGCACGGGAGGGCGGTGCCGCCGCGCTCCCCCAGCAGCCGCACGATCCTCCCGGAGAGGCCGAGACTACGAGGACGGCGCAGGGCCGGTGCGACGGCGGTCCGCCCCGCCCGGCGCTCCGGCGGCGAGCGGCCGCGTCGGCTCGCACCAGACGCGCTCGGCGGGTACGTCCACGAGCTCGCGCTCGGGCCAGCGCAGGGCCGTCATCCTGCCGCCGAACACGGCTCCCGTGTCGAGGCAGATGGTGTTGTTCAGCCAGTCGGCCGAGGAAGTCGGGGTGTGGCCGTAGACCACGGTGGCGCGGCCTCGGTAGTCCTCGGCCCACGGACGCCGCACCGGAAGGCCGTACTCGTCGGTCTCCCCGTCGTGTCGCCCCACAGCGCGTGTGCGCGGACCCTGCCGGACGCGCGGCCGTGATACTTCTCCGGCAGCCCGGCATGGCAGACGACGAGGGCGCCGCCGTCGAGGACGTAGTGGCTGATCAGGGATGCGACGAACTCCCCGGCCCGCTCGCGGAACCCCTCGTCCTCCCGGTCGAGCTGCTCGACCGTCGCGGCCAGACCGTGAGCGATCTTGACCTTGCGGCCCTCCAGGTAACGGCCGAGCTTGTGCTCGTGGTTCCCGGACACGCACAGCGCGTGTCCGGCGGCGACCATGCCCATGACCAGGCGCAGCACGCCGGGGCTGTCCGGCCCCCGGTCGACGAGGTCGCCGACGAAGACGGCCGTACGCCCCTCCGGGTGCGAGGCGTCCACCGGGCGGCCCGCCTCGTCGCGGGTGAGGGCGTAACCGAGCCGGGTCAGCAAGGTCTCCAGTTCCGAGCGGCAGCCGTGGATGTCACCGAAGATGTCGAACGGGCCGGTGAGGTGACGCAGGTCGGTACGGCGGCGCTCGCGGACGACCTCGGCGGACTCCGCCTCGGCCACGCTCCGCAGAACGTGCACCGCGCGGAACCCTTCCCGCTCCAAATGTGCCAACGAGCCGCGCAGTTCGCTCCGGTGGCGCTGGATGACGGGGCGCGGGAGGGCGGCACGCTCCGGGCGGGAGACGTTGCGGGCGACGCAGACGTCCTCGGGCATGTCCAGGACGATCGCGACGGGCAGTACGTCGTGCTCACGTGCCAGCCGTACGAACTGCCGACGGCTCTCCGGCCGGACGTTGGTCGCGTCGACGACGGTGAGCCGCCCGGCCGCGAGGCGCTTGGCCGCGATGTACTCCAGCACGTCGAACGCGTCGCCACTGGCGCTCTGATCGGTCTCGTCATCAGCGACCAGGGCGCGGCAGAAGTCCGAGGAGAGCACCTCGGTGGGCGCGAAGTGCCGCGCGGCAAAAGTGGACTTTCCCGACCCGGTGGCGCCGACGAGCACCACGAGGCAGAGGTCGGGCACAGCGAGGCGGACACTGTCGTCCGTGGCGTTCGCGGTCATGCGGATCTCGCCTCCGGAGGCCGTCCGGCCGTGCGGCGCTCGGCGGTGGCCTCTGGGTGGAGGACATGAGCGACACCGCGCGGGGCCGGGTACCGCTGCGTCTTGCCGGGGTGGTTGTGCGGCAGGAGCACCCGGGCGGTGGCCGGGACCTCCGTGGCACCTGTGGTGCTGATCGTCGGGAACACACCATTGAGTATCACCGCATTCGCACGGACACCCCTCATCCTTTTCCGCTCAGCGAACCCGCCGCCTCACGGCAAGCCGCCGCCCAGCAGCCCCCGCAGCCGTGCGCGGGTCAGTGTCGCGATCGTGAAGGCGCAGGTGATGGTCCCGTCCGCGATCATCGTGGCCACCTCCGGCCATGGCAGGGTGACCGTCCGCCGGATGCCCTCGGCGGCGTCGAGGGCGCCGATGCGCTCGACGCGGGCCGCGTACAACTCGACGTGGTCGCCGAGCAGTCCGCTGTCCGGATGGACCCGGCCCAGCGGGATCAGCTCCGTGGGCGAGGTGCCCAGCTCCTCGGCGAGCTCGCGCGCGGCGGTCTCGGCGCCCGGGGCGCCGGGCAGGCCCATGCCGCGCGGCAGCTCCCAGTGCCAGGCGCGGGTGGCGTGCCGGTAGTGCTCCACGAGAACGATGCCGTCGGCGCCCACGAGGGGAAGGATCACGGCCCCGGGGCCGGTGGCGGTGGACAGCATCCGTACGTACAGCCCCAGCGCGCCGCCGGGGAAGCGGACCGCGTCGCGTACGAGCGTGACGAACCGGTCGGCGTACACCACGCCGACCCGCTCGTCCTCACCGCAGCCGGCGCTCCGCCGCGCCTCCTCGACGGCGTCCGGGTCGAGGAGGATGTCGATGCCGTCCGGGTCGTTGCCGAACAGCTCGGGGCGGGCGGCACGCAGACGGTCGTACGCGGACGCGGCTTCTTCTCGCACGGGTGTCAGTACTCCGGGATGTCGTCCTGGACGGTGGCGGAGCTGGTGGCCATCCTGGAACCGCGCTCCTCCCGGTATCCCGGCAACTGGCGCACCATGCCGTGGAACTGTTCCCACTCACGCGCGCTGTCGAACCGGACGGACGCTATCTCCCGGGCGAACTTCTGCTCGCGGCGCCCCTCCCGCCTGTTGCGCAGGACCAGTTGGACGGAGCCGCCGGCCTTGGCGGACACCGCTCCGACATCCCCCACGACACCCCAGGTGCCGTCCCCGGTGATCGCGCTGAACACGGCGCCGCCCACGACGACGACCACTTCGATGACGGGCGCCCACTTGCGGGCCATCGCGCGGCCGGCGCGGCGGCCGGCGGCGATGCGGACGATCTCGGAGTTGAGCTTGACGTAGCGGTCGAAGACGCGGCCCACCCGGTCGTGGAAGGCGGCCGGGTCGGCGGTCAGCGCGTCGAAGGCGCCGATGTACTCGTGCCAGGCGTCGCTCTGCCGCAGGCTCCAGATGTCCTCCAGGGTCAGGGTGTCGACGGCCGCCGGCGTCAGCCGGTCCTGGACGGTGGAGAACGCCTGCCGCCGCAGGAACAGCAACAGTTGTTCGGGGTCGGTGACCACCCCGCTGGGGGCCGTCCGCACGTCCCGCCACTCCTGGAGGGCGATGCGCCGGAGGCTGCCGGACGGAGTGAGCGGGTACATGCCCAGCGCATCGGCGAGGTTGACGTTGTAGATGAGGTCCAGGAGCTGCTTGATCTCCCCGGCGAACGGTTTGCTCCGGTCGTAACGGACGTCCGACACCGGCAGGCCGGGCACGGACACGAACTCGTCGTAGAGCACCCTGCGGGAGACGAGCTGGTCACGCGTGCGCCGGTCGCTGCTGAAGCCGACCAGCCGGTGGAGCCGCGCACCGAACTGCGGGGCCTGCTCCGGTGGGACGCCGACCTGGGCGGCGAGCAGCGGGATGTCCGTCGCGGTGAGCCGCTGCACCTGACCGGCGAAGGGGTTGAAGAGGCCGTTCCTGGTGGCGGCCCGGTTCTCCTCGTCCTCCCAGGACAGCCGTACGCAGGTGATGCGCGAGCTCGCGGGCATACCGTCGACGGTCTCCTGCCAGGCGGTGAACGCCTCCTCGTCGATGCTCACGTTCGGCGGGCGGGCGGCCGGTTCGCGCTCGTTGACGAGGTAGGGCACCAGCGAGCCGTCGCCCAGCAGCTTCTGATGGGCGCGCCGGGCGGCGCCGCCCTCCACGAGGTCGCAGCTCACGGCCCGGTTGTTGTAGAAGAACACCCGGTTGACCACCACCTGCCGGGTGTTGATGAGGCTGCGGAAATACTCGGCGCGTGCCTCCTTGCTCCGGATGTCCTCGACGTCCCGGAGCGACTTCCCTTTCTCGATCATGTCCTTGGTCAATCGCGCGCTGACCCACTCGTTGTCCAGCGACTGCGCGATCACCGCCCCCGGCGCCAGCTCCGCCGGCCGTTTCCTGGATATGGCGCCATCGGTGCCCTGAGTAGTCATGCCCACCACCCGATCGTCCGGACTCCTGGGCCGAAGAGGCCCCAGGCTCCCCGTTCCGCACTCTGCTTCCGGCACCTCCCACGCTATCGGTGAACCCGTGGCCCGGGGCGCGCGTCGGCGTAAGTGGGGTGCGAGTGACGGGAGTTGACCGTTCCACGGCGAGCGGGCCGGCCGGAGGCGAACGCGCCGACTCGTGGAGCCCTTGCCCAGGGCCGCGCGGCTACGGCTCCAGGACGCGGGCCAGCCTCGCGATGTCCTCGGGGCCGACGCGGCAGCAGCCGCCGATGAGACGGGCCCCCGCCTCCCGCCACGCCACCACCGCGTCCGGACCGAAGGTGGGACTGCCCCGCCAGGCCCGCTCGCGCGCGTCCCACCGCTCACCGCTGTTGGGGTAGACCACGACAGGCTTGCCGGTGACCTCCGCCGCCAACCGCACCGCCCGGTGGGCGTCACCGGGATCACAGCAGTTGACGCCGACCGCGATGACCTGGTCATTACCGGCCGCCAGCGCGAACGCCTCACGCAGGGGCTGCCCCGCACGGGTGCGCTCACCGGCCACGCTGTACGACAGCCACACCGGCACCCCGCACCCCTCGACAGCCCGCAACAGCGCCTCGGCCTCGTCCACATCCGGCACCGTCTCCAGAGCGAGGGCATCGGGGGCGGCCTCCGCGAGTGCCTCGATCCGCGGCCGGTGGAAACGCTCCAACTCAGCGACGCTGACGCCGTACCGGCCGCGGTACTCACTGCCGTCGGCGAGCATGGCGCCGTAGGGGCCGACGGAGGCGGCGACCCAGGGGGGTGGGGGCCCTCCCCCCTCCCCTCCCTCCCCCGCCCCTCTCGCCAGCCCCACACTGCCGCGCAGCAGCTCCGCCGCCTTCGCCCGGCCGATGCCCCGGGCGGCGAAGCCCTCGAACGTGGCCTGGTAGCTCGCAGTGATGAGCACCCTTGCGCCTGCCCGCACATAGGCCGCGTGCGCCCGCTCGATCTGTTCCGGCCCGTCGGCGAGCAGCCGGGCCGACCACAGGGCGTCGGACAGGTCACAGCCCTGCGCCGCCAGTTGGTTGGACAGACCGCCGTCGAGGACGAGCGGGCCGCTCGCGAGCGCGTCGGCAAGGGGGACAGTGGGGGCAGGCATCACGGGTGCTCCTCGGACCACGGCGGCTGTCGGTGCGTCAGGCCAGCTGGGACTGGACCTTCGAGGAGATCAGTTCCAGGTGGTCGAGGTCGTCGAGGTCCAGGATCTGGAAGTAGATCCGGGACGAGCCGATCTCCGCATACCGCCCGATCTTGTCGACGACCTCGTCCGGCGAACCCGCCAGACCATTGGCCTTCAGCTCGGCCACATCACGGCCGATGACCGCCGCCCTCCGCGCCACCTCGGCGTCGTCCTTGCCCACGCAGGCGACCAGGGCGTTGGAGTACACCAGGTCGCCGCCCTTGCGGCCGATCTCCTCGGCGGCCGCGCGGACCCGGCCGAACTGCCGCTCGCTGTCCTCGATGGAGGCGAAGGGGATGTTGAACTCGTCCGCGAACTTCGCGGCGAGCCTCGGGGTCCGCTTGGCGCCGTGCCCGCCGATGAGCACCGGCAGCTTGTCCTGCGCGGGCTTGGGCAGTGCCGGGGAGTCGATGAGCTGATAGTGCGTGCCGTGGAAGGTGAACGTCTTGCCGGCCTCCGTCTCCCACAGTCCCGTGACGATCTCCAGCTGCTCCTCCAGGCGCCCGAACTTCTCCTTGGGGAAGGGGATGCCGTAGGCCCGGTGCTCCTCCTCGAACCAGCCCGCTCCCAGCCCCAGCTCGATCCGTCCGCCCGACATCTGGTCGACCTGCGCCACCTGGATGGCGAGGACGCCGGGCAGCCGGAACGTGCCGGCGGTCATCAGGGTGCCGAGGCGGATGCGGCGGGTCTCCCGGGCGAGCCCGGCCAGCGTGATCCAGGCGTCGGTGGGGCCCGGCAGCCCGTCGGCGGAGCCCATGGCGAGATAGTGGTCGGACCGGAAGAAGGCGTCAAAGCCCAGTGCCTCGGTGGCCTTGGCGACGGTGAGCAAGGTGTCATAGCTAGCCCCTTGCTGGGGCTCGGTGAAGATACGCAGATCCATGCCTCCATCCTGCACTGCCGCACGTGCGTCAACCGTCCGTACCCTCCTTCGCCCCACCCACCCCGGTCGGGTGAAATTCGGTCGTCGGCGCCGGGTGGGAAGTGTCCGCCGGGCCCGGTGATCGTTGGCTCGGGCGGAGCCGGACCGCCCGGCCCGCGCACCGGTGTCCGCTGCCGGAGGCGATGACCGCGACGCCGCCCGCCCGCACCGGGAGGGCCAGGGCCGAGGAGGCCGCGATGACCCAGGAAGCCGTGCCCGACGGATCGGTGCCCGCACAGTCCGCTCCCCCGCAGCAGGGCGCGCCCAAGGGACTGCTTCAGCAGATGGAGGAGCTGATGGCCGCGCTGAACGCCGACCTGTCGCAGCTCGACGCCGATCTGCAGACGCCCGCGCAGTCGCCCGGCGAGGGGTCCTCGTCCGGCGGAGGCGGTGCGGGCTGATCGTCGGCGCTTCACGCGGCGCCTCCTTCGCGCTCGCGGAGTGCGAGCCGTCTCTGTAACCAGCGCACGCGGTCGCTCGTCTCGTCCGCGGCGTCGATGGCCTCGATGCACTGCCAGTAGAGAGCGTCCTCGTCGGAGGAGCAGGCGACACCGACCAGGGCTATGCCGACCTCGCCGAGAAGGGCGCAAAGCCCGGTCAACACCCCCCAGTGATCCCGCACTTCGGTGAGCTGGGCGGCCCTTATCGGGCCGGTGCGCACGGCCTGACACAGCGCGCCGGAGGCGCGGGTGCCCGCTTCGCTGAGGCCGCCCGCGGCGGCCCGGGCCTCGAAGGGTCCGTGGACGGCGAGGTGACTGCCGATCGCTCCGGCCAGGGCCTGTGTCTGCCATGCCTCGATGACGATGTCCTGGACGGCCCTGGCCTGCGCCAGGGCCGCTCGTGTGGCCCCGATGAGCCGCATTGCCTCCATGTCTGGTCCCCCACATTCCGACTGCCGGCTTCCGGGCTGCGCGCCCGTCACTTAGTCACTACCCAGAGTGATGAGTAACCGTCGGAAAAGCCAGGGGAATTCAGAAATCTGTGGATACCAGATGCGGTGTGGATAACTCAATCACTCCGGAGAGTGACGATCGGGCAAATCCGGAGTGGACTCTTCCGGTACGGGGAAGCGGTGCTCGTTGCGCTCGATCTTCGCGGCGAGCGCCGCGGCGGGATCGATCCCCAGGACCTGGCAGAACTGGAGCAGATAGGCCAGGACGTCCGCGACCTCGTCCTCCACCCGCCCCGCCGTGCCGGGGCTGTCCATCACCCGCGCCGATTCCTCCGGCGTCAGCCACTGGAAGATCTCGACCAGTTCGGACGCCTCGACGCTCAGGGCCGCGGCCAGGTTCTTGGGTGTGTGGAAGGGCTGCCAGCGGCGGGCCGCCGCGAAGTCCGCGAGCCGGCGCTGGAGCGCGCCGAGCTCGCTGTCCGGCCGCGCCGCCCGCGAAGACCTGTCGTCCTGCCCTCGCGACGACTCGTCGGTCGGCCCTGATTCCTGATGATGTTCTCCGGTCACACGCCCAGGTCTACCATCGACGCCACCACGGTCTCCTCCCCCGCCCCCTGGGACTCCTGGGCCACATCTCCCCTGACGGTTCCCACCAGGCGCACATGTCCCCGCTCGCACATCCGCGCCGCGAGGGCCAGCAGGGAGCGGGCCTGCCGGGGGTCCAGGCAGCGGTCGAAGCCGTCGGCGAGCACGGTCAGGGCCTGTCGGGCGGGCAGCACCTCGGCGACCGGGTCCATGTCCAGCACGCCGGGGCCGGTCATCAGCACCAGGCTCAGGGCGAGATAGCGCAGTTCGCCGTCGCCCAGCCGTTCCAGCGGGGTGTCCGGGCCGGCGTCCCGGGCCAGCACGCCCCGTACGAATCCGCCGTCCAGGCCCTGCACGGACAGGCCCTCCACCGGGCCCCGGCAGCCCGCGCCGACCGCGGTGACCAGGGCCGCGTGGCGGGTGGCGCATTCGTGGCGGGTGCGGCCCAGCACCGCGGCCAGGTTGTCGCAGGCGCTCCGCAGCAGGCCGTCGCGCGCGGCGACCGGGGTGCGCATCAACTCGGGCCGGGGGTCGCAGGCGAAGACCGAGCGCAGGGCCACCACGACCTGCTCGGCCGCGTCGAGGACCAGGCGCTGGCCCGCGGTCTTGCCCGCGACGCGGAGCGGCAGCAGGGAGGTGCCCAGCCGGTCGTCGGGCAGGGGCGCCCGGGTGACGGGCACGCTGCCCGCGGTGTGCCAGGCGGCCTCGACCGTACGCAGCCCGGGGTCGCGCAGGGCGGTGGACAGGAGGGTGCGGCCGGAGCCGGTCAGACGTTCGCCGACAACGCGGAGTTCGGGTTCCGCCTGCACGGCGACGTCGAGCAGGACCGTGCCCGCGGGGCCGTCGACGGTGCAGCCGATGCGGAAGCCGCGGCGCCCTTGGGCGTCGGGTCTCGCCTGGTGGGGAACGCAGGCGGGGGCGCCGCCCGCGACGGGGGCGAGGGCCTCGTCGAGGCTGTCGCCACCGGCGAGGCGGGCTAACGCCTCGTATGCCTGCAGGGCGCTGGACTTGCCGCTGCCGCTCGCGCCCCGGAAGAGGGTCAGCGGCCCGAGGGGGAAGACGGCGTTGCGGTGTGACTTGAAGGCGGAGAGCCGGAGTTCGGTCACCGCGGGGCGCTGGGGAGTGGGGGGCGGCGGCCGGTCGGGCACGGTGAGTGTCCATGCCCGGACCGTATGGGGCGGCCGCTCAGCCAAACCGTTTCAGCTGATCACTCTTCCTACGATCGGGGTACCCGGAGGCCACCTCGGTGCCCTCGGGTGCGAGGAGGAAGACATTGGTGTCGACCCGGTGCATGCCGCTGCCCAAGCCGAAGACGACGCCGCTGGAGAAGTCGAGGATCCGCTTCGCGACGTCGGTGTCGGCGCTGGTGAGGTCCAGCAGCACCGGGATGCGGGCCATCAGGTGCTCGGCGACCTCGCGGGCGTCGGCGAAGATCTGGACGCGCAGGACGACGAGCTGACGGCGGTTCGGCTCCGGCTCCTCCTCGGGCAGCGCCCGGTGGTTGGGCCAGGACGGCCATGAATGGTGTCCGCGCAAGGGGACGACCTCCGCAAGGCCCTCCCATTGCTCATCGGTGGCCTCGGACCTGTTCACCGGATCACCCCTCCGGGGAACGTGCTGGCTATGTACATCCCGCAATCCTAGGGACTGGGAGGCGGCGTTACTCCGAATGACACGCGTGGGGGCCTCGGTCATGCCGGCACGGGCCCGTGGGTCGCCGCGCGTGCGCGCGGTGCGTGGCCGAGCGGGCCGCGAAGGGGTCGGATGTACATCCCTTCAGAATACCAGCAGGTCAGATACGGTGACGGTGGATCGGGAACAACCGGCACAGCGGCCGCCAGGCCCGAAAGGTCCCCGGCGGACCGTCAGGCGGCGCGCTGGTGCCAGGCGTCCTGGAAGTTCCGGCGGGCGCGGTGCAGCCGTGAGCGCACGGTGCCGACCGGCAGGGAGAGGGTCGCCGCCATCTCCTGTTCGTTCATGCCGTAGACGGCGCGGAGCGTGAGGATCTGGCGGTGCTGATCGGGCAGCCGGTCCATGACGTCGGAGATGTGGACGGTGTCCAGCGGGTTCGCGTCCTGGGCGAGGTCGGGCAGGCCGTCGGCCGAGCCCTGGCTGAGCCGCTTGGAGGTGCGGATCGCCTCCCGGACCGTCACGGCCCGGACCCAGCCGTAGAAGGCCGCCGGCTCGCGCAGGCCGTGGATGCCGCGGTAGATCGCGAGCATCGCCTCCTGCGCGGCGTCGGAGCTGTGCCCGTGGGCGATCGGCAGGCAGAGCCGTCCCACATAGGGGGCTATGTGCAGGAGGAGGTCGTTCATGGCCTGCCGGTCGCCGGCCTGAGCGCGGCGCAGCAGGGGCGTGACGGTAAAGGCACACGGGTCGTTCAGTGTTCTCACTTCAGGCGCGCTCCTGACTCAGCCTGATGACGGGGATGCTGTGCGTGCGGCCGGTGGGCCGTCAGCTGGCGACGGCGCTTTCGCCGTGTGCGGCGAATTCGAGCAGGGCCGTGTGCACGCTGTCGCGGATCCCGCGGATCTGCTCGTGGGCGAAGCATTCGGTGCTGTAGGGCAGTTCGATGGCGAGGCGGCCGTCGAAGGAGACGACGCAGCCCATGACGGGGCCCCGGCCGGCCTGGGGGTAGTAGTTGTCGCGGACGGGGATGAGGCGTACGTCGGTGAGCTCCAGGCCGCGGGGTGCGGGCGGGGCGGGGACGCGGCCCATGTTGGTGACGATGACGCTGGTGGCCAGCAGGGCGGGGTTGCGGACGACCTGCGCGAGGATGCGGGTCTCGTGGATGAACTCGCGGCGTTCGATGGCCCCGTGCAGGTTGTCGGTGATCCGGCGGCCGAGCTCCAGGGGGTCGGTGCCGGGGGCGACGTCCACGACGTCCAGGCAGGAGGTGACGGCGGGCACCATGATCTCGCGGTGCAGGGGCGGGGTGACGCGGGAGCGGAGGTCGACGGGTGACATGCAGCCCAGTGCCATGGCGCCGTCGCCGTCGAGCCGTGCGCGGACGGCCTTGAGCAGGGCGGCGCTGACCAGTCCGTGGACGGAGACGCCGGTGGCCTTCGAGTGGCGCAGGAGCGCGGTGGTCTCCTCGGGCCGGAGGAGCACGCGCTGGACGGCGACCTTGTGCTCCTCCGCGGGGTGTTGGGTGCCTGCGGCCTCGTAGGGCAGGGCGGTGATGGGGAAGCGCTGGGTGCGCTCGACGCGGCGGGCGAGGTACCGGTCGGTCTCCTCGGGTGCGCTGGGGGGCAGCAGGTCGGTCGCGGGCGCGGGCCAGTCGTAGGCCGTGGCCTGTGGGGCGGTGGTGGCGCCGTCGGCCAGCGCCGCGTAGGTGCGCCACATCGCGTCGTAGAGGGCTATGGCGCTGTGGCCGTCGGTGATGGTGTGGTCGACGCTCAGCACGACGGTGTGCTCGTCCTCGCCGCGGAGCAGGACGGCCCGGACGAGGGGACCGCCGTCCGGCAGCGGGGTGTTGTGCTCGTCCATGAGGGCGGTCGGGCCGCCGGGGCGGACGATGAGGCGGGGCAGGTCGGCGTCGTCCAGTGGCCGCAGGGCGTAGGTGTCGCCTTCCTGGCCGACGCGGGAGCGCAGGGAGGGGTGTTCGGCGACCTTGGCGTCGAAGGCGGCGGCGAGGAGTTTCTCGTCGAGGTCGCCGTGGACGGTGCAGGAGAGCACTGCACGGCTCCGCTGGGCGACGTAGAGCGTCTCCGCCGGGCACAACTTGCGGTGCATACCACTTGCCTTTCATGTTTCAGACTTCAGCGGGGCGGAAATCGCCGGTCCGGCGAGGGGGGTTCGGCCAGTCGCTGGCCGAAAATCGATGGTGTGCGGTAGGGCTTGCCCTCGGGTCGCCTCGCCCGCCGAAGCGGAATCGCGGTTTCAGTGAAGCGGGATTTCCGCCGTCTTTCAAGAGGCGTCGTGCGGGACCCGAGCGTGGCTTACCTCTCACAGCGACCCGGCAGGGTCTCGCTATTCTTTTCCTTACGGAAGCGCTAGGTTGAGACGCCGGTCTGACGTGAAGTCAGGCCCGTCCGCCGTTTGCGCGCGGGCGCGGTACTAGGGGTTGCCTCGGGCATCTTTCCGATGGTCCGGACCACTCGCGGAAGCGGAACGGACATCGCCCCGAAACAGTTCCCTGACGCCTTCCGTACGCGTTCCGAACACCCGAAGTTCGCTCTTTATGCAAGCATGGACAGCAGACCGGAACCGCTGGTTCAAGATGAAATCAAAGCGAGTTGACTCCTCGCCGGAAAGTCAAACGGAACTTGGAACGATCTTCCCTTGACTGCCCGAGTTCCCCTCGTGCAGGGTTAATGCCGGTGGAAGGGCCGCCTCGCCGTGGCGCTCTCAAGGCCGACCCAATGCGCCGCATCCTGCCGTGTTTTGCGATCCCTTGAGCGTCCTCGCACATACCGTTTCCCGGTCGTGGAGCCGATCGCAAGCGCCCGCCCAACGTCGCCCTGCGCGGTAGTCCCGCAGGGCTTTTCTCCGGCAGAAAATTCCATACACCTACTGAGGGTTGGTGCCATGTCTGTTCACGAGGACGCCGGTCGCCCGCTGTCGGGCGCCCAAGAGGGCATCTGGTTCGCCCAGCGACTCGACCCCGCGAACGCGGCCTACAACACCGGTGAGTACGTGGAGATCCACGGCCCGGTCGACACGAAGCTGTTCGAGGCCGCGCTGCGCCGCACGGTCGCCGAGGCGGACGTCTTCGGGCTGCGGATCTCCGAGTCCGCCGACGGTCCCCGTGGCACCCTGGCACCCACCACCGACTGGCCCCTGCGCCTGCTGGACGTCAGCACCGAGCCCGACCCGCGCGCCGCGGCCGAGGCGTGGATAGCCGCCGACCTCGCGACGGCCGTCGAGCTCACCGAGGGGCCGCTGTTCACCCAGGCCCTCGTCAAGGCGGCACCCGACCGCTGGTTCTGGTATCTGCGGGCGCACCACGTCCTTCTGGACGGCTACGGCTTCAAGCTCGTCGCCCGCCGGCTGGCCGAGACGTACACCGCGCTGGCGGCCGGTGACGAGCCCTCCGGCACCCCCTTCGCCTCCGCCGAGGCGCTCCTGGACGACGACGTCGCCTACCGCGCCTCGGAGCGCTTCGCGCGCGACCGCGCCCACTGGACCGGGCGCTTCGCCGACTCCCCCGTGGCCGTCGGCCTCACCGAGGGCAGCGCGGCGCCGTCCGCGCCCTTCCTGCGGCGCACCACGCTCCTGTCCGCCGCCGAGGCCGACCGGCTCTCCCGGGCCGCGGCGCGGCTCGGCGGCGCGCGCGGTGACCTGCTCCTCGCGGCCACCGCGGCCTACCTCCACCGGGTCACCGGCAGCCGCGACGTGATCCTCGGGCTCACCACCTGGAGCCGGCTCGGCTCCACCGCCATGCGGGTGCCCGGCACGGTCTCCAACATCCTGCCGCTGCGGCTGGACGTCCGGCCCACCACCACCGTCTCCGAGCTCGTCCGCGCGGTGGCCGAGGAGCAGCGCGCCGTCCGCAGGCACCAGCAGTACCGCGGCGAGGACCTGCGCCGCGACCTGAAGCTGCTGGGCGGCGGGCGGCGGCTGTACGGGCCGGTCGTCAACCTCATCCCGTTCACCAACGAGCTGACGTTCGCCGGTCACCCGACGACCTCGCACCACCTGACGGGCGGTCCCGTCGAGGACCTCCAGATCAATGTGCGGCCGGGTGCCGACGACACCGGTCTGTGGCTCTCCTTCGACGCCAACCCGGCGCTCTACACCGAGGCCGAACTGGCCGGCCATCAGGAGCGGTTCCTGCTGCTGCTGGACCGGCTCGCCGACGCGGACGCCGATCTGCCGCTCGCGCGCACGACACTGCTGCGCGACGGCGAGCACCCGGCGTACGTCTCGGCCGGTGACACGCAAGCCCCCGCCGACGCGACCCTCCCGGCGCGCTTCGAGGCCCAGGCGGCCCGTACGCCCGACGCGACGGCCGTCACGTACGAGGGCACCGCGCTGAGCTACGCGGAGCTGAACGCGCGAGCCAACCGGCTGGCCCGCTTCCTCGTCGGGCGGGGTGCCGGTCCGGGCCGGATCGTGGCCCTGGCGCTGCCCCGTTCCCTGGAGCTGACGGTCGGTCTGCTCGCCGTGCTGAAGTCCGGTGCCGCCTATCTGCCGCTGGACCCCGGCTATCCCGCCGAGCGCATCCGTTCCGTGGCCGAGGACGCCTCCCCCGCGCTGCTGGTGACGGATGCTCAGGTGGCGGCCGGGCTGCCGGAGACCGGTGCCACCACCGTGGTCCTCGGTGACGAGGCCACCGACCGTGAGCTGGCCGCGCTCGCGTCCGCGGACCTCACGGACGCCGACCGGTCCGCTCCGCTCACCCCGTCCGACACCGCGTACATCATCCACACCTCCGGTTCCACCGGCCGCCCCAAGGGTGTGGTGATCCCGCACTCCAACGTCATCCGGCTGTTCGAGACGTCCGCCGCGCACTTCACCTTCGGCCCGGACGACGTGTGGACGCTGTTCCACTCCTACGCCTTCGACTTCTCCGTCTGGGAGATCTGGGGTCCGCTGCTGCACGGCGGCCGGCTCGTCGTCGTGCCGCACACGACGACCCGCGCGCCCGGGGAGTTCCTCGAACTGCTGCGCCGCGAGGGCGTCACCGTCCTCAACCAGACGCCGTCCGCGTTCCAGCAGCTGATCCAGGCGGACCGGGCGGCCGGTGCCGACAGCGGACCGCTCGCGCTGCGCTACGTGGTCTTCGGCGGCGAGGCCCTGGAGCCCGCGCACCTGCGCCCGTGGCTGGAGCGGCACGGCGACGAGGCGCCCGAGCTGATCAACATGTACGGCATCACCGAGACGACCGTGCATGTGACGTACCAGCGGATCACGCGCGGGATCATCGAGGACGGCCGGGCGCGGAGCGTCATCGGCACCGCGCTGCCGGACCTGCGGGTGTACGTCCTGGACCACTGCCTGCAGCCGGTGCCGCCGGGCTGGGTGGGCGAGATGTACGTCGCCGGCCCCGGTCTGGCGCACGGGTATCTCGGTCGTCCGGCGCTGACCGCGGAGCGGTTCGTCGCCGATCCCTTCGGGCGGTCGGGCGAGCGGATGTACCGCACCGGTGACCTGGCCCGCCGGTCGGCGGACGGCACCCTGGAGTACGCCGGGCGCTCCGACCAGCAGGTGAAGATCCGCGGCTTCCGCATCGAGCCCGGCGAGATCGAGGCAGCGCTCGCGGCGCACCCCTCGGTCGCGCTGGCCGCGGTCGTCGCCCGGCAGACGGACGGGGCCGCCGACCGGATGCTCGTCGGCTACGCCGTTCCCGCGCCCGGACACACCCCTGACCCGGCGCGGCTGCGCGCCCACCTGGCGGAGCTGCTGCCCGAGCACATGGTGCCCAGCGCGTGCGTCGTCCTGGCCGAGCTGCCGCTGACCGCCAACGGCAAGCTGGACGCCAAGGCGCTGCCCGCGCCGGACTTCGCGGCGGCGGCCGGCGGCCGCGCCCCGGCGAGCGCGGCGCAGGCACTGGTGTGCCGGCTGTACGAGGAGCTGCTGCGCCTGCCGGAGGGCACCGTCGGCGCGGACGACAACTTCTTCGACCTGGGCGGCCAGTCGCTGCTGGCGACCCGGCTGCTGACGCGGCTGCGCGCCGCGACGGGTGCCGAGGTGCCGATGGCCGCGGTGTTCACCACGCCCACCCCGGCGGGCATCGCCGCGCACCTTCCCGAGGGCGCGGCGGTGGCACCGGCCCGGCCGGGTCTGGTGCCCGCCGAGCGGCCCGCGGTGATCCCGCTGTCCTCGGCGCAGCAGAGCATGTGGTTCCTCAACCAGCTGGACACGTCCGCGGCGACGTACAACATCCCGCTGGTCGTACGGCTGGAGGAGGAGGTCGACCCGGAGGCGCTGCGGGCGGCCCTGGCGGACGTCACCGACCGGCACGAGAGCCTGCGCACGCTGCTGCCGCAGACCGACGGCGCGCCGCGGCAGGAGGTGTGCCCGCCCGGCAGTGTGCGTCCGGTGCTCCAGGTCGTCGACTGCCCCGCCGAGGAGGTCGAGGCCCATGTGGCGGGTGCGCTGCGGCATGCGTTCGACCTGACGACGGACACGCCGCTGTGGGCGGGCCTGTACGGCACGGGTGCGTCCCGGACGCTGGTGCTCGTGCTGCATCACAGCGCGGCGGACGGCTGGTCGCTGCGGCCGCTGGCGGAGGATCTGTCGGCCGCGTACGCGGCCCGTGCCCAGGGCGCGGCCCCGCGGTGGGAGGCGTTGCCGGTCCAGTACGTGGACTACGCGCTGTGGCAGCGGGATCTGCTCGCGGCGGCGACGGACCCGGCGAGTGTGCTGGGGCGCCAGGCGGCGTTCTGGAAGGAGGCCCTCGCGGGGCTGCCGGAGGAGCTGGCGCTGCCGGCCGACCGGAAGCGGCCGCAGGTGCCCAGCCGGCGTGGTGGCGGTCTGGCCGTCGAGGTGGACGCCGGTGTGCACCGGGATCTGCTGCGGCTCGCCGACGAGAGCGGCGCGAGCCTGTTCATGGTGCTCCAGAGCGCCCTGGCGGCGCTTCTGACGGGCTGCGGCGCCGGTACGGACATTCCCGTCGGCACGCCGGTGGCCGGGCGCGTGGACGAAGCTCTCAACGACGTGGTGGGGCTGCTCGCCAACACGCTGGTGCTGCGCGCGGACACCTCCGGTGACCCGGAGTTCCGTGAGCTGCTCGCCCGGGTGCGGGAGTTCGACCTGGCCGCGTACGACCATCAGGACCTGCCGTTCGACCGGCTGGTCGACGAGCTGAACCCGGCCCGTACGCCGGCCCGGCACCCGCTGTTCCAGGTGATGCTGGCGCTGCAGAACAACACCGAGGCCGTGCTGACGCTGGGTGGCAACCGGGCGCCGCTGGAGCCGCGTTCGACGGGGACGGCCAAGTTCGACCTGTTCGTCGACGTGCTGGAGCGGCGTGGGGCCGACGGCGCGCCGGAGGGTCTGGCGTGCCATGTCGAGTACAGCGAGGACCTGTTCGACCGGGAGACGGCGGAGCGGCTGGGCGGTGCGCTGCGCGCGCTGCTGGCGGCCGTGGCCGAGGACCCGGGGCTGCGGATCGGCGCGCTGCCGTCCGTCGAGGCGCGGGGCGCGCTCGGCACGGTGGTGGTGGAGGAGCCGTTCGACGCGGCGTCGCTGCTGACGGGCGGCGGGATCCGGGACGCGGTGACGCTGCCGTCGGAGGGCGGCCGTCCGGTGGTCCTGGCCGTGCCGTCCCGGGCCGGAGCGGTCGAGCAGGCGGCGAAGGAACTGCTGCGTACGGCCGGTGACCCGGCGCGGGCTCCGCGGGTGGCCGCCGTGTCGGATCTGCCGAGGAACGCGGACGGCACACTGGACGCCGCCGCTCTGGGCGGGCTGCCGGTGATCGACGCGGAGGCGGCCGGTGCCTGGGAGAGCGCTCTGGCCGCGCTGCCCGGTGTCCGTTCGGCGTCGGCCGGGCTGGAGGACGTGCCGGAGGAGACCGGCCGGCTGTACGTCGGTACGGGTTCCGCGCGGCAGGCCGCCGCGTCGGGCTCCCCGGCTACGGGCGCGGCCGTGGGTGCCGTGCCCGCGCTCAGCGAGGGTCCGCCGCTGCCGGAGCTGACCGCGCACACCTGGGCGGAGGCGCTGCGGCGGGCCGCCGGGGGCGGGGAGCACGCGGAGGTCGTCCATGTGCGCGCCGACGGCAGTGAGACGCGGCGCAGTTACGCCTCTCTGATCGAGGAGGCGTCCCGGGTGCTCGGTGGCCTGCGTGCGCTGGGGCTGCGCCCGGGCGACCAGGTGATCCTCCAGTGCGAGGACACCGAGGACTTCCTGGCCGCCCTGTGGGGCTGCATCCTCGGCGGTTTCGTGACGGTCCCGCTGACCGTGCCGTCGTCGTACGCGGCGGAGTCCGCGCCGCTGGCGAAGCTGGAGGGTGTGTGGCAGATGCTGCACCGCCCGTGGATCGTCACGACCTCCTCCGGTGAGGTGGGGCTGCGCGATCTGGCGGAGCGGCGGGACTGGCCGGGGCTGCGGCTGACGACGGTGGACGCGCTGCGCGAGGGCCCCTCGGACGCCGACTGGCATCCGGCCCGCCCGGAGGACGTGATCCTCATGCTGCTGACGTCCGGCAGCACGGGTCTGCCGAAGGCGGTGCGGCTCACGCACCGCAACGTGCTGACGCGGGCGGCGGCCACGGCCGCGATGAACTCGCTGTCGGAGCACGACGTCTCCTTCAACTGGATCCCGCTGGACCACGTCACCGGTGTGGTGATGTTCCACCTGCGGGACGTCTATCTCGGGTGCCGTCAGGTCCACGCGCTCACCTCCTGGATCCTGGAGGACCCGCTGCGCTGGATGGACGTCGCCGACCGGCACCGTGCCAGCATCATCTGGGCGCCCAACTTCGCGTTCGGCCTCGTGACGGAGCAGGCGCACCGGATGGGCGACCGCCGGTGGGACCTGTCCCCGGTGCGGCTGGTGATGAACGCGGGCGAGGTGGTCGTCGCGGCCACGGCGCGGGGTTTCCTGAAGACCCTCGAGCCGTTCGGGATGCCGCAGGACGTGATGCACCCCTGCTGGGGCATGTCGGAGACCTCGTCGGTGGTGACGGACACCGTGCTGCCCGCCGAGGCGCCGGACGGGGAGGAGCTGTTCGTCAGCTGCGGCCTGCCCTACCCGGGCTTCGCGATGCGGATCGTCGACGACCAGGACCAGGTCGTGGCGGAGGGCACCGTGGGCCGGCTCCAGGTGCGCGGCACGACGGTGACCGGCGGCTACCACGACAACGACAAGGCGAACGCGGAGTCCTTCACACCGGAGGGCTGGTTCGAGACCGGGGACCTGGCGTTCCTGCGCGCCGGGGAGATGTACATCACCGGCCGCGCCAAGGACGTCATCATCGTCAACGGCGTCAACCACTACAGCCACGAGATAGAGACCTGCGTCGAGGAACTGCCCTTCGTCGTGCGGAGCTTCACCGCCGCCGTGGCGGTGCGCGGTGACGCGTCGGCGAGCACGGACGAGCTCGCGCTGTTCTTCCACCTGGAGCCGGGGCAGGACGTGGCGCGGGCGCTGCGGGCGATCCGCGGCAAGGTGACCCGCGAGATCGGGGTCAGCCCGGCCTATCTGGTGCCGGTGGAGGCCGCGACGATCCCCAAGACGGAGATCGGCAAGATCCAGCGGACGCAGCTGCGGAAGCGTTTCGAGGCGGGCGAGTTCGACGAGCCGGTGCAGGCGTCGGAGATCCTGCTGGCCACCTCCGCGACCGTGCCGGACTGGTTCCTGCGCCCGGTGTGGCAGCGGGCCGCGCGTCAGCACCGGCCGTCCGGTGCGCCGGGGCACGCGCTGGTGCTCGCCGGGCGGCACTCCGCGGCCGCGGAGGTCGCGGAGGCGGTGGCCGTGCGGCTGCGCGCGGCGGGCTCCCTGTGCACGGTCGTCACGGCGGGCGAGGAGTTCGCCCGGGTGGACGCCGCGCGGTACCGGATCCGGATCGACGCCGTCGAGGACCACGGGCTGCTGCTCGACGCCCTGGCGGCCGACGGGCGGCCGGTGGACACGGTCGTGCACCTGGGTGCCTTCGCCGCCTTCGAAGGCGAGCCCGGCAGCGTCGAAGAGCTCCTGGACGCGCAGCGGGACAGCGCCGACAGCCTGCTGTGCCTGGCGCAGGCGCTGACGGCCCGGCACGCCGCCGACCGGCAGGTCGCGCTGTACCTCGTCGGTACGGGCGGCCAGGCGGTCGTGGAGGGCGAGCGTGCCTCGTACGCGCACGCCGCGGCCGGTGGTCTGCTCAAGAGCCTGCGGGAGGAGCTGCCCTGGCTGCGGACGGCCCACCTGGACCTGCCCGCCGGTGACGCGCGGGAGACGGCCGGGCTGCTGCTCGACGAGATCGCGGTGCCGTCGGCCGACGCCGAGGTGGCCTACCGCGACGGCGGCCGCTGGGTGCGCCGCCTGGCTCCCCTGCCCACTCCGCTGCCGCGCGCCACGCCGGCCGCAGCCGAGGGCTTCCAGCTGATCAGCGGTGGCCTCGGCGGAGTGGCGGTGCGCCTCGCGGAGCACCTGCTGCGGACGCCGGGCACACGGCTGCTGCTCGTCGGGCGCACGGCGCTGCCCGACGAGCACACCTGGGACGCGCACGTCGCCGAGGGCGGCGCGCTCGGCCGCCGTATCGCGGCGTTCCGGAGCCTGCGGGAGCTGGGTGCCGTGCGGTACGAGGCGGCCGACATCACCGATCCGGGCCAGGTCCGCGCTGCGGTCGACAAGGCGGCCGGTGAGTGGTCGGCGCCGCTGGCCGGGGTGCTGCACCTCGCGGGCGACTTCGACCAGCGGGCCGTGACCGACTACGGCACCGGACAGTGGCGTGCCGCGCTGGCCGCGAAGGTCACCGGCGGCTGGGTCCTGCACCGGCTCGCGCTGGAGCTGGGGGCGGCGGCGTTCACGTCGTTCTCCTCGGTCAACGGGTTCTTCGGCGGGTCGATGAGCGGTGCCTACTCCGCGGCGAACGCCTTCCTGGACGCCCTGGCCGTCCACCAGCGGGGCGCCGGGCTGGACGCGCACAGCCTGGCCTGGAGCATGTGGGACGAGCTCGGCATGAGCGAGGGCTACGGCCTCAAGGCCCTGACGGAGGCGCGTGGTTACCGCGTGCTGGAACCGGCCGCGGGGCTGCGCTCCTTCGACCTGGCGCGCAGGCTGGACGAGCCGCACGTGCTGATCGGCGCCGACCGGAGCGCGCCGTGGGTGCGTTCCCATGTGCGGGCCACGGCGCGGCCGGTGCACCGGCTGGCGGGCCGGGTGGCGCTGGAGGACGGTGCCGATCTCGGTGCCCTGTACGAGGCGGCCGGGGCCGCCGCCCGCGCCTGCGGTGCGGACGGCGCCTGGGTGCTGCGGGCGGCCGGCGCTTCGGCGGACTCCGCCGGGGGGCCGGCGGACGGCGGCCCGGACGCGGCGCGCCGCTTGGAGGAGTCGCTGACGGCGATCTGGTGCCGGGTCCTGGGCCGCGACCACGTGGGGGTGGAGGAGAACTTCTTCGACCTCGGCGGCCATTCGCTGCTGCTGGTGCGCGCCCAGACGACGGTCAACCAGGAACTGGGCTGTGACCTGACGGTCGTGGACCTCTTCAGCCACCCCACCGTCAGGGCGCTGGCCAAGCACCTCGCCCGGACGGGCGTCGGCGCCGCGGCCGCACCCGCCGCCGCTCCGGCTCCGGCCGGTGCCGCGCCCGCGTCCGGTCTGGACCGGGCCCGGCAGCAGGCGGAGCGCCAGCGAGCCGCGCGGGCCCGCCGTACCACCAAGAACACCAAGAACAAGGGGCCCCGCAACGATGGATGAGACAGCAGAGACCGGGTACGAGGCCGATCCGGCCATCGCGGTCATCGGCATGGCGGGGCGCTTCCCCGGCGCCGACACCGTCGAGGAGTTCTGGGAGAACCTGGCCGCCGGGCGGGAGTCGATCCGGCCCGTCAGCGACGAGGAGTTCCTGGCGGCGGGCGGCGACCCGGCGCACCTGGACGACCCGGACCTGGTGCGGATGGCGTCCGTCATCGAGGGCATCGACCGCTTCGACTCGGCGTTCTTCGGCTACAGCCCGGCCGAGGCCGAACTCGTCGACCCGCAGCAGCGGCTGCTGCTGGAGAGCGCCTACCACGCGATGGAGGACGCCGGTTACGCCAGTGGCCACGGCGAGCAGCAGGTCGGGGTGTACGCGGGCGCCGGGGACAGCCGGTACTACCCGGCGAACGTCCACCCGCGGTTCGCGGGGCAGAGCGCGTCGGTGGCCCTGGTGCACGCGGCGACGAGCAACTCGCTGGGCGCGCTCGCCACCCGGATCTCCTACGAGCTGGGGCTGACGGGACCGAGCCTGTCCCTGCAGACGGCCTGTTCCACGGCCCTGGTGGCCATCCACACGGCCTGCCAGGACCTCATCGACTACAAGTGCGATGTGGCGCTCGCGGGGGCCGTGTCGCTCAATCCGTCGGCGATGCTCGGCTACCGGCACGTGCCGGACGGGCCGTTCTCGCCGGACGGGCGCTGCCGGGCCTTCGCGGCGGACGCCGCAGGCACGTCGTCGGGTGACGGCGTGGGCGCGGTGGTGCTCAAGCGGCTGGAGGACGCGCTGGCCGACGGCGACCGGATCCGGGCCGTCATCAAGGGCTCGGCGATCAACAACGACGGCCGCCGCAAGGTGGGTTTCACCGCGCCGAGCCCGGAGGGGCAGGCCGAGGCGATCCTCGCCGCCCAGGCGGCCGCCGGGGTCGGTGCCGGCACGATCGGCTTCGTGGAGGCGCACGGCACGGCCACCAGGATCGGTGACCCGATCGAGGTGGCCGCCCTGACCCAGGCGTTCCGGGAGAGCACGGACGAGCGGCAGTTCTGCGCCCTGGGGTCGGTGAAGACGAACATCGGCCACCTCGGCGCGGCCGCCGGGATCGCCGGGTTCATCAAGTCCGTACTGGCCCTGGAACACCGGCAGATCCCGCCGAGCCTGCACTTCGACGCGCCGAACCCGCTGATCGACTTCGCGGCGGGCCCCTTCCGGGTGCCCACGGCCCTGGAGGAGTGGGAGGCGGGCGCCGAGCCGCGCCGGGCCGCCGTCAGCGCCTTCGGGGTGGGCGGCACCAACGCCCACGTCATCCTGGAGGAGGCCCCGCCGGCCGCCCAGGAGGCCCCCCGCGAGGAGACGGAACCGCGGTGGCGCGTGCTGCCGTTGTCGGCCCGTACGCCGGGCGCCCTGCGCGGTCAGGCCGACAGCCTCGGGCGGCACCTGGCGGACCGCCCGGACCTCGATCTCGCCGACGTCTCCCACTCGCTGGCCACGTTCCGGCCCGCCATGCCCCACCGGGCCGCGGTCGTCGCGCGAACCACCCAGGACGCGGTACGGGCCCTGGGCCACCCGCTGCCCGCGCATCCGGAGGTGCGGGACGGCAGCGCGCCGGCGGTCGCCTTCCTGCTGCCCGGCGGCGGCACGCAGTACGTCGGGATGGGCGCCGAGCTCTACCGCGACCACCCGGTCTACCGGGACACCGTAGACCGCTGCGCCGCGATCCTCCGGCCCGTCCTGGGCCGCGATCTGCGGACGGCCCTCTTCGAGCACGCCGACCCTGGCAGTGTGGACGCGTTCCTGGCGCTGGTCGTCACCGAATACGCCCTCGCCGTGACGCTCATGGAGCAGGGGGTGCGCCCGGACGCGCTGATCGGGCACTCGCTGGGCGAGTACACGGCGGCCGCTCTGGCCGGGGTGATGACCCTGGAGGAGATGCTGCCGCTGGTCGCCGAGCGGATCCGGCTGATCGCCTCCGCGGGCGGTGCCACCGTCGGGGTGGCGCTGGGCGAGGAGGAGCTGCGGCCCTATCTCACCGACGACCTGTCGCTGGCCGCCGTGAACGGCCCGGCGGCGTGCACGGTCGCCGGGCGGGAGGAGGCGGTGGACGCGCTCGAACGGCGGCTGCTGGCCGACGAGGTGACGTTCCGCCGGCTGCGGATGCCGGCCGCCGCGCACTCGCATGTGCTCGACCCCGTGCTGGGCGCGTTCGAGGACGCGCTGGGCACGGTCACGCTGCGGCCGCCGCGGATCCCGTTCGTCACCAATGTGACGGGCACGTGGATCACCGACGAGCAGGCGACCAGCCGCAAGCACTGGATCGACCACACCCGGCGGACCGTGCGGTTCGCCGACGGCATCGCCTCCGTCTGGGAGCGCGGCAACCCGCTGCTCGTGGAGATCGGTCCGGGCGATGTGCTGGCCAAGCTGGCGACGGCCCGGCTCGGTGACGAGCCGCTGGTGACCGTGGCGACGATGCGGCACGCCAAGGCGGAGCGCCCGGACGGCCAGGTGCTGGCCGAGGCGATCGGCCGGCTGTGGGCGGCCGGTGCGGAAGTCGGCCTGGGCGCGCCGGGCGACACGGCGGAGCCGCGGCGGGTGCCGCTGCCGGGCTATGCCTTCGACCGGCGGCGCCACTGGATCGACGCGCCCGCCGCCCGGCCCCGCACGGGCACGGACGACGACACGGCGGCGGCCCCGGAGCGGGTCTCCGGGCGCGCGCCGCGGCCGCCGCACCTGGCGACCGAGTACGTCGCGCCCCGCACCCCGGTGGAGCGGGTCGTGGCCGGGCACTGGGAAGAGGCGCTGGGCATCGAGGGCATCGGGGTCCACGACAACTTCTTCGATCTGGGCGGCGATTCCATGCGGGCCGTCATGCTGGCCGGCCGCATGCGCACCGCCTCGCGGCTCGACATCCCCGCCGCCGCCCTGCTGTCGTCCCCCACGATCGCCGGGGTCCTCGACGGGATGGGCCGCACAGGGGCCGGCAACGACGCCTTCGCTCCGGTGCTGCCGCTGCGGGCCGACGGCGACCAGCGCCCGCTGTTCTGCGTGCACCCCGGCGGCGGGATCGGCTGGCGCTACTCGGGCCTGCTGACCCACCTCGGCGGACGGCAGCCGGTGTACGGCATCCAGGCGCACGGCCTGGACGGCGTCAGCGCCCCCGCGGCCGACGCGAAGGAGATGGTCGAGTCCTATCTGGGGCATCTGCGCGAGGTGCAGCCCGAGGGTCCGTACCGGCTGCTGGGCTGGTCCTACGGCGGCACCGTGGCGCATGTGATGGCCACCGCGCTGCAGCGCGCGGGCGAACAGGTCGAACTGCTGGCCATGATGGACGCCCCGCTGACCCACGGCCGGCCGCTCACCGAGGAGGAGACGGAGCTCCAGGTGGCGTCCCTGCTGCTCCGGGTCGCCGGTCTGGAGCTGCCGGAGGACGGGGCCCTGGACGTCTCCCGGGCGCTCGCACTGCTCGGTGACGCCGGGACGGCCGCCGTCTCGCTGGAGGAGGCGACGGCGCTCGCCCGGGTCATGCGGAACAACCTGCGCATCGCGCCCGGCTTCGAGCCGGAGGTGTTCACCGGCGACGTGCTGTTCTTCAGCGCCGCGGGCGACCCGGCGGCCGCGGCCGGGTCGTCGGACGCCATGGCCAAGGTCGAGGAGTGGCGGGCGTACGTCGACGGCACCGTCGAGGACCACCCCGTGCCGTGCGGCCACTACGAGATGACCGAGCCGGAGCCGCTCGCCAGGATCGGCGCGGTCCTCGCGGAGGCACTCCGGCCGGCCGCGGACTGACCCCCCGCACGCACCAACGCACCACAGCACCAACGCACAGCAAGGAAGGTAGAACCGTGCGCAGTCCGTTCGAGGACCCCGGCCAGGGTGAAAAGTCGCACCTGGTGCTCACGAACGCGGCCGGGGAGCACTCCCTGTGGCCCGCTTTCGCCGACGTACCGGAAGGCTGGACGGTCACCTTGCCGGCGACCGGTCACCGTGCCTGTCTCGACCACCTGGAGCGGGCCGCCGCCCGCTCCGCTTCCACCAGCACGACCGAGCACACCGCCGGTCTCCGTCCCGAACCGTCAGGAGCCACCCAGTGACCCAGGACCTCTACGAGCTCGGCGACGCGCCCCCGTTGGGGCAGGCGCCCAAGCGCATGTACGCCTCGCTCATCCGGCCCGAGCGCTACGGCATGCCCATCGACGCCTTCCGCACGGAGGTCGTGGACGTGCCGGAGGTCGGGCGCGGCCAGGTGCTCATCAAGGTGATGGCCGCCGGTGTGAACTACAACAACGTCTGGGCCGCGCTCGGTGACCCGGTCGACGTCGTCGCCACCCGGCAGCGGCGCGGCGCGACGGAGGACTTCCACATCGGCGGCTCGGACGCGTCGGGCGTCGTGTGGGCCGTCGGCGAGGACGTGCGCCACGTCGCCCTCGGCGACGAGGTCGTCATCCTGGCCAACCAGTGGGACGAGACCGCCGAGGACATCCGGCTGGGCGCCGACCCCTCCACCTCCTCCACGCAGAGCGTGTACGGCTACGAGGAGAACTTCGGTTCCTTCGCGCAGTTCACGGTCGTGGACGAGTACATGTGCCACCCGAAGCCGAAGCGGCTGTCCTGGGCGGAGGCCGCGTGCTACATGGCGACCGCCGCGACCGCGTACCGCCAGCTGTTCGGCTGGGAGCCGCACACCGTGCGGCCGGGCGACCCGGTGCTGATCTGGGGCGGTGCGGGCGGGCTGGGCTGCATGGCCATCCAGCTGGTGCGGCGGGCCGGCGGCATACCCATCGCGGTCGTCTCCAGCGACGAGCGCGGCGAGTACTGCGTCGAGCTGGGCGCCAAGGGCTACATCAACCGGCGCGACTTCGACCACTGGGGCCGGCTGCCGGACACGTCCGACGAGGACGCCATGGCGGAATGGCTCAAGGGGGCGCGCGCGTTCGGCCGCCGCTTCTGGGAGGTGCTCGGCGAGCGGCGCGCGCCGCGGATCGTCCTGGAGCACTCCGGCGCGGACACCATCCCCACGTCCATGTACCTGTGCGACAACGCGGGCATGGTCGTCATCTGCGGCGGCACGACGGGCTACAACGGCGATGTGGACCTGCGGTTCCTGTGGATGCGGCAGAAGCGGCTGCAGGGGTCGCACGTCTCGAACGCGCGGGAGGCGCGGGAGGTCACCGAGCTGATCGGGCAGGGGCTGGTCGATCCTTGCCTGTCGCTGACGCTCGGGTTCGACGAGATCGGCAAGGCGCATCAGCTGATCCACGACAATGAGCATCCTGCGGGCAATATGGCGGTCTTGGTGAACGCGACGGCCTGATCCGTCCGGGGGGAAAGGCCCGTCGCGCCTGCGGCGGGCCTTTCCCCTGCCCGCCCCTTCCCGAAACTGGGGGCGATCCCCCAGACCCCCCGCAACACGGCTTCGCCGCGTTGTCCTCAATCGCCGGACGGGCTGATTTGGCGGAGCTCAGCCAAATCAGCCCGTCCGGCGATTGAG
>NZ_JBVHLW010000014.1:0-20727 GCF_055558795.1 Streptomyces sp. NPDC025618 | reverse complement strand
CTTCCCCCGCCGCGCTCTCCTTCTTCCCCCCCCCCCCCCCCCCCCCCCCCCCCCTCCCCCCCCCCCCCCGCGCCCGCAGGGCGCTCCCGCCGCAGGCGGCAACGAAACCCGTAGCCGGGGCCTGGGGAACCAAGCCCCGCCCACCTACGGACGCACCGCCCAAGTGAACGCCGCCCCCGCGACGCCGCGGCACCGTACCTCCACAGCCCGCTCGGGAAAGTCGCGCGGCCACGCCCGGAAGCCGCCGCCCCGCCCCGGACGCAACCCGACACCGGGCAACCGCGACGGCGCCGAGTCCAGGAGCGCCTTGAACGCCGCCTCCTTCGCGGAGAACGCGAAGAGCAGCCGCCGCACCGACCCCGCCACCCACGCCCGCTCGTCCTCGCAGAGCACCAAGTGCGCCGCTTCCAGCGGCAGTCCGCGCGTCTCCAGGTCGCACCCCAGCGACCGGAAACGGGAGGCGGGGGCGGCCAGGGCGACGGCGAGGCCGCCGGAGTGGCTGATCGTGCCGACGCAGCCCTCGGGGAAGACGGGGCGGCGGCCGTCGGCGAGGATCTCCCCCGGCGGCAGGCCGGCCAGGGCGAGCGCCCGGCGTGCGGCGCGGCGGCCGGCGAGGAAGTCCCGCCGCCTGAGTTCCGGCATGGCCGACGCCAACTCCGCCTCTCCTGGCCCGAAGGGCTCCCCCCCGTCGGTGGCGACGCCCAGCGCGATGCCGGAAACGGCGAGGACCGGGCGGAGGGCGAGCAGCGCGTGCTCGACCCCGGCCCGGTCCGTCACGGTCGCCATGGTCAGGTGTGCAGCAGCTTCTTGAGGATCTTCCCGGCCGGGTTCCGGGGAACCTGGTCGATGAATTCGATGCGCCGGGGCCGCTTGTACGGCGCGAGCTGTTCGGCGACGTGGCGCAGCAGTTCGGCGGTGCCGGTGCCCTCGTCGGCGACGACGTAGGCGAGGGGGACCTCGCCGTAGTCGGGGTCCGGTGTGCCGACGACGGCGGCGTCCTGGACGGCCGGGTGGGTGCGCAGGGCCCGTTCGATCTCGGTCGGGTAGACGTTCTGCCCGGCGCGGATGATGAGGTCCTTGCTGCGGTCGACGAGGTGGATCAGGCCGGCGCGGTCGATGTAGCCGAGGTCGCCGGTGCGGATCCAGCCGTCGACGGTGATCTCGGCGGTGGCCGCGTCGTTGCCCCAGTAGCCGCGCATGACGCCGGGGCCGCGGACGACGATCTCGCCGATGGCGCCGGGCGCGGCTTCCGCGCCGCTGTCGTCGAGGGCGCGCGCGGACATGCCGGGGACGACCCGTCCGGCGGGGATCAGGTCGGGCACGGCGTCCGGCGCGGGGTGCTCCTCGGGGCCGAGGGTGACGAACGGGCCGCCGACCTCGGTCATGCCGTAGACCTGGCGGAAGCCGCAGCCGAGGCGGGCGGCGGCTTCGGCGTAGATGTCGACGGGCATGGGCGAGGCGCCGTAGAGGATCTCGCGCAGGGTCGACAGGTCGGTGCTCTCCACGGCCTTGGCCTGGAGCAGGAAGCGGAGCATCTGCGGGACGAGCCAGATGTGGGTGGCGCGGTGGTTCTCGACGGCGGCGAGCGCGGTCTGCGGCTTGAAGCCGGGCATGAGGACGACGGTGGCGCCCGCGGCCATGTAGGTCAGGGAGACGACCATGCTGCCGTGGTAGAGCGGGCAGCAGTTGACGAGGACCATGTCGTCGGCGGGCCGGGCCACGGCGAGCCAGCCGAGCGCGATGGCCCGGAAGGAGGCGTGGTCGACGGTGACGCCCTTGGCCTGTCCGGTGGTGGCCGAGGTGTGCAGGATCGCCGCGGGGGTGTCGTCGGGCAGGTCGGGCAGGCCGGGCCCGCCGTCGGCGCCCAGGGCGGCGAACTCCTCGCTCTCCATGGCGATCCGCAGCCGGACGGGCAGATCGGGGTGACGGTCGAGGAGCGCGGCCTCGCCGATGACGGCGACGGCCCCGGTGCGCTCGGCGATGCCGGTCACCTCGGCGGGGGTCAGGCTGTGGTTGAGGGGGACGAAGAGCGCGCCGAGGCGGCCCAGCGCGAAGTACGTCTCCATGACCTCGATGCGGTCCAGGGAGAGCACCGCGACGCGGTCACCCCGCTGGATGCCGAGGCCGGCCAGCCCGCGGGCGAGCCGGCCGGTCCGGTCGTCGAACTCGGCCCAGGTGACGGAGCGGCGCTCGTCCACCAGGGCCGTCCGGTCGGGGAAGCACTGGCGGTTGCGCTCCGCCAGCTGGGTCAGCCACATCACGAGCCGTTCGGCTGCGCGGCTGCCCCGCCGCGGGTGGCGACGAAGCGCTCGTAGTCCGCGATGGTGGTGAGCTGCTCCATGTCCTCGGCGGTGACCTCGGCGCCGGTGCGCTGCTCGATGAGGAGGACCAGGCGCACCAGGTCGCCGGAGTCGATGCCGCTGGCGCTGAGGTCGGCGTCGTCGCCGATGCTGTCGGCGAACTCCGGCGTGCCGGTCAGCTCGACGAGCATCTCCCGTACGGTGCTCATGCTTTTCCCTTTCGTCGCGGTGCCGCCGCTGTTCGGCGAGCGGTCTGCCCGTTGATGAAGAGTCGCCCGCGTGGCCGCACTCTCCATGCCCCTTTCGTGATCTTCGTCACGGGCCCGGAACGGATGCGCAGGGATGGAACTCCCCCGCCCCGTACTCCTTACGTCTGGAGGCACCGTCGCCTCCGGCAGTCGAGGACGAAGGAGTGAGTGGGGTGCTCTCAGGGTGACGACCACCGACGCGAGCGGCGAAGAGGGCTTCACCGAGCACTTCGAGGCGCTGCTGGCCGCCGACGAGCGGATCGAGCCGCGGGACTGGATGCCGGACGGTTACCGGCGGATGGTACTCCGGCAGCTCGCCCAGCACGCGCACTCCGAGATCATCGGCATGCAGCCGGAAGGGGCCTGGCTGACCCGGGCGCCGTCGCTGCACCGCAAGGCGAGCCTGCTGGCCAAGGTGCAGGACGAGGCCGGGCACGGGCTCTACCTCTACTCGGCGGCGGAGACCCTGGGGGTGTCGCGCGCCGAGCTGCTGGACGCCCTGCACAACGGGACCCAGCGCTACGCGGCCACCTTCAACCACCCGGCGCTGACATGGGCGGACACCGGGGCCATCGCCTGGCTGACGGACGGTGCGGCCGTGGTCAACCAGGTGCCGCTGTGCCACACCTCCTACGGGCCGTACGCGCGGGCCATGCGGCGGGTGTGCCAGGAGGAGGCGTTCCACGTCCGGCAGGGCTACGACGTGCTGTGGTCGCTGTGCCGGGGGACTGCGGAGCAGAAGGAGATGGCGCAGGACGCGGTGAACCGCTGGTGGCTGCCCGCGGTGGCGCTGATGTTCGGCCCGCCGGACACGGTGGCGGGCGGCGCGGACGACCGCACGGCGGCGATGGGCGCGGCGGTCAGCAAGCGTTCCATGGCGTGGGGCATCAAGCGGCACACCAACGACGAGTTGCGGCAGCGGTTCGTGGACAACGTCGTGCCGCAGGCCGAGCGGCTGGGCGTGACGCTGCCGGACCCGGCGATCCGGTGGAACGAGGAGCGCGGGCACTACGACTTCAGCCCGATCGACTGGCGGCTGTTCCGGGAGGCGCTGGCGGACAACTCGCAGTGCGCCCGGCAGCGGCTGGCGCACCGGGTCGCGGCACACGAGAACGGTGCCTGGGTGCGGGAGGCCGTCGACGCCTACGCGGCGGGCGGGTACGAGGAAGGGCAGAGCGCATGAGTGAGCGGACCGCACGGGTGCAGACTCCGTGGGAGGTGTTCATCCGGCCGCGCCGCGGCCTGTCCCACCAGCATGTGGGGTCGGTGCACGGTGCCGACGCGGACATGGCGCTGGCCAACGCCCGGGATCTGTACACCCGCAGGGGCGAGTCGGTGTCCATCTGGGTGGTGCGCTCCGACGCGGTGCGCGCGTCCTCGCCGAGCGAGAAGGACCCGCTGTTCAGCAACGCGGCCGACAAGCCGTACCGGTATCCGGAGCACTATGTGGCGCTGAACGAAGGTGGCAGCCATGACGGTTAGCCCCCCGGAGGCACGCACCCGGGACATCGCCGCGTACGCGCTGCGGCTCGGTGACGACGCGCTGATCCTCAGCCAGCGGCTGTGCGCGTGGGTGACGAACGCGCCCACCATCGAGGAGGACCTGGCGCTGTCGAACATCGCGCTGGACCTGCTCGGGCACGCCCGGACCCTGCTCGCGTACAGCGGTGAGCTGGACGGCACCGGCCGCAGTGACGACGACCTGGCGTACGGCAGGACCGAGCGCCATTTCCGCAACGCGCTGCTGGTGGAGATCGACAACGGCGACTTCGCGGTGACCATCGCCCGGCAGCTGGTCTACGCGCGGTACAGCATGCTGCTGTGCACGGCGCTGGCCGGGGCCGGTGACGCGACACTGGCGGGCTTCGGCGCGCGGGCGGCCAAGGAGGTCGAGTATCACTGGATGCACGCCTCCCAGTGGACCGTGCGGCTGGGCCGGGGCACGGCCGAGAGCCACCGCCGGATGCAGGCGGGGCTGGACCGCGTCTGGCCGTACGCGGGCGAGCTGTTCGCGTCGGACGAGCTGGTGCGGCGGCTCGACGCCGACGGCACGGCGGTGGATCCCGCGCGGCTGCGGGCCGACTGGGAGCGGGAGGTCGCCGGCGTCGTGGCGGACGCGGGGCTGACCGTGCCCAAGCCGTCCTGGCACGCGGGCGGCGGGCGTTCGGGGCTGCACACGGAGGCGTTCGGCCCACTGCTGGCCGAGCTGCAGTCGGTGCGCCGGCAGTATCCGGGGGGCACCTGGTGAGTGCCGTGACCCGGCTGTCCGCCGAGGAGGTCCGGGCGCGGGTGAACACCGTGCCGGACCCGGAGCTCCCCATGGTGACCCTGGACGACCTCGGGGTGATCCGTGCGGTGGAAGTGGCGGCGGACGGCGCGCTGGAGGTCTCCATCACGCCGACCTACATGGGCTGTCCCGCGATGCCCGCGATCGAGGCGGGGATCCGGGAGGCGCTGGCGGATTGCGGCCATCCCGACGGGCGCGTGAGGCAGTTGCTGTCGCCCGCGTGGACGACCGACTGGATCAGCGCGGAGGGCCGCCGCAAGCTCTCCGAGAACGGCATCGCCCCGCCGGGGGCGCCCGGGGCGCCGCTGCCGGTGCGGCTCGGGCTCGGCCTGCCCTGCCCCAACTGCGGCTCCGTGGCGACCCGTCCGCAGAGCGCGTTCGGGGCGACCCGCTGCCAAGCCGTCCTGGTGTGCACCGCGTGCCAGGAGACCTTCGCTCATCTGAAGGCGATGTGACGACCGCCATGACGACGACATCCCCGACGACGGCATCCGAGACGACGGCATCCATGAGTACCGGGACGGCGGCCGCGCCGCACGCGGGCGTGTGGCACCGGCTGCGGGTGACGGAGGTGGAACGGGCCTCCGACGACGCGGTCGCGATCCGTCTGGACGTACCGGACCACCTGGCCGGGGTCTTCGCCCACCGCGCCGGACAGCATGTGGCCGTCCGGCACCTCCCGGACGGCGACGGCGGACCGGAGCTGCGCCGCAGCTATTCCGTCTGCCTGCCGCCCGGGGAGCGCTCCGGGCTGCGCCTGGTCGTCAAGCGACTGGGGCCGGGCGGCTTCGCGGAGTACGCCACGGAGCATCTGGCCGTGGGCGACTCCCTCGAACTCTCCGCGCCGACAGGCGGTTTCGGGCTGGTGGACCGCCCGGGCGCGCATCACGTGCTGATCGCGGGCGGCAGTGGCATCACGCCGCTGCTGAGCATGGCGGCGGCCGCGCTGCGGGACGACCCCGAGTGCCGGGTCTCGCTGGTCTACGCGAACCGGACGGCGGCGTCGGTGCTGCTGGCGGACGAGCTCGCCGACCTCAAGGACGCCTACGTCGACCGGTTCTTCGCGCTCCATGTGCTCTCCCAGGAGACGCGCGAGGCGGAGCTGCTCTCCGGCCGGGTCGACAGCGGACGGCTGACCAAGCTGCTGGCCCTGCTGGGCGCCGAGCCGGACGACCGCGGGTTCTTCTACCTGTGCGGCCCCTGGGGGCTGGTCGAGTCGGTGCGCGAGGCGCTCGCCTGCTGGGGCGCCGACCCGGCCCGGGTGCGCCTGGAGCTCTTCTCGACCGCCGACGGGCCGCGGGAGGCCGGGGGCGATGACGTTCCGGCGCGGCAGGGGCGGATCACCGCGCGGCTCGCCGGCCGGACGACGGTGGCCACCATGGGGCCCGGCGACCGGGTGGTGCTGGACGCCGTGCTGCGGGCCCGGCCGGAGACCCCGTACTCCTGCCGCGACGGGCTGTGCGGCACCTGCCGGGCCAAGGTGGTCTCCGGCTCGGTGCGCATGGACCGGCAGTACGCCCTCGGCGAGGCCGAGTTGGCGGGCGGCTACACCCTCGCCTGCCGGGCGCGGCCGGACTCGGACGAGGTCGGGCTCGACTTCGACGCCTGAGCGGCCCCAAGGGGCCGCTCAGGGCCGCCACGCGCCCAACGACGACATCGACACACAGCGACACGTAAGGACAGGAACCATGGGCACTCTCGCCGGCAGGACCGCGCTGGTGACCGGTGGCAGCCGGGGCATCGGCAGGAGCATCTCGCTGCGGCTGGCCCGGGACGGCGCGCTGGTGGCCGTCCACTACGGGCACGACGCGACGGCCGCGAAGGAGACCGTCGGGCTGATCGAGGCGGCGGGCGGCAAGGCGTTCGCCTTCCGGGCCGAACTCGGCGTGAGCGGCGACGCCGTCGCCCTGTGGGAGGCGTTCGACGCGGCCCTCGCGGGGTACGGTGCCGGGCCGGGTCTGGACATCCTGGTCAACAACGCCGGTGTCACGCTCCCCAAGCCGATCGCCGCGGTGACCGAGGAGGACTACGACCGGGTCTTCGCCGTCAACGTCAAGGCGCCGTTCTTCGTGATCCAGCAGGGTCTCGGCCGGCTGCGCGACGGCGGCCGGATCGTCAACATCTCCTCCGCCGTCACCCGGATCGCCATCCCGCACATCTCCGCCTACTCGATGACCAAGGGCGCGATCGACACGCTCACCCTCGCCCTCGCCAAGGAACTCGGCCCGCGCGGCATCACCGTGAACTCGGTGGCGCCCGGCTTCGTCGACACGGAGATCAACCCGACCCTGAAGGATCCGAAGGTGCGGGCGATGTACGCGGCCGTCTCCGCCTTCAACCGGGTCGGCGAGCCCGCCGACATCGCCGACGTGGTGGCGTTCGTGGCGAGCGACGACGCCCGCTGGGTCACCGGTCAGTACCTGGACGCCACCGGAGGCGCCCATCTGGGCCTGTGACCCACCGGTCACCCGAAAAGCACGGGCCGGGGCGCGGCGCCGGGACGCGACCGCCGCCGCCTGCCCGGGACACCACGCGGCGAGCGCACCGCACCGCCCGCCGCGGCCCGAGCACCTTCCCTCCGCCCTGCGCCTTCCGGCCGGCGGGGCCCTGTCCGAGGAGACCCCTATGACTGACAGCACCAGCGCGCCCGTCCCCGAGGCGCTCGAAGAGGACGACTCCCTGCTGGAGTTCGACGGGACGACGCCGTACGAGGACTACGTCCACGCCTCGGTGCTCACCAACCTCCAGCAGCCGCTCTCCAACGACCCCGGCGAGATGGCCTTCCTGGTCACGACCCAGGTGATGGAGCTGTGGTTCACGCTGATAGTCCACGAGTGGCGCACCGCCCGTGACTCCCTGATGAAGGACGACGCCGAGCGGGCCATGGAGGCCCTGCGCCGGAGCCTCGGTTCGCTCCAGGCGCTCAACGACTCGTGGCGGCCGATCGCTTCGCTGACCCCGGCGCAGTTCAACGGCTTCCGCGCGGCGTTCGGCGAGGCGTCCGGCTTCCAGTCGGCGATGTACCGGCACATGGAGTTCCTGCTGGGCGACAAGTCCCGCTCGATGGTCCAGCCGCACCGCGGTCACCCCCGGGTGCACGCGGAGCTGGAGGACGCCCTGACCCAGCCGTCGCTGTACGACGAGGTGCTGGCGTATCTGCACCGGCGCGGACTGCCCGTCCCGGAGGGGGTGCTGGAGCGCGACCGCACGGTGGCGTACCAGGCGGACGCCGGGGTCGAGGAGGTCTGGCGGCAGATCTACGCGGGTCCGCAGAGCGACCCGCTGGTGGCGCTGGGCGAGGCGCTCACCGACATCGCCGAGCTGGTGCTGCGCTGGCGCAGCGACCATCTGCTGGCCACCCGGCGGGCGATGGGCGCCAAGACCGGCAGTGGCGGCTCCCCGGGCGTGGCCTTCCTGGAGAAGCGCGCCACCCGTTCCGTGTTCCCCGAGGTATGGACGGCCCGCAGCTATGTCTAGGACGATCTCCGATTTCGCGGCCGAGGAGGAGCGCCGGGTGCTGAGCCTGCGGCCGGTCCTCGCGCCCTCCCACCACAAGTACGGTGACCACCCGCATCAGTCGTACGACATGTGGCCCGCGGAGGACCCGGACGCGCCGCTGGTGATCCTGCTGCACGGTGGCTACTGGCGTTACGACCGGATGCACCTGACGCCGTTCGCCGCGCATCTGGCGAAGAACGGCTTCACCACGGTGCTGCCCGGTTTCCGCCGGGCCGGCGGCGCGGGCGGCTATCCGGCGACCTTCGACGACATCGCGCTGCTGCTGGACACGATCCCGGCGGGGCGGCGGTATGTGCTGGCCGGGCACTGCTCGGGCGGTCACCTCGCGCTGTGGGCGGCCGCGCGCGGGCTGCTGCCGGAGGACTCCCCGTGGCACACCACCGAGCTGCCGACGGCCGTGCTGGCGCTGGCCCCGATCACCGACCTGGCCGCGACGATCCGTGAGGACCTCAGCAACGGCGCGGGGCTCGAACTGCTCGGCCCCGCCGACCGGGTGGAGTCGCTGCTGCCGTCCGTGGACCCGCTGACGATGCTGCGCGGGCCGGGCACGACCGGTGTGCCGACGGTCGTGCTGCACGGCGAGGTGGACGAGGAGTTGCCGCACGAGCAGTTCACCGGCTACCTGGCCGTGCACACGGACGCGGAGCTCGTGGTCCTGCCGGGAACCGGGCACTACACGCTCATCGAGCCGGGTTCACCGGCGAGCGGGTCGGTGATCGAGACGCTGGCCCGGCTGTCCCGCGCGCACTGCTCGTAGGCCGCCCCTCCCCCACCGGCCGCCGTTTCGGGCGAGAGCCTCCGGCCGCCGTCCCCGACAAGTAAAGGATCTCGCGGTGACCACCGCCACCACCCACGACCTCGACGCCCTGACGGCCCGCGCGGGCGCGCTCGACACAGCCGACCCGCTGGCCGCCGTGCGGGAACGGTTCCTGCTGCCGGAGAGGGTCGTCTATCTGGACGGCAACTCCCTCGGGGCGCTGCCCGCCGCGGTGCCTCCCGTCATGGAGGACGCCGTGCACCGGCAGTGGGGCACGGACCTGATCCGGTCGTGGAACGACAACGCGTGGTGGGAGGCGCCCCTGCGGGTCGGGGACGCGATCGGGCGGCTGGTCGGCGCGGCCCCGGGGCAGACGCTGGCCGGCGACTCCACGAGCGTCCAGCTGTTCAACGCCCTGTCGGCGGCGGTCCGCCTGCGGCCCGGCCGCGAGCTGATGCTGACGGACCCGGGGCACTTCCCCACCGACCAGTACATCGCCGATTCGGTGGCCCGCCTGTTCGGCCTGGAGGTGCGCAGGGTGCCGCCGGCCGGACTGCCGGACTTCCTGGCGCGGGAGGGCGAGCGGGTCGCGGTCGCCGGTTACTCCCCGGTGGACTACCGCACGGGCGAGCTGTACGACATGGCCGCGGTGACTCGGGCCGTGCGGCGGGCCGGCGGGCTGATGCTGTGGGACCTGTGCCACGCGGCGGGCGCGCTGCCCGTCCGGCTGGACGAGCTGGGCGCGGACCTGGCCGTGGGCTGCGGCTACAAGTTCCTGTCCGGCGGTCCCGGCGCCCCGGCCTTCCTGTACGTCGCGGAGCGCCACCAGGCGGCGTTCGACCAGCCGCTCACGGGCTGGAACGGGCACGCCGAGCCGTTCGGCCTGAGCGGCGGTTACGCGCCGGCGGAGGGGGTCGGACGGGGCAGGATCGGCACCCCGCCGATCCTGTCGATGCTGGCCCTGGAGGCCGCGCTGACGGCGTTCGACGGCGTCGCCATGGCGGACGTACGGGCCAAGAGCCTGTCCCTGACGTCCTTCTTCCTGGACTGCGCGGACGCTCTCCTGCACGGTTTCACCGTGGTCACACCGCGCGACCCGGAACGGCGCGGCAGCCAGGTGACCCTCCGCCACCCGGACGCCTACGCGCTGGTGCGGGCCCTCGCGGCGCGGGGCGTCATCGGTGACATGCGCGCCCCGGACATGCTGCGCTTCGGCGTCAACGCGCTCTATGTCACCCACGGGGACGTGCTGTCCGCGGTGCGGCACCTGAGCGAGGTCGTCGGCTCCGGGGAGCACCACGCCGACCGCTTCCAGGAGCGCACGACGGTCACCTGAGCGGCGACCGCCGCTCGCGACAGAGCCCTGATGCCCGTGATGTTCACATTTGCCCGCCTATGGTGAGGGCGTGAACGAGAAAGGCACGGCCGGAAACAGCATCGGATCCACAGTCGGCGGACACTGGGCGGCGTTCCGGCGGTCGCCGTTCTTTCCAGCCGCCGTGCTCGTGGTGCTCGTCGCCGCGGCGGCCGGGCTCTTCGCCGGGTCGTACACGTACTGCATGGCCAACCCCACGCCCCGCAGCATCCCCACCGCCGTGACCGGGGTGCCGGCCTCCGAGGTGAAGCGGGCCCAGTTCGTGCAGGGGATGGAGAAGGCCCTCGGGGCCACGCTCAAGCTGCACCACTACGGCACGTACCGGCGGGCTCTGGGGGCGGTGGAGGAGCAGCGGGTGTTCGCGATCCTGGAGGAGCGGGCGGACGGGCGTGCCGCGCTGTCCGTGGCGGGCGCGTCGGGTGCCTCGGTCGCGCAGTTGCTGACCGAGACGGCGCCCCGGGTGGGCGCGGCCATCGGCGTGCCGGTGACGGTCACGGACATCAAGCCGCTGCAGAAGGGCGACCCGCGGGGGCTCGCGCTGTTCTACGTCTCGCTCGCCGCGTCGGTGGTCGGCTTCATCGGCGCGATCCAGCTGAGCGTGCACGCGGCCCGGCTGAACCCGGGCGAGCGCATCGCCTTCACCCTGCTGCAGTCGGTGCTGGGCGGCTTCGCGATCGCCGCCGTCGTCGACTGGGGCCTGGGCGCTCTGCGGCTGCCGTTCACGGAGTCGTGGCTGATCCTGGCGCTGACGATGTTCGCGTCGGGGATGGTCTTCACGATGTTCAACACCCTGATCGGTCGCTGGGCGATGCTCCCGACGTGGAGCCTGCTGGTGCTGCTCGGCAACCCCTCCTCGGGCGGCGCGGTGTCCTGGCCGCTGCTGCCTTCCTTCCTGGGCACGGTCGGCCGCTGGCTGCCCCCGGGCGCCTCGGTCAACGCCCAGCACACGGCGGTCTACTTCGGCGGCCACCAGCACGCCTTCCCGTTCGCGGTCCTGGGGGCGTGGGCGGTCGGCTGCAGCGCGGTCTTCTGGCTCTGGCGCCACCGCCACCCGGGCGGGCGGGAACGGGAGGTGGGCGGGGGTGCCGGTCTCGCCGAAGCGTGACACCCCCGCCGGCCGGCTTCACCCGGTGACGGTCCAGGTGTCCCTGCCCCGCAGGAGGGCGTCCAGGTCCGGCTCGCCCGCGTCGCGGGCCCGGGCGACCTGCTCGCGCACCTGGTCGTCGTAGACCGGCCGGGAGACCGAGCGGAAGACGCCCGTCACCGTGTGGGCACGGTCCTGGCCGCCGAGGCGGGACAGCGCGAAGGCGTAGGCCGGGTCGGCCTCGGTGGCGTCGTGGACGACCAGCGCCTCCTCCCCGGCCTCGGCCACGGGCCGCACGGCGAGGCGGCCGTCCGCGTCGCGGACCACACCGAGCTCGCCGTCCGCGCCGAAGCGGATCGGCTCGCCGTGCCGCAGCCCGATGATGTGCCGCTCGCGCACGCCCGGCTCCTTGAGCGCGTCGAAGGCGCCCTCGTTGAAGATCGGGCAGTTCTGGTAGATCTCCACGAGCGCCGTCCCCCGGTGTCCGGCCGCCGCGCGCAGGACCTCGGTGAGGCCCTTGCGGTCGGAGTCGAGGGCGCGGGCCACGAAGGTGGCCTCGGCGCCCAGAGCGAGGGAGACCGGGTTGAACGGCGTGTCGAGGGAGCCCATCGGCGTGGACTTGGTGACCTTGCCGACCTCGGAGGTCGGCGAGTACTGGCCCTTCGTCAGGCCGTAGATCTGGTTGTTGAACAGGAGGATCTTGAGGTTGACGTTGCGGCGCAGCGTGTGGATGAGGTGGTTGCCGCCGATGGACAGGGCGTCGCCGTCGCCGGTGACGACCCACACCGACAGGTCCTCGCGCGCGGTCGCGAGGCCGGTGGCGATGGCGGGGGCGCGGCCGTGGATGGAGTGCATCCCGTAGGTGTCCATGTAGTACGGGAAGCGGGAGGAGCAGCCGATGCCGGAGACGAAGACGACGTTCTCCTTCGCCAGCCCGAGCTGGGGCATGAAGGACTGCACGGCGGCGAGGACCGCGTAGTCGCCGCAGCCGGGGCACCAGCGCACTTCCTGGTCGGACTTGAAGTCCTTGGCCGTCTGCGGGCCGGGGGCGGCGGGCACGCCGTCGAGGCCGCCGCGCGCGGGCATGCCGAGGTCGATCGCTGTCATGCTTGCGGTTCTCCGATCACATCGGTCAGTACGCCCTGGAGCTCCTCCGCCATGAAGGGCAGGCCCGTGACCTTGGTGTGGCTGACGACGTCCACGAGGTACTTCGCCCTGAGCAGGGTCGCGAGCTGTCCGAGGTTCATCTCCGGCACGACGACACGGTCGTACGCGGCGAGGACCTCGCCCAGGTTCTCCGGGAAGGGGTTGAGGTGGCGCAGGTGGGCCTGGGCGATGCGGCCTCCCGCGGCGCGGACCCGGCGGCAGGCCGCGCCGATGGGGCCGTAGGTGGAGCCCCAGCCGAGCACCAGGACGCGGGCGTCGCCGCCGGGATCGTCCACGGCGAGGCGGGGGACCCGCACGCCGTCGACCTTGGCCTGCCGGAGGCGGACCATCTTCTCGTGGTTGTCCGGGTCGTAGGAGATGTTGCCGGTGCGGTCGGCCTTCTCCAGCCCGCCGATGCGGTGTTCGAGGCCGGGGGTGCCCGGCACCGCCCATGGCCGGGCGAGGGTCTCGGGGTCGCGGAGGTAGGGCCAGAAGTCGCCGGACCCGTCCGTGGCGTTGGGCTCGGCGGCGAAGTCCACGCGCAGGTCGGGCAGACTGGCGGCGCTGGGGACGAGCCAGGGCTCCGAGCCGTTGGCGATGGCCCCGTCGGACAGCAGCATCACGGGCGTGCGGTAGGTCAGGGCGATCCGGGTGGCCTCCAGGACGGCGTCGAAGGCGTCCGCCGGGGAGCGGGGAGCCACCACCGGCAGGGGCGATTCGCCGTTGCGGCCGTACATCGCCTGGAGCAGGTCGGCCTGTTCGGTCTTGGTGGGCAGGCCGGTGGACGGGCCGCCGCGCTGCACGTCGATGATCAGCAGCGGGAGCTCGGTCATCACGGCGAGGCCGATGGTCTCCGCCTTCAGGGCGACGCCGGGCCCCGAGGTCGTGGTCACCCCGAGCGCACCGCCGAACGCGGCGCCGAGGGCCGCGCCGATCCCGGCGATCTCGTCCTCCGCCTGCACGGTGGCGATGCCGAACGCCTTGTGCCTGGAGAGCTCGTGCAGGATGTCGGACGCGGGCGTGATCGGGTAGGTGCCGAGCAGCACGGGCAGCCCGGAGCGGCGTCCGGCGGCGACAATGCCGTAGGCGAGCGCGGTGTTGCCGGTGATCTGGCGGTACGTGCCGGCGGGCAGTGCGGCCGCGGCGACCTTGTAGGTGACCGCGAAGGACTCGGTGGTCTCGCCGTAGTTCCAGCCGGCGCGGAAGGCGAGGATGTTGGCCTCGGCCAGCTCGGGGCGCTTGGCGAACTTCTCCCGCAGGAAGCGCTCGGTGCCGGCGGTGGGCCGGTGGTACATCCAGGACAGCAGGCCGAGTGCGAACATGTTCTTCGCCCGTTCGGCGTCCTTCTTCGCCAGCCCGGTCTCCTCCAGCGCGCCCCTGGTGAGGGTGGCCATGGCCACCTTGTGCAGGTGGTAGGCGTCGAGGGAGCCGTCCTCCAGCGGGTCCGCCGCGTAGCCGACCTTGGCCAGGCTGCGCTTGGTGAACTCATCGGTGTTGACGATGAGCGTGCCGCCCGCGGGGAGGTCACCGAGGTTGGCCTTCAGCGCGGCGGGGTTCATGGCCACGAGGACGTCCGGCCGGTCGCCGGGGGTGAGGATGTCGTGGTCGGCGAAGTGCAGCTGGAAGCTGGAGACACCGGGGAGGGTGCCCTGGGGGGCGCGGATCTCGGCCGGGAAGTTGGGGAACGTCGCGAGGTCGTTGCCGAATTCGGCCGCTTCGGAGGTGAACCGGTCGCCGGTGAGCTGCATGCCGTCACCGGAGTCGCCGGCGAAGCGGATCACGACGCGGTCCAGGGCGCGGACGTCGTCGCCGTCGGAAACGGAGGCGGGGGCCGGGGTGACAGCGGGAGTGCCCACGTCGGTGTCGAGACTCATGTGAAGGTCGTTCTCTCTTGCTGGACTTGCGGAAGCTTGTCGGCGTGCCGGGCTTCGCGGGAAGGACGGGTGGGGTGTGCCTACCGGGAAGGGCTCAGTTCCCGGGGCGGGGCGGCCGGTTCGGGTCCGGCGGCGCGGCGCCTGCGGCGTACGAGGCCGTAGGAGGCCGAGACGAGCAGCAGGAACGGGACGCCGAAGAGCAGGGCGTCGGCGAACTGTTCGGTGAAGGCCATGGTCACCATCACCGCGACGATCATCACCATGGCGAGGGCCGTGGTCACCGGGGCGCCGGGCAGCCGGATCGGTGAGGGACGAAGTGCCCGGGCGCGGCGGCTGCGGTGGAACGCCCACTGTGTGGCGAAGATCAGCAGCCAGGTGACGAGCGCGCCGAAGGTCGCGATGCCCACCAGCAGCGCGAAGGCGGACCCCGGCGCGGTGACCGACAGGACCGTGGCCAGGGTCAGGCCGACAGCCGAGAGCAGCAGCGCGTTCCCCGGCGCTCCCTGGGAGTTGAGGCGGCCGAGGCGGCGGGGCGCGTAGCCGTCCCGTGCGAGCGAGTACACCATCCGGGCGCTCACATAGAGATTGGTGTTCATGGCGGAGAGCGCGGCCGTGAGGACGACGAAGTTCATCACGGTGACGGCGCCGGGGATCCCGGCCGTGCTGAACAGCCGCACGAAGGGGCTGCCGGCCGCGGAGCCGTCACCGGTGAGCGGTGCGACGGTGACCACGACCGCCATGGCGAGCAGGTAGAACAGGGCGAGCCTGAGCACCATGCCGCGGGCGGCGCGGGGGATGTCGCGCGCCGGGTCGCGGGACTCGGCGGCGGTGAGCGCGACGGCCTCGGTGCCCATATAGCCGAAGGTCACCACGGTCATGGCGAGCCACAGGCCGGTGAGGCCGCCGGGCGCGAAGCCGCCGTGCTCCGTCCACGCCCCGAGGCCGACGGGCTCACGGCCGGGCAGCCCCACCGTGACGCAGGCCAGCCCGAGCAGCACGAACACCACGATCGTGACGACCTTGATCATCGCGAACCAGTACTCGAACTCGCCGAAGAAGCGCACCGAGGCGGCGTTGACCAGCAACATCGCGAGGGAGAAGAAGACGACGGGCACCCACAGCGGGAGTTGCGGCCACCAGAAGCGGACGTACATGCCGGCGGCGGTGACCTCGCTGCCGATGTTGACCACTTGGGCCACCCAGTACATCCAGCGCTGGACGAAGCCCGCCCAGGGCCCGAGGTAGGCGTGCGCGATGGCGCCGAAACCCCCGGCGCCGGGGTGCGCCACGGTCATCTCCGCCAGGGCGTAGGCGAGGGCGAGCGCCAGGACCGCCCCGGCCGCGTACGCGACGATCACCGAGGGCCCGGCCATGGAAATGGCCAGCCCGGATCCCAGGAAGAGCCCGGTGCCGATGGCGCCGCCGAGCCCGATCATGCGTACGTGACGGCCGCTGAGGGCCTTGCGCAGCTCCGAACTGCCGCCCGCGCTCCCGTTGTCGTTCACACCTGATTCCCCCTTGTGTTGCGTGCGCGCCCGGTCGGTTACGCGCTGTCGGCGGCTCGCTGGAGCGCGCGCAGGATGGTCTCCTCGTCCCGCGGGCCCACCAGCGTGGTGCCGTCGTCGAAGACGAAGGCGGGCACGGCCTGCACGCGCCCGCGCGACCGGGCGACGGCGGCCCGGACCTCGGCGAGCTCCTCGTCCGAGGCGAGGTACGCGGCGGCCCGGTCGCCGTCCATCCCCGCGCGTACGGCGCGGTCCACGAGCAGCTCCGGGTCGGAGACGTCGCCGTTCTCGGTGAAGTAGGCGGCGAACAGCAGCTCCTCCAGCCGGGACCGGACCTCCTGGCCGTAGTCGCGCCCCGCGAGCCGCAGCAGCCGGTGCGCCTGAAGGGTGTTGACCGCGTAGCCGCTCGCGTTGCGGAAGGTGATGCCGAGCGCCTTGCCCGCCTCGGTGACCTCCTCGCTCATCGCCGTGGCCTTGGCGACGCCGTACTTCCCGGCCAGCCACTCCAGCATCGGCACGGCGTGCCCGGGGTGCTCGCCGTCGATCTGGTACGGGTGGAGCACGATCTCGACACGGTCCGCGCCGAAGGCCGCGACGGCCCGCTCGGCGTTCCGCTTGCCCACATAGCACCAGGGGCAGGAGATGTCGGAGTAGATGTCGAGTCTCATCCGCTGACCTTCACCACTCGGGCCCGGCCGTCCGGACGCTGGTTGACGGTGTCGGTGTCGAAGGCACCGGCCTGGGCGTACTGCGCGGAGATCGCGGCGAGTTCGGCCTCGCTCATCACGTCGTGGATGGAGGCGAAGCCGTCCGGGGCCCGCTCATGGGCGATGTTGATGACGATCTCGGGGCCCATCTGGCGGTTTCTGGCCTGTAGTTGGGTCATGGCCGGACGGCGGCACTCCTCGTAGGCGGCGAGGGCCTCGCCCGGATCGGTGTGCCGGGCCAGGCACTGGGCGAGCACCCGGGCGTCCACGATCGACTGGGTCGCGCCGTTGGAGCCCATGGGGTACATGGCGTGGGCCGCGTCGCCGAGGAGGGTCACCCGGCCGGAGGTCCAGTGGGGCAGCGGGTCGCGGTCCACCATGGGGTACTCGAACGCCTCGTCGCCCGTGCGGACCAGGCCGGGGATGTCCAGCCAGGGGAAGTCCCAGTCGGCGAAGTGCGGGAGGAACTCCTCCGGGCGGACCTTGCGGTTCCAGTCGGCGCGGTCGGGGACCTCGCCGCTGTCGGCGCGGCGGGCCACGGCCCAGTTCATCAGGACGGGCTCGTCGGGGCTCGCGCCCGTGGTCATGGGGTAGACGACGCCGCGGCGGCGGTCGTCACCGGCGATGATCATTGTCCGGCCGTTGAGGAAGGGCTTGCTCCAGGTCGCGCCGCGCCAGACGACGAGCCCGTTCCAGCGGGGCGGCCCCTCGTCGGGGTGGAGCGCGGCCCGCACCGCGGAGTGGATCCCGTCGGCGCCGATCAGCACGTCGGCCTCGGTGTCGGAACGGGTCGCGGTGGAGGGGTGGGTGACGGACACCCGGAGCCGGCCGGTGGGCACCGACGTGAATCCGGTGATCCGGGTGTCCGTCACGATCGAGGCCGGCCCGAGCCGCTTGCGCACGGCGTCGGCCAGCACCATCTGAAGCCGTCCGCGGTGGATGGACAGCTGAGGCCAGTTGTAGCCCGCGCCGAGGCCGCGCGGTTCGTTCCAGATGAGGCTGCCGAACCTGTTGTAGTACGACAGCTCGCCCGTCCGGACCGAGAGGGCGGCCAGGTCCTCGTAGACGCCCAGTTCGTCGAGTTCGCGGACGGCGTTGGGGAGGATGTTGAGGCCGACGCCCAGGGGGCGGATCTCCTGGACGGTCTCGGCGACGGTGATGTCGGTGAAGCCCTCGGCGTGCAGGCTGAGGGCGGCGGCGAGGCCGCCGATGCCGCCTCCGGCGATCAGGATCTTCACGAGGCGGCCTTCTTCCCGTCCGCGGCACCGCGGGTCAGGTTGGCGTTGTCGCGCGTCAGGTCGAGGATCTGCTTGAGCAGTTCGACGCTGGCGCCACCGCTGCCGACCGGGAAGAGCCGCAGGTCCTCCTGGTACGCCTTGCGGGCGATGCCCAGGTGCCGGCCGCGGAAGACCATGATCACGCGCAGCAGGCGGAGCAGGGCCTCGGCGCTCTCCAGGAGTTGGGGCTCGGACCGCTCGGTGACGGCGGGGTCGGTGCCGAACGCCGCCACGAGACGCGTGACGAGAGAGGGCGCGTGCAGCCAGGAGTCGTAGAGCTCACGCCAGCGGGGCAGGCTGTAGGGGATCGAGTGGCGCAGGAATTCCTGGTACTCGGGCCTGCTGTGGTCGGAGGCCCAGACGGACAGGTCGATGAGCCACAGCGGCACCTGGGCGGCGGCCGGCCCGAGGTAGGTCTCGCCGGCGAGGGTGACGTTCTCGTAGTACGGGCGCAGGACGCGGGCGAAGAAGGCCGGGCCGACCTCCTTGACCACCATGTCGATGGAGTCGACCATCGCGCCCAGCAGATCGGTGAGTTCGTCGAGGACGGCCGCGAACTTCTGCTCCGCGGGGTCGGTCCAGGAGAGCATGTCGCACAGTTCGAGGCCCTGGCGCAGCTGCGGGAAGACCATCCGGACGGAGTCCTGCAGGCAGAATTCCTGCGGATCGCCGGTGTACGAGCGCTGGCGTTCGCCGGTGGGGTTCCAGGTGGTGTAGTGGTGCACGGTGTCCCGGGGGATCATGCCGGTGCGGCGGCCGAGCTCCAGCAGCACGGGGACGGCCTCGGGGACGACCTCGGCGGGTTCGGTGTCGTGGCGCTTGAGCGAGCCGAGCAGCATGCCGAGGTCGCGCATCACGGCCAGGCACTCGTCCGTCGAGTAGAGGGCCACGGCGTCGAGGCTGGGGGTGAGATCGCGCAGCATGGCCGTCAGCGTGGGGACGTCGGCGCGGGAGTTGAGCTCGGGGAGGCGGGCGAGCGCGGCGTCCGCGGCGAGTGGGTCCAGGGCCCTGACTCTTTCGATCTGCAAGGGGTTGCCATGGTCCACGAAGAGGTCAGAAATCACGATTTTTCTCCATAATGGGCATGCCGTTGCCCGCGGCGGTGCGGGGAATGCTGTGGGTGGTGGGCGCCGGCCGCGGCCGTCGGAGCCGGGCGGGAAGCGGGGCCCGTGTCAGTGCGCGGTGCCGGGGGCCTGCGGGGCCTGGGCGAGCACGAGGTGGACGTTGGTGGAGGAGATGCTCTGTCCGTTGACGGCGGCGATCACCGGGCGTCCGTCCCGGCGCGGCAGGGGCTGCGGCCGGGTGGGGACGACGAGGGGCAGCCGGTCCCAGTCCACGGCGGGGTGGGGCGTCTCGAAGTGCAGGCCGCCCGGCACGGTGCCGTGTTCGAGCGCGAGCACGGTCTTGATCACACCCGCGACGCCCGCGGCCGCCTCGGTATGGCCGATGTTGGTCTTGACCGAGCCGACGAGACAGGGGTGTCCCGCCGGGCGGCCCTCGCCGAGCACGTCGCCGAGCGCCCCGAGCTCCACCGGGTCGATCCGGGTGCCGGTGCCGTGGGCCTCGACGTACGCGACCTCGCCGGGCACGATCCCGGCGTCCTCGTAGGCCCACCGCATGGCGGCCGCCTGGCCCTCCCGCGAGGGGTCGGTCAGCCGTGCCTTGGCGCGGCCGTCGTTGCTGACGGCACTGCCGAGGATGACGGCCCGGACCCGGTCCCCGTCGGCGAGCGCCCGGTCCAGCGGCTTGAGGACGACGATCCCGGCACCCTCGGAGCGGACGAAGCCGTCGGCGGTGGCGTCACCGAACTTGCAGCGCCCGTCCGGGGAGAGCGCGCCCGCCTGGGAGAGCATGATGTCGGCGGAGGGGCCGAGAACGAGGCTGACGCCGCCCGCGAGGGCCGTGGTGGCCTCGCCGTGGCGCAGGCTGCGCACGGCGAGGTGCAGGGCCACGAGCGAGGACGCCTGGGCGGTGTCGACGGTGACGCTCGGGCCGCGCAGGTCGAAGGCGTACGAGAGGCGGCCGGACAGCAGGCCGCGCTGGTGGGTGCCGCTGAAGGTGTCGAGGTCCAGGGTGTCGCGGCCGCGGTCGCGGAGATTGTCCCAGTGGTCGGCGTGCGACTGGCCGGCGAAGACGGCGGTGCGGCTGCCCGCGAGGCGCTCCGTGGTGAGTCCGGCGTCCCGGAGGGCGGCGCGCGCGGTCAGCAGGAGCAGCCGCTGCTGCGGGTCCATGTCCTCGATCTCGCGCGGAGCCACCCCGAATTCCTCGGCGGGGAAGGCGTCGGGACCGACGGCGGCGGCGAGGCCGTCGAGGAAGCCGCCGCGGCGGGCGGTGGTGCGGCCCGGTGTGCCGGGGCGCGGTGCGTGGAACTCCTGGGTGTCGTAGCGGGATTCCGGGATGTCACCGATGGCGTCGCGGCCGTCGATGAGGAGGTCCCAGAACTCCTCGGTCCCCCATGCGCCCGGATAGGCGCATCCCATGCCGATGACGGCGATGGGCCCTCGTGCGTCAGGTCCGTGGTCCGGCCCTGTCATCTTGCTCCCCCGTTGGTGCTTTTCGTCCGGGGTGGGGGGGGGGGGGGGGGGGGGGGGGGAGAAGGGGGGGGGGGGGGGGGGGGGTTTTTTTTTGTGAGGTGGTCGATGTTGGTC
>NZ_JBVHLW010000013.1:62313-142227 GCF_055558795.1 Streptomyces sp. NPDC025618 | reverse complement strand
GCAACGAGAGGAAGGAAAACCAGAGTTGTGCAAAGCCATAACCACAACACCACACCCTCCACACCGGCGTCCGACGCGCCCTTTTCCGCCCCTTCCCCCCGGGGGGGCCCCCCCCCCCCCCCCCCCCCCCCCCACCGGGGCACGCTGGAGCCCTGAATCCGAACCCACGGGAGGACGAGCGTGAACCGCGCCCTTGCCCTCGTGTGCACGCTCACCCCCTCGCCGGGCCCGTCGAGCAGCCATCTGCTGGCCCAGCAGGTGATGGATGAGCTGGAGAGCCTGGGAGTGCCCGGGGAGATCGTCAGGGTTGCCGACCACGATGTGAAGACCGGCGTGGCGGTCGATATGGGCGGCGGTGACGCGTGGCCCGCGCTGCGGGAGAAGGTGCTGGCGGCGGACATCCTGCTGCTGGCGACCCCGATCTGGCTCGGCCACCCCTCCAGCCTCGCCCAGCGCGTCCTGGAGCGGCTCAACGCCGACATCTCCGAGACCGACGACGCGGGCCGGCAGCTTCCGTACGGGAAGGTCGGCCTGGTCGCGGTCGTCGGCAACGAGGACGGAGCCCACCACGTCAGCGCCGAACTCTTCCAGGGGCTGAACGATCTCGGTTTCACCCTTGCCCCGGGGGCGGCGACCTACTGGGTCGGCGAAGCCCAGCAGGGTACGGACTATCAGGACTTGGACGAGACCCCCGAAGCCGTCGCGAAGACCACCCGCTCCCTCGCCCTGAACGCCGCCCACCTCGCGAAGGTCCTCAAGGAAACGCCCTACCCCCCGCGCTGAACAACCCCTGGACCCCGCCCCGGAGGCATCACGATCATGAGCGACAACGCGTTCCCCGACCCGGTGACCCGGCACCCCCGCCCCGATCTGCCCGACCAGGAACAGACACACCCGGGATGGACCGGCCCGATGGACCCGCCCCCGGACCACGGGGAGGACTCCTACCAGGGCCACGACGTGCTGAAGGACCGTATCGCCGTCATCACCGGAGGAGACTCGGGTATCGGACGGGCCGTCGCCCTCGCCTACGCCCGTGAGGGCGCCGACATCGTCTTCACCCACCTCGCCGGGGAGGAGGGGGAAGCCGGACGGACCTCGGAGCTGGTGACGGAGGCGGGCCGCCGGGCCGTGGCGGTGGAGTGCGACATCCGCGACGAGAGCGCCTGCCGGGCCCTGGTGGACCGGGCGGTGCGGGAGTCGGGCCGCATCGACATCCTCGTCAACAACGCCGCTTATCAGATGTCCCAGCCCGACGGCATCTCGGCGATTTCGACGGAGCAGTTCGACCGGGTGATGCGCACCAACCTCTACGGCATGTTCTGGCTGTCGAAGATGAGCCTGCCCCATATCCCGAAGGGGGGCAGCATCATCAACACCACCTCCGTCCAGGCGTACAAACCCAGTCCGCACCTGCTGGACTACGCGATGACCAAGGGCGCGATCGTCAATTTCACCCAGGGCCTGGCACAGATGCTCGCCGAGGACGGCATCCGGGTCAACGCCGTCGCCCCCGGCCCCGTGTGGACTCCGCTGATCCCCGCGACGATGCCCGACACCACCGAGTTCGGCAAACAGTCCCCCCTCGGCCGCCCGGCGCAGCCCGCCGAGATGGCCCCCGCCTACGTCTTCCTCGCCTCCCCCCAGGCCACATACATCACCGGAGAGATCATCAACGCCACCGGCGGCACTCCCCTGCCCTGAACCGACCGAGTTCTCGACGGTCCGGGACAAGCGGCGTATCCGGCCGTCAGGTCGCGGCCGGAGCTGCCGCGTCGAGTCCGTGGGCCGCGACCAGTCGGGCGCTGCCGTCGGCCAGGCGGTAGCACAGACCCACGACGGCGGTCTGTCCGGCAGCGACCTTCTCGGCGAGGATCCGGGAGCGGTCCAGCAGCAGCTCGACGGTGTGCTTGACGTGCTCGGCGAGGACCTCCTGCGGCTCGGTGCGTCCGGCCGCCCGGGCCGCCAGCACGCTGGGGGTCACCCGCTCGACGACATCGCGGACGTAGCCGGCCGGTGCCATGCCGTCCTCCAGCGCGGCGCATGCCGCACCGACCGCGCCGCAGGAGTCATGGCCGAGCACCACCACCAGCGGGCAGTCCAGTATGTCGGCCCCGTACTCGATGCTCCCGAGCACCTCCGAGCCCACCACGTGCCCGGCGGTGCGTACGACGAACAAGTCGCCCAGGCCACGGTCGAAGATGATCTCGGCAGCCAGCCGGGAATCGGAGCACCCGAACAGCACGGCGAAGGGCTGCTGTCCCGGCGCGATCTCGGCACGGCGGACAGCGTCCTGGTTCGGGTGCTCAGGGGCACCCGCGACGAAGCGCCGGTTGCCGGCCAGCAGCAGCTCGAAGGCGTCGGAGGGCGTCGGGGGCTGGATCTCGGTCATAGGGACAGCCTACGAGCCGGTACCTGCCGGCGTACCGCCTGGTCCTGCCCCGGCGTCCAGTCGACCGGCCGCCCGCTGCGGGCGACAGCCTCCCTCTCCCCGAGCGGGCTGGACGACGACTTCGCACCGACCGCCCTGGTTCAGGCCCTGTTGGGCGCCGCCCGACAGGGGAGGCGGAGCAGTTGCACCGGTTGCCGATCGCGATCCGGGGCACTCGGTGAGGCGTCCCGCGACAGTGGTCAAGGCCGGTCGCGGGGCGGGAACGGATGCCCGACGCGGCGGGTCGGCACCGACCCGGCCGCCCCCCTCCGCCCCCGACACCCCGCCCGCCAACAAGCTGCTGGCCCCCGGCACCGGCATGGTCGACCGCGTACGCGACTTCGTCGCCGGCCGCGGCACGTCCTGATCCCGTGCCGCCCGGGCGGTGCGCCCGCATCCGACAGGCGAGCGAGTAACTGAACTGACAGGGCACGTCTTTCCGGGACACCGGCGAAGACCACGCGGTTCTCGCTGACGCACCGCCTGGAGCCCCCCGGCCTCCGGGGGGGGGCACGCAGGCCCTCGGGGAAACGGCGCCGACAGGAGGTCTCCCACCAGCGGCAGTCAAGGCGGATTGCCCGCCGCGATGACAACCCCCTCCGGAGACCCGTTGCCACCGGTGCACCAGTGCTTGCCCCGGTTCCCGAAGCAGCAGTCCGCAACGGCGGATACCGCTCCCTCACGCGCGCGTTCGGCGCCTCGGCATGGCCAGGAAGATCGTGACGAGAGTGAGAGCGGCCGCGAGCCAGGTGATGGTGTGGAACGCGTCGGAGAGCACCTGGGCCGTCTCCGGGGAGTCGCCCGCCGTCAGGGGGGTCGACGACGTGCCCGCGGGCAGGAGCAGGCGGTAGGTCACCGTGGTGACCGTGCCGAAGACGGCGATGCCCAGACCGGCCCCGACCTCGTAGGAGACGGATTCGATCCCGGCCGCCGCGCCCGCCTGTTCGGAGGGCGCGGTGACCATGATGAGGTTCGAGGCGACCGTCTGGACCAGGCCCTGGCCGAGACCGATCAGCACCAGGCCCAGCGGGAGCAGCGTGCCGGAGGCGACCAGGGCGTACCCCATCGCGGCGAGCAGCAGGCCCGCGGGCACACCGGCGCGCGGTCCCGTGCGGGAGGCGATCGGCCCGCCCACCAGCCCCGCCACCACGGCGGCCACGGGCATCGGCAGCAGGTGCAGCGCGGCGTCCGCGGCCGAGAATCCCTTGGCGAACTGGAGGTACTGCACCAGTTGCAGCTCGAACCCGACCATCACCAGCACCGGCAGCACCGAGGCCACCACCCCCGCGCGCAGCAGGGGCAGCCGGAAGAGGGAGAGGTCCAGCATCGGGTGCTTCGCCCGCTGCTGCCGCCGTACGAACAGGACCAGCGCGGTGACGCCCAGCGCACCCGGCAGCAGCACTTCCGCCGGTCCGACGCCGTCGTGGGTGACGGCGATGATGGCGTAGGCGGTACCCAGCAGCCCCACGACGGAGAGGACGGGCGACGTGGCCTCCCAGGGCTGTCGCTCGGCCTCCGCCTCGTTGCGCAGGAGCAGGGCCACGGCGGGCATGGCCACCGCCACCACCGGCAGGTTGACCAGGAACGTCGAGCCCCACCAGAAGTGATGGAGCAGGAAGCCGCCCGCCACCGGCCCCAGCGCCGACGCGCCCGCCGCGACCGCGCTCCACGCCCCGATGGCCACCGCGTGGTCATGGCCGCTGTCGAAGGTCTGCCGGATGAGCGCCAGCGTGGCCGGGATGATCATCGCCGAGCCGACCGCCAGCACGGCCCGGGAGCCGACCAGGGCCAGGGGCCCCGACGCGGTCGCGCACAGCGCCGAGGCCGCGCCGAACACCGCCAGCCCGGCCAGCAGCAGCCGTTTGTGTCCGATGCGGTCGCCCAACGGCCCGGTGACCAGCACCAGTCCCACCATCAGGAGCGAGTACACGTCCACGATCCACAGCAGTTCGGTCGGGGACGCGTGCAACTCGTCGGCCAGGGTGGGCACGGCGATGGTGAGGATGGTGACATCGACGGCGGCGGGCAGGAAGCACAGCAGCACCACGGCCAGCACCAGCCAGCGTCGTGCCGTCGCGACGGCGGGCAGCGTGCTGGTCACAGGTCGGGGCCCAGGGCCGCTCTGGCCTCGGCTATCAGATCGTGCAGGTCTGCCAGACTCGGTGCGAAGAACATGCAGCTCAGTCTTCCAGTGTGCAGATCGGTGAGCTCGGTCGGGACCACCCCTCGGTCCGCGTGCCGGGGCGAGGCCACGAGGTGCCCGAGCAGTCGCAGCACCTCCTCCAGCTTCAGTCCGTCCGGGAGCCCGTAGAAATCGTAGTTACCGATCGCGTGGGTGGTGAGGTAGCCGGGGCCGATGAGCTGGTCGCCGAACTCGTGGACGTGGGTCGAGCCGGTGCGGCGGGCGTTGAGGTCGTGCATGTGGACGATGCCATCGCGGGCGATCGCGTCGATACCGAAGTGCCCTCGGTAGCCGCGCCGTTGCATCTCCTCGGCCAGCCGGTGCCCGCCCTCGGTCAGCGGCCCGTACCACCACTCGTCCTTGAGCTCCCGCGCGGTGACGTTGCCGCGCAGGTGGGTCTCTCCCTCGAAGAGCATGTCGGTCGTGTAGCAGAGGTGGGGCCGGCCGTTCTCGGGCACCATGTACTCCACCGACGGGAACGCGATGTCCCCCTCGACGAACTCCTCGACCACCACCGCGTCCTCGCCGTAGAACGGGCTCGCGGCCAGGCGTTCGTCGATGTCGTCGGCGCCGGGCCGGAAGATCAGCAGGCCGATGCTCGCCTCGCCCCGGTCCGCCTTGACGATGCAGGGCCTTCCCGTCGCGAGCATTTTCCGCACCGCCGCCGGGATCTCCTCGCTCCCGGCGCAGTGCACACCGTCCGGGACGCGGCAGGGCCCGTCGGCCATGCCGAGGTCGGCGGCCAGATCGCGCAGGCCGGTCTTGGTGTCGAACCGGTCGCGCAGCTCCTGCCGCGGTGTGCTCTCCGGGAGTTCGACCTCGATGCCGTGTCCGGTGCGCAGGGCCTCGGCGAACCGCCACAGGTCGGCGGTGGTGGTGTGCGGGATCAGCCGGATTCTGCGCCCCGGCCCCGCGTAGGCGGCCACGGCGGCCATCAGCTCGGGGTCGGCGAGCGCGTCGGCGAACAGCGAGCCGGTCCTCCCGGCCGGGCTGAGGTTCACCACGCCGTCGAGCTCCAGGAACTCCCGCTGCCAGTCCAGGTCGGCGATCGGCTCGTAGGTGATGATCATTTTGGCCAGCGGTCCCCAGAACAGCGCCTGGTCCTGCTGGGCGTAGCACTCCGACAGCAGCTCGTCGACGCCGTCGGCGCGTACGGCGAAGTCCCGCAGGGTGTCGACGGCGTTGCTCACGCAGACGGTGGGTACGGTCATGGCGCCTCCTCTCTTCTCGGTCCTCTCACAGCGGTCCGCCGTCGTTGTTCTCCCGGTCCTCCCGCAGCAGCCCGCGGCCCTTGGACACCAGGTCGACCGCGGCGTGGACCACGTGCCAGAACAGTTCCTCGCCCAGCTCGGCGCTCGCGCCCGAAGTGCTGGACAGGACGCCCCGGTTGGTCGTGCTCTCCACGTCGACGGGGTGCAGATAGATGCCCGGGCGGGGTGGTTCGGTGTGGTCGGGCCGCTCGGCCGAGACCAGATCCGGGCGCAGGTAGAGCATCAGGCTGGTCTCGGTGAGCCCCGCGTGCTCGGCGTGCCACCCCGGGAAGTACGGCACCCGCGCGGCGAGCCAGTCCGTGTCGACCAGGCTCCACCAGCTCAGCGCGATGAACTCCTTGCCCGCGGCCACCGGGCGCCGGCTCACCTCGTCGAGGGCCTCGAAGAGGAAGGGCTCGTTCTCGAAGTGCCCGTTCATGACCAGCAACCGGTGCCAGGGCAGGGCGCACAGCGACTGCAGCGTGTCCACCAGGAAGTCCAGCAGCGACTGGCCTCGCACATGGACCGTGCCGGGGAAGGCCAGTCCCCCGCCGCTCTGCGGCAGCGACCGCGCCGCGATGGGCTGCACCGGCAGGGTCAGCGCGGTGAGCTCGTAGGCGATCTGCCGGGCGAACGCCTCGGCCAGCACGGTGTCCACGGAGAGCGGCAGGTGCGGGCCGTGCTGCTCGGTGGCGCCGACCGGCCACACCACGGTCCGGCCGTCCGTCGCCGCCAGGATGTCGGCGCTGCTCAGGTCGCTCAGCTGCGGCCCTGCCGAGCGGGGGGTCACGACCGCACCTCTTCGGCCCGGCGCGCCTGCGCCCCGGGGCCCGACGGCCCGTCGGTCTCGGCCACGATCCGGGCGAGTGTGGCGTACATGTCGGTGTGCAGCGCGCTGTAGACCTGCGCCACCACCGCGCCGAGCCGGAGGTAGTCGTGCACGTCCCGGCCCGACTGCACGCCGCCGGTGGCCAGGACGGGGAGCGGGAAGTCCGCTCGGCGCAGGTGCCACAGCGCGGCCAGCACGAGCGGCTTGATGCCGGGTCCGGAGTAGCCGAAGACACCGCCGAGTTCGAGCTCGCCGGTCTCCGGGTCCACCACGGCGGCGGGCAGGGTGTCGCTGACGGTGACCGCGTCCGCTCCCGCCCGGGCGGCCGCGAACGCCCGGGCGTTCAGTCCCTCGCCGCCGGCCAGCTTGACCGCGAACGGCAGGCGGGTCGCCGCGCGAACGGCCTCGGTGTAGGAGCTCACACGTTCGGCGGAGTCGTCGAGGCCGGCTTCCTCGTTGAGGCAGGAGATGCCCAGCTCCAGCGCCCGGCAGCCCGTCGCCTCCACCTGGGCGGCCAGTTCGGCCAGTTCCGCCGGAGTGTCGGCGTGCACCGACGCGATGACCGGCAGCCCGTCCAAGGCCAGGCTGCGCAGGATGCCCAGCCAGTGGTCGACGGACCGCTTGGAGTAGGTGGTGCTGTTGATCATTCCGGTGGGCAGCCGGAGGATCCGCTCGTCCAGGCCGGTGGGCGGGCTGGGGTGGATGGTCTTGGTGACCACCGCGCCCGCGCCGGTGTCCAGCAGCCTGCGGATGTTCCGCTCCTGGTCGGTGAGCAGGCCGGAGCCGACCACGACCGGATTGGCCAGGTCCAGCCCGAGCACGTGAGTCACGGCCGCCACCTCAGACCGTGGTCCGGGTCCGGGCCAGCGCGCCGAGAATGCTGTCGATCAGCCGCGACGGGTCCAGGGCGACCTCCTCGGCGGAGAGGAAGGTGGCGGCGGCGACCTCGGAGAGCCCCTTCAGCAGGTGGCTGGCCGACTCGGCGAAGGGCTGGTCGGTGATGCCGACGATGGGACGGCCCAGCGCGCTGGCCCAGCCCAGCTCGATGTGCGTGCCGTCCGTGCGCAGCAGGGTGCCGTTGTGCACCGGCAGCACCGGCACGAACACGTCGCACTCGCGCATCCACCCGTAGTCGCGCACGGAGACCTGCTCGGGGGTGAACGAGGCGGTGTCGGCGCCGAAGCGCTCGGCCACGTGCGCGGAGAGCACGGTGCCGCCGGCCCGCCGTACCCGGTCGATGGTCTGGCGCACGCTGTCGCGGATCGGTGCCGCCATGCCGCCGGGCACCAGAGCGTGCTGGATCGGGCCGCCGACGAACACGGTGACGCCGCTGAGGGCGTCCGGGAGGGCACTCATGGCCTTTTGGTATCCCTTCGATAGAGCCTGCCGACGACCGCGCTCGACGACTGGGGAACCAGACGGTGTTCGGTCATCGGAAAGGGAGGACACGGGCAGCGCGATGACAGTGCGGCTGCGCCGGGTGACAGGGAATCGCGGTGGAATCCGCATACGAAACGCAGGGCCGCGACGGTATCGCCAGGGGCCGGGTGCATGCTCGTCGCGCACTCCGATTCGCCCCTGGAAGGCGAATGGGAAGCATGACCCTAGCCCGGCGGCATTCCACGCCGCAAGGGGAGAACGGCACCGTGTGACCCTGCGTCAGGATATGCACAAGCACAGGCATCGAGTCAGGAGGACTTCCTGCGCCAGACCGGGGCAACGCAGTTTCGGCCACGCTTCCGGATGGCGCCGTCAGCCCACCTCGCGGACGTGGACGGCGGTCGGGGCAACTCCCGCCCCCGGTAAACCCGCTGGTCAATGGAGTACCGGGCGGCCCGCTGGGGCAATCGAGCACAAACGGCCCCCGCAGCGGCCCCCGCGGGATGCGACTGGCGTGATTCCACATCGCGTTGACAGACCATGATCCAGCAAACTAGTTTCAGCGACCAACAACGGTTGGCTTCGGTTTATCGACGGTCACCGTCGGCCTGCTGCCGACCGCTTTACCGCTGCATTCCCTCCGGCATTTCCTGGCGCCGGACGCTCAGTCGTGCCCTTTCGGATAAACCCCCGTCCAGAGGTGAGAACGCTGATGAATCCCTTGCAGACGATCAAACAGATTCTGTCCTCCGATGTGCTGGTGGAGGTACCGACCGACCAGATGCGGCTCGACGACAGCCTGCGCGAGGGCTACGGCATCGACTCGCTCGGCTTCGTGGAGCTGCGCGTGCGATGCGAGGAGTCCTTCGGCATCGAGATCCCCGACGACGCCTTCGCCGTGGAGGAGTTGTCCACCCTCGGTGACGTCGTCGCGCTCATCGAGCGGCTGTCGGGGGCCGACCACTCCCCGGCCACTGCGTGAGTGCGGCCCCGGTCGCACGAGACGACCGCACCGGGGACCCGGCCGATGTGCTGCTGCGCGGCGCGGACCTGCACCTCAACCACTACGGCGCGGCGCGGCTGCCGTTCGCCTGCGTGGGCGGGAGCGGGCTGGAGCTCGACATGGTCGACCTGAGCCCGGAGCACCGGGGCAGGCGGCTGCGGCTGCTGGACGCCAGCGGCGGCTACGCCAGCGCGGCGCTGGGCTACGACCACCCGGTCGTGCGCGCCGCGGTGGCGCGCGGCACCGGGGTCGGCAGCGTCACCGACGAACTGGGGTCGCTGGAACGGGCGGAGCTCCTCGACCGGCTCTTCGGGCCCGGCGGGCTGTGGACCGACCGGTTCCCCACCGGCCATTACCACGTCAGCGGGCGCAACTCGGGCTCCGAGGGCAACGAACTGGCGCTGCGGCTCGTGCTGGAATCCCGGTTCGACGCCCGGCGGCTCCGGCACCGCCCGGGCAAGGAGAAGCGCGACATCATCCTGGCCTTCCAGGGTGCCTGGCACGGCTGGACCGGCGGGCTGGTGCAACTGCTCAACCGCAGGCACTACCAGGCCGGGCTGCCCATGCCGGAGACCGCGGCCCCGTACGGCGTCCGGGTCGAGCACATCCCGTTCGGCGACCCCGTCGCCCTGGAGGAGACCTTCACCGCGCTCGCCGACCGGCTCCTGGCCGTGGTGGTCGAGCCGGTCCAGGGCGACGCCGGCATCATCGAGCCGCCGGCCGGCTACCTGCGCGGGCTGTCGCGGATGTGCGCGGCGAACGACGTGCTGCTCGTCGCCGACGAGGTACTGACCTTCGCCAAGACCGGCGGCTGGTTCGCCATGCGGGACGCGGACGGCCCGGTGCCCACCGACATCACCGTCATCGGCAAGTACCTCGGCATGGGCGCGGTGTCCACGTCCATGGTGATCGCCCGGCGCGAGCTGACCGTCCGCGCGTCCGGCGCCGTGTCGACCTCCGATCTGCGGCCGTCGACCTGCGCGGTGATCCGTGACGGCATCGAGCACATCGAGGCCGAGGGGCTGCTGCGCCGGTCGGCCGAGGTCGGCGGGCACCTGGCCAAGCAGCTCGACACCGTTCTCGTGGGCGGCAACCCGGAGGTGTTCACCGAGGTCCGCGGCACCGGGTTCATGCTCGGCGTGGAGCTGACCGCCGCCGCGGCGGCCCGGATCGGCGCGCTGCGCACGGCACTGATCGAAGCCGGGGTGTACGCGGAGTTCATGGCGGGGGCGGGCAAACGGTCCGGCGACCGGCGCTACATCCACCCCACCCTGCGGATCGTGCTGCCGCTGAACACCGAACAGGCCCTGGCCGACGAGGTCGTGGAGCGGGTGGCAGCGGGCGCCCGGGCACTGAAGTGACCACAGGCACGGAAACGACCACGGCGTTCCGTACCCGGATCGAGCACGTCGACACCGACGCGACCGGGATCGTGCACTTCTCCCGCTACACGTCGCTGATCGAGACCGCCGGCACGGAACACCTGGAGCAGTACGGCTGCGGGCTGACCGCCTTCACCGCGGCGGGCGTCGACGTGGTCGCGGCCGAACTCCGGGTGGCCTACCTCGACAGCGCCGTGCACCGCGACGTGATCGTGGGGAACACCCGGGTCGAGCACGTCGGCGCGGCCTGGTTCACGCTCGCGGTGGAGCTGCTGCGCGAGGAGGGGGACGGCTCCCGTACCCCCCTGGTCTCCGGCCACCTCGTCTACGCCGCCGTCGACCCCGACACCCGTCGCCCGGTGCCCCTGCCGGCACCGCTGCGACACGCCCTGAGAGGAATCGTCCCGGATGCAGCAGACGAAGACAGCACCCCCCGCCCCCGCGGCGGCCCGCGTACCCCGGCCGCTGGGCACCTCGGCGATCGCCGCCCTGGTGCGCGGACGCCACCCCCGGCTGTTCATCGACCGGGTGCTCGACCATGAGCCCGGCGAGTTCCTGCGCAGCATGTACGCCGTCTCGGCGGAGATGGGCGCGCTCTCCGGGCACCTGCCCGAGCGGGGGCTGACCCCGGGGGTGATCCTGCCCGGCAGCCACACCATGCAGGCCTTCGCCCAGTCGGGGGTGCTGCTCTACCAGTTGAGCAGCAAGCCGCTCGCCGACGACGAGGTGACCCTGGTCGGCACGGTCAAGTGCCGCTTCCTCGCCCCCGTCGTGCCCGGCGACCAGGTGGTGCTCGACGTACGGGCGGAGAGGCTGTCCGGCCACACCTTCACCTTCTCCGCCTCGGTGACGGTGGAGGACCGGCCGGTCGCCCGGTTCCGCGGCGCGATGAGCCGGGCGAAGATCGACCCGGCGGGGGCCCGCCCGTGGTGACCCCGGTCATCACCGGTCTCGCCTGGGACACGCCGCTGGGCCGCGACCCGGAGGCGGTCTGGGCCCGGCTGTGCGCGGGCGAGTCGGGCCTGGCCCCCGTCGAGTCACCGCACCCGCTGCGCAACTCCCTCGCGGCCGTGGCCGAGTCGGTGCCGTACGGGACCGACTCGGGCAAACGCCAGCGGGCTCTCGCCTCTCAGACGCTGGCCGCCGCGTTCGCCGACGCCGGGCTGTCCACGACCGACCCCGATGCCGGGCTGGTGCTCGGCACGAGCTTCGGCGCGTCCCTGGACGAGGAGGAGCCGACGCTGCACGCGTGGGCCGACGACGCGGCGGCGGGCATCGGGCACCCCGGTGAACCGGTGTGCGTCATGACCGCCTGCTCGGCCGGGTCGGACGCGATCGCCCTCGCGCACACCCTGGTGCGCTCGGGGCGGCGGCGCATCGTCGTGGCGGGCGGCGTGGACGTGGTGACCGAGGCCAAGCGGCTCGGCCACTCCGCCCTGGGCACGATGAGCCCCACCGGCACCAGGGCGTTCGACAAGGCACGCGACGGGATGCTGCTCGGCGAGGGCGCGGGGTTCGTGGTGGTCGAACACCCCGACTCCGCCCGGGAACGCGGCGCCCGGGTGCACGCCCGGCTGCGCGGGGCCGGCGCGTCCAACGACGCCGCCGGGCTCACCGCACCGGACCCGTCCGGCTACGCGGTGGTACGCGCGGTCCGGCGCTGCCTGGCCTCGGCGGGCCTGGCCCCCGAGGACGTCGCGGTGGTGAACGCGCACGGCACCGGGACCACGCTCAACGACGAGGTGGAGGCGCGCAGTCTGCTGGACCTGTTCGAGTCCGGGGAGAGCGCGCCCCTGGTGTTCGCCACCAAGGGCGCGTTCGGGCACAGCCTGGGCGCGACCGGGGCCCTGGAGGCCATCGCGACGGTGCTGGCGCTGCGCCACCGGCGGGTCCCGCCCGTCGTCGGGCTGCGCGACCCGGCGTCGCCGCTGCGGCTGGCCGCGGGGTCGGCACACCCCGTGGGCGCCGGGGCGGGCCTGAGCCTGACGCTGGGCTTCGGCGGGTTCAACACCTGTCTGCTGTTCGAAGGTTCGAAGGGATGATGGCGTGACGCACGTGCTGCCTGGCACGCGGGTGCTGGGGTCGGCGACGGTGGTCGCCGAGGACCCTGCCGAGCACTCCGTGAACAAACCGTCCTTCTACGCCGACCCCGCGGCCTGGCTGGTCGCCGAGGCGGTGGACCGGGCGCTGGCGGACTGCGCCGAGCCCGTGCTCGACGCCGCCGACGACACCGGGATCGTGGTCATGAGCGCGACCGGGAGCGAGCGGACGATGCGCGTCATCGCCCGGTCGGTGCCGCGCTCCCGGGTGTCGCCGCTGCGCTTCGCCGGGGCGAACCCGGGCGTACTGGCCGGACTGCCCGCCCTGCGTCACGGGCTGCGCGGACCGTCGCTGCTGCTGGCGATGCGTCCGGACGCGGCGACCCCCGTGGCGCACACGGTGATCGAAGGATGGCTCGCGGACGGACAGGCCCGGCATGTGCTCCTGGCCGGCCTGCGGTCCACCGCGGACGGACACGTATGCGACTGTCTCGTCCTGACCGGCGCCGGGGAGGACCGGTGAACGGCATCACGCGGGCCGGGGTGGCCGACTTCCTGACGCGTATCGACGGCGCGCCGACCGGTGTGGACGACGTGCTGGAGGACCTGGCCGGGCTGGGGCTCGCGCCGGGTGACGCGGTCGTGCTCTGCATGGCCAACGGGGCCGAACTGCTGCGGGTGCAGCTGTCGTCGCTGCTGCTGGGCCTGGTGCCGCTGGCCGTGCCGCCCAGCACCCCGTGGCGGCGGGTCCGCGAGCTGGCCGGGCACGTCGGGGCGGGCGTGGTGATCACCGCGCGGCTGACCGGGGCGGAGTCGCGGGTGCCGGTGGGCGGCGCGTTCGCCGTGCCGACCGGGCACCCCGCCACCCGGTACAACCCGGGAGAGATCCTGCTCTCCACGTCCGGCACCTCGGGGATGTTCAGCGCGTGTGTGCACCGGGTGTCCTCGCTCCTGCACGGTGCCCGCCTGCACGCCGGGGCGACCGGCATCACCGCGGCCGACACGCTGCTGGTCAACCTGCCGCTGTACTACTCCTACGCCCTGGTGGCCCAGGCACTCGCCGCCTATGTGACCGGAGCGCGGCTGGTCCTCGACGGGCCTCCGTTCTCCCCGGTCGCGTACCGCGACACGATCGCCGCACGGGGCGTCACGCACTCGGCGGTGACACCGACGATCGCCCGCCAGCTGCTGGCCGACCCCGCCCTCATGCCGAGCGGACTGCGGGCGCTGGCGGTGGGCGGCGACAAGGTCACGTCCGCGGAGGTGGCGGGCCTGCTCGCCGCGCGGCCGTCCGGCGAACTGTACGTGACCTACGGGCTGACCGAGGCCGGACCCCGCGTGTCGACGCTGGCCGCGCACGCCGAACCCGCGCACCGGTACGGCTCGGTCGGCCGCCCCCTGCCGGGGGTCGTCGCGTCGCTGCGCGAAACGCACGACGGGGTGGGCGAACTGCTGGTCGAGTCGGACACCGTGCTGCTGCGGCGGGTCGGACAGCGCAGCAGGCGGGTCCTGCTGGGACCGCGGACCGTCGCCACCGGGGACGCGTTCTCGATCGACGACGGCTTCCTGACCTTCCACGGACGCCTGTCCGACTTCGTGGTGCTGCGGGGCGAGAAGGTCTCGCTGAACACGGTCCGTCAGGCCGCGCACGCCATCCCCGGGGTGGTGCACTGCGTGCCCAAGGTGGTGAACGACGGCGGTACCCAGGTGCTCGACGTGCACCTGTCGGTCACCGACCCCGTGCCCGGCGGGGAGAAAGCGGTGCGGCACATCCTCAACTCCCAGCTCCTGCCCGCCGAACGCCCGCGCGCGGTCTTCATCTCCGCCGCCGACCCCGAGGCCTTCCGTAAATGACCCTCCGCCTCGGCTGGACCGTCCCGACATCCCTCACGCCCGCCGCGCTCCGCGAGTTCGCGGTGACCGCGGAGGGCCTGGGGTACGACCACCTGTCCGTCCCGGAACACCTGGTGTCCACCGACCCCGCCTACGAGAGCCTGACGCTGGTGGCGTTCCTGGCCGCGGTGACGACCCGGATCGAGCTGGCCACCGCGATGACGATCCTGCCGCACCGCCCCGTGGTGCTAGCCGCCAAGCAGGCCGCGCAACTGGCCTTCCTCAGCGGGGACCGGCTGCGGCTGGGCGTCGCCGTCGGGTCCGACCTCGCCGAGTCCGCCGCCCTCGGCGTCACCCGGGAGAGCCGCGGAGCCCTGTTCGAGGAGCAGGTCCGCGCGCTGCGCCTGCTGTGGACGGAACCGAACGCGTGCTTCGAGGGCGAACACGTCGCGTTCTCCGGCGTCACCCTGACCCCGCGGCCGCGCGCCGTCCCGCTCTGGATGGGCGGCGGCACCCTGCGCACCGGCGGCAGACCGCGCCAGCTGCGCCGGATCGCCGCCCTCGCCGACGGCTTCACCATGTCCGGCCTGCTCGCCAACCGGGTCAACCGCGCCGCCGGCATCGTCGCCGACCTGCGGACAGCGGTCACCGAAGCGGGCCGCGACGCCGACGCCTTCGGCATCGAGGCCCGCCTTCGCCCCGACCCCGGACGGCCGGACTCCTGGCGCTCCCTCGCCGACGCCTGGCGGTCCGCCGGTGCCACCCACCTCACCATCACGACGGACGACGTCTCCCTGCTGGCTCCCGTGCACGCGGCACTGACCACGTGAAGCCGCCCTGCCGGGCGAGCCACTCCTCAAGCAGGCTCAGCACTCCGGTCACCGCCTGGTCGAACGGCTCAGCTCCGTGGACTGCGCGGCGCGGGCCGGGACGTAGCTAGGTCTCGGGCGGTGGATGACCGGCTGCGCCTTCAGGGCATGTTGTTCGTGCTGTTCACCGGGATCACTTGGCAGCAGCTAAGGAATCTCCTGGGCCGGAGGTGACACCTGCTGGGTCAACCTCGCCACGCCGAACGGGAATTCACTGACCCCTATCAGCGAGATCCCCGCGAAGGCGACGCTCCACCTGTCCGGCATGTGCGAATCCAGTCTTCTCCCTGACTGACAGTTCTCAGCGCAAACGAAGGGCGCGCCGCGCGGAGAACAGCCCGGCGCGCTCGCGGATTTCAGGGCCTGTGCCGACTCAGTTGCCGGTGAATACGATCAAGGACAGTGTCGCCCCGCCAGTGTTGGGGGAGCACTTGTGCCGGTCGAAGTGGTACTGACGTCCCAGAATGTCCTGCACGTATCCCGTGTAGTTGCCTTGCGAGCACGCATTATTGGAATTCTGGATGTGCATCGCGCCCACGTAGCCGCTGGCCCAGTTCCCGTCCCAGACGTAGCAGTAGGCTCCTCCTCCGTCGTTGTAGTTGACCTTGACGACGTTCGGCAGGTTGCACGTGGAGTTCACGACCTGGGCGTCGGCCGGGGGTGCGGCGATGAAGCCGGTTGCGGCGAGGCCAGCTGCCATTACTCCAGGTACCAGCTTGCGGACGAGTTGCATACGGACTCCCCAGCTCCGCTACCCGCCCCCTGCGGGTAGACCTCGAATAGCTAACCATCACCCTGTGCATGACAACAAGACCGTCCCAGGAACACATCAAAGCTTCCTTTGCGACCGAATTGGGCGGCTATACGGTGGGGAATGCCCTGCGTGTCCAGCGGCTGATCATTGTCAACGGGAGCGGGTGGCCACCTGGGACAACCTGCCCGACCTCTGCGCCGTACCTCCCAAGGGGCCGAAGCCGCGACCGACCGCCCCTTCGGCTCGTCGGCGCCGACGTATCTCGTTTGGTGGCCTTCCACCACGGACTTCAGGCCGAGGCTGTCGTGGGTGTTGGCAGCGGAGAGCCCGACGACGAGGGGCAGTCCGGATCCGACAGGATGCGTGTCTCCGGCGGGATCAGCGGCTTCGCTGTCTCCCACAACCCGTCCGGAACAATCCCGCTCCGCGTCCCCGCCCCATACGGAACCCAACGACCGCCTCACCACATAGGACACTCCCTAAAACAAGGGCCTGAACCCTTTAGAGTTCAGGCCCTCATTCGCAACTCTAGCCCGGCCGCCATTACGAGAATGGCTTTCTTCGGCCAAGTTATCCGACGGCTTTGATATGCCGCCACCCAACAGCTCCGACTTCTACGCTTGCCCTAAGGAGTGGGGAGTCGCCGCCGCGAAGGAAGAGAACGACTGCGGACGACCCGAGGTCGGGTGGTGCGCATGAGAACCCCTCCAGTCTCTCCAGCACACCCCAGTGGGCAGCATTCAGTCTTCGCCTTGAGCCCTCGGCGAGGAAAGCTTGTTCATCAACAGGCCGTAGAGGCAGCTCAGAATAAAAATGGCAACGTACTGCATCCAGTCACTTCCGCTTACCAGCTTGGTGACTCCGATGAGCCCAGCAGCCCAGACGAACGTTGCAACGATCTTGATCGCCATTTACGTTCACCGCTAAACGAAGGTCGACAGGCAGGCCGTAGCACCAGTGACGACGATCTTTGCTGCAATATCCTTGGCAATGTCCTTGCTGACATACTTGCCGATCACGAACGCCCCCGCCCCGCCGATCCCGGCCTTGAGAAGGCAGTCCTTGACCACATTGGTCATCTCCTTGCTTGCCAGCAGCGATGCGCAGTCATTCTTGTCCTTCTTCCACATGCACATCGATCTCCGCTCGCCAATGGGGTCGACCTGGGCGATGGGGGGTGCGTCCTTGACGTCAGTTACGGCGACTCGGCCTTCTGCGTATCCGTCTGTCGCGAACGCTGTGCCCGCGGTGCCGGTCACGATAATGCCGCCGAACAGAGCAGCGGAAACTATTCCAGATATAGCGCGCTTCACTTCAGGTTCTCCAATGCGTCCCGGAGGAACGGGCCCGGCCAGGACCTCATTCCTTGTTACCGAGGGAAAGGCTAAGAGCGGAAGATCCTTCGCGGGAAGGGATCTGGAGGTGCCCAGGGGGTGCCTCGCGAATCAGCCAGCTCTGAGAACTCTTAGCGCAACGTGGGTAACCGTGCCTTCCGGAGGGGTGCACGGGTTGCTTGAGCATGACCCAGCGAAACCCTCAACCCTGGCTGGTTGACGATGAGTTGTGGTTCAAGAATCGAGCCGCTGCCACCCACTTCGCCTCCTGGGCGCAGGCAGCCGGGATGGAGGAGGGGGCCGGAAGACCGCAGGGTGCTGCGCGGCATCCTGTTCCTCCTCCGCACCGGCATCCAGGGGGAATGGCTGCCTCAGGAGTTCGGGTTCGGCTCGGAAATGACCTGCTGGTGCCGACTGCGGGACTGGAACAACGCCGGGGCGTGGCAGCGGCCCCACGAGGTGCTGCTGGACGAACTGCGAGCCGCGGACCGCTTGAACCTGTCGCGGCGGTGATCGACAGCTCCCACGTCCGGGCACTGAAGAGCGGCCCAACACCGGCCGGAGCCAGGGCGACCGCGGACAGCCGGGATCCAAGCACCACGTGATCTGCGACGCCACCGGCATCCCGCCGCCCGTGCCCCTGACCGGCGGCCACCGCGACGACGTCACCCAGCTCATGCCGCTGCCGGGCTGGGTGGCGCAGCCGCTCGGAGAACTGCCAGGCGCTCACCGCCCGGTTCCGGGCAGCGGCCATCAGGAATCGCCCAGATCCGGCCTTTCCGCGGGGAACTTGCCGATCCCCCGCCCAAGGTCGCCTGGGCACCCCCTGGCGTACGCACACCAGGCCCCACAGGGCTCCAGCGCCCCTGAATACCCCGACAGCAGGACGGCGACGCCCCAGAGCGCACTTCGGACCTCTGGCGCCGCCCGGAGCATTCGTTTACCATTCAACCGCTCGCTAGCTCCCCTGGCACCATCGGTCACTGGGCCTTTTCAATCAAGGCGTTCTCATGGCACGGCATCCTTTGGCATTCCTCCGCACCTCAGCGGGTCTCTCGCATCCCGCCTACGCACGGCTGATCGCCGATACGCATGCCGGACTGGGCTTCGGGAACATGGCAGCCCGCCGCGAGAAGGTCTCACGCTGGGAATCCGGCCGGACCGTCCCCGAACTCAGCACGCAGTTGGCCATCGCCCACGTACACAAGGTGGCCGAGCAAGACGTACGGCGCCTCGGCTGGCCCCACTGGCTGCACCTGGCCACCGGCGCCGCCGCCCTGCTGGACGAGCCGTGGACACCGCAGGGGGCCATCGACGCCGCCCGGCGGACGGTCCAACCCTGGCGGGAAGGAACCCGCTCGTACTTGACGGTCACCGGGGCCGTGCTTGACGCACAGATCAAGAACGCGCTCACCACCCTGGCAGCCTCGCATCAGGCACCCTCCCGGGACGGCCACCAGGTCACTCCAGAGATCCTGGCCGGGGCCGAGGCCCGTACCCAGGCACTCGAAGCGCAGGAAGCGGGATCGTCGGCCACTCCCATGGCCTTGCACTACGCCGCCCAGGCTGAACACCGGCTGATCAGCGGGCTGTCGGCCACCGCTGGCTACGACCGCCCCACCGGGACCCGGCTACTCCTCCTCGCTACGCGTACCGCCAGCCTGAGCGGATGCCTCAGCGGGTGTCTCGGCGACGAAGCAGGGGCGGAGCGCTACCTGCTCGCTGCGATCCGTACGGCGGCCGCCGCGGGCTCACGGCAGGATGTGGCAGCCTGCATGGGCCACCTCGCGACCCGGCATCTCACAGCGGGTGACGCCAGAGACGCCCGCTGCCTGGCCAACGCCGCGCAGACGCTCGCCCCCCGGCTCCCCCCGCATTTCCGCGCCTACCTGCTCTGCAAGGACGCCATCGCCCTGGCCCGCCTCGGCGAGACAACGCGCAGCATGCGGGCGCTGGACCGTGCCGCCGCGCTGGTCACCCATGCCCCCGACCAGGGGCCGCCGCCCCACAGCCTGGGTATCAGGATCGACGGACACTTCCTGAGCATCAACTACGGAAACGCCTGGCGTTACCTGGGAAACCCCAGGAAGGCCCTGCTCTGCTTCGCTCCGCTGCTCGCCCCGCCGACCGCCCAGCCGCCCCCGCAGACCGGGCGACGGCTCCTGTACGCGGTGGACGCGCACTTGTCCCTCGGTGATCTCGACGCCGCCGTCGAGATCACCCTCCGCGCCGTCGCCCTGCTCGGCACCCTGCCACCCGGCCTCGCGGGCCAATGCCGGCGGCGATTCACTCCTCACCTTTCGGCGGCCCCCGTGAACGACCTGCTCCGCCACCTCGAGGATCGCCCCACCCTGTGACGCCGGGCATGAGGCGCACCGGCTGCGCGAGGGCAGTGAGCTGAGGGACCTCCGGAGCGTGGCGGCAATCCGCCCCTCGCACCGCAGAGCTGTCCACCGGGGTCACTACGAGGAACATCCGGCAGAACAACCTCAGAGCGGCCAATCCAACGGCCCCTCCCCCGCGCCAAGTTGCGGTGCCGTCCGCGCGCAGTGCCGCGCAGACGGAGAGACTGGCGGGCGCCTGCTCGCTGGGGCTGCGTTCCCGCCCCCTCAGCCCGTGCATGCGTCACGGCTCAAGCAGGACCCGGGGCTTGCGCTACTCTCTCCGTCGCTCACCAGCGTGATGCCGCTGATGGCAAGCGGTGTGTCGGAGTTCCAGATTCTTCAGCCCATTGGAGCCCCCGCACGTCGGTAGAGGACGTGACGCACATTCAGCGCAGGCGAGGAGACCGAGAATCAGTTCACCCAGTCGTGAACGCCGTCTGGTTGACACTCGGCCCCCTCGACCAGGTCCAGACCGCACCCGGTGCACAGTCCCCGCTGTCGCGCGGCCGGCGTCAGGACAAGCGGCTCGGCTGCCGCCGTCAGGGGGTGTCGGTCAGGTCCGCGACGAACTTGCGCATCCTGCCCTTGCGGACCGGCGCGACGCCGTGCAAAAGCTGGGAGCCATAGGCCAGGCCGGTGCCGGCCGGAGCGTCGCAGGTCCACCGGGTCCGCGGCACGTCGCGCAGCCAGTCGCCCTCGGCGGTGTGCTGATGGACCTCCGGCAGGGCCCGGGTCAGGGGCGTGTCCGGCGCGAAGCCCTCGTCCTGGCCGGCCTTGTGACCGGTGAACAAGGAGGGGTGGGAGGTGGTGGCGACGTAGAACTCGCCGCCCTCCTCGGCCTCGGTCAGCATCACACCGATGCGACCGATCCGGCGCGGCGCGGTGCCGGGGCGCGGGATGCCGTCGACATGGACAGGCACCTGCTGGCCGGGGGTGAACTCGGTGTAGTCCCACGGGCCGTCCGTGGTGACCGAGGGCAGCACCCAGTGCAGGACAGGCAGCGCCCGCTCGGTGGCGGCGTGCAGGATCTCCTGCGCCGCCGACGGGGCGGCGACAACGTCGCCCTGGTGGCCCGGCTGCCACCCGGTGACCGCCAGCTCGGCGTCCATGATCTTCATCAGCTGGGCCATCTCGTCGCCGGTCAGGAAGCCCTCCACGGTCTGCAGGGCCAGCGTCTCACTCAACTGGATCACAGCGCTCCCCTCCCGGCCGCCGAGCGCACACGCCATCGTGAGCAGCGTCGTGGCGCCCTGAAACGCCGCAAGGGCAGCTGTCCGGCGACGATCCCTTGCTGCCGGCGGAGCGGATCCGCTGACCGGCCCTCACGGCACGTCAGGCGGTGGGCGGCAGGGCCGTGGCCCCCGCCACCGGCGGGTTGAGCCGGGTGAAGGCTTCCTGACGCTGGTAGGGGAAGTACGGGTAGGGGGCCGTCCTGCTGCTCGCCCGGTCGAGTTTCGCCATCTGCTCAGGCGTCAGCGTCCAGCCGACGGCGCCCAGATTCTGCCGGAGCTGTTCCTCGTTGCGGGCGCCGATGATGACGGAGGAGACCGTCGGCCGCCGCAGCAGCCAGTTGATGGCGATCTGGGGTACGGCCTTGCCGGTCTCCTGGGCGATCTCGTCGAGGGCGTCGACCACGCGGTAGAGGTGCTCGTCCTCGACCGGCGGGCCGTAGTCGGCCGTGGCGTGCAGTCGGCTGCCTGCCGGGAGCGGCTGGTGGCGACGGATCTTGCCGGTGAGCCGCCCCCAGCCGAGCGGGCTCCAGACCATGGCGCCGATCCCCTGGTCGAGCCCGAGCGGCATCAGCTCCCATTCGTAGTCGCGGCCGACGAGGGAGTAGTAGACCTGGTGTGCCACGTAGCGCGGGCGACCGTACTTCTCCGCGGCGGCGAGGGACTTCATGGTCTGCCAGCCGGAGAAGTTGGAGACCCCGGTGTAGCGGATCTTGCCCGCGCGAACGAGGTCGTCGAGTGCGGACAGGACCTCCTCGACCGGCGTCCCGGCGTCGAAGGCGTGCAGCTGGAAGAGGTCGATGTAGTCGGTGCCGAGGCGGCGCAGGGCGTTCTCGCACGCGGTGATCAGACGTGAGCGGGAGGTGCCCGCGTCGCCGGGGCCGTCGCCCGTCGGGAGGCCGGCCTTGGTCGACACGATCACCTGGTCCCTGCGGCCCTTGATCGCCTGGCCGAGCACTTCTTCGGACGCGCCGTCCGAGTAGACATCGGCCGTGTCGAACAGATTGATCCCGGCGTCGAGGCAGATGTCGACAAGGCGACGCGCCTCCTGCCCGTCCGCGGTGCCCCAGGCGCCGAACAGTGGTCCCCGGCCGCCGAAGGTGCCGGCGCCGAAGCTCAGCGCTGGGACCTTGAGTCCGGAAGCGCCCAGTCGCCTGTATTCCATGACTGATCCCCTCTCCCCCAGAGCCAGCTAATGGCCCCGTGGTTCCGTTAAGGTGATCTCAATCTAACAGGCACTGACGACTAACGGAACCGGAGTCCCTTTATGAGTTCCATGAGCACGGACCCGAGGACCACCCGCCCGGGAGGACGCACGGCGAGGGTGCGAGCCGCCGTACTGCGGGCGGCCGGGGACACCTTGGCGGAACGGGGGTTCGCGGCCCTCGACCTCGCGGACGTCGCGCGCCGGGCCGAGGTGGGGAAGACGACGGTCTACCGCCGCTGGGGAACGGTCACCGGCCTCGTCGCGGACCTGCTGGCGGACATGGCCGAGACGTCGCTGCCACGGACCCAGACCGGCTCGCTGCTCGGCGACCTCAAGGCCAACGCCCGGCTCGTCCAGCGGACCCTGGCCGACCCCCGGCAGGGCGCGCTGCTCAAGGCAGTGATCGCGGCCGCCACATGCGACGCGAGGACGGCCGAGGCCCTGCACCGCTTCTACGACATCCGCGTCGAGGAATGGGCCCCTTGCGTCGAGCAGGCCATCGAACGCGGCGAGGCGCCCGAAGGCACCGATACGCGCGAGGTCGTCCGCGCCGTCTCCGCCCCCCTTTACTACCGCCTGCTGACCACCGCCGACGGACTCGACGAGACCGACGCGGACCGGGCCGCCGAAGCGGCGGCAGCGGCGGCGAGGGCGGGAATGTACGTAAAGAAGGGTGAAGGAAAGGAGAGGGAATAGCGGGTCCGGCTCGAAGCCCCCGCATCACAGAGAACCCGCAGGCACGGCATCCGCCAGGGACGCTCACAGCTCATACGACTCCCGGGATTACCGCGTTCACCTGGGGAATCAGGCTGTGAGGCTCACAGACGCAAGGAGCCTGCCGGCCGCCTCGGACGAGGACGAGGCCACCCACGGCCCGGCTGGGGGGGCGGCCCCGTCGCCGGTGCCGCCCCCCCCCTGACGCAACACGCATCAAACCAGTTCGAGTTGCGGTTCCGGCTGCCGAGCCGACGGAATCCTCGGCTTCTCCGACTCCCACAGTTTGGTGGTCCGGACATAGCCGTAGATCACGGATGCCATCGCCAGCATGAGCAGCGGTCCGAACACCCACGGGTATTCGGCCATCTCCATCGGCAGATAGCGGTACGACACCAGGAACGCGGTGAAGACCGCCGCGCCATAAGCGACCAGCTGGGTTCCCGACCGGTCCCAGCCACGTTCGAGCGAGCGCAGAGCCGCCTCGATCGTGAGCGTGAACACCACGCCGGCGATGATGTCCGTGCCGTAGTGGTAGCCGAATCCCAGCGTCGCACCGAGCGTCGCGATCAGCCAGAACGTGCCCGCGTAGCGCAGAATTCGCGGGCCCTTGCGGGAATGGATGAAGATCGCGGTGGCCCACGCCGTGTGCAGGCTGGGCATGCAGTTGCGTGGGGTGATCTCGTCGAACGGCATATGGTGCGGCGCGCTGAGCACCGGCGCCGTGTTCGGCCACAGGTCGGCCACCGCCCAGTGGCTGCCGTCGGCGCCGTAGGCGAATATCGGTCCGACCACCGGGAAAATCATGTAGATGCCCGGGCCGAGGAGGCCGATCACCAGAAAGGTGCGCACCAGGTGATGGCGCGGGAAGCGGCGCTCGCTTGCCACATTGCGCAGTTGGTAAAGGGCGACGACGACCGCGGCCACCGCGAGCTGGATGTAGACGTAGTCGAGAATGTGGTCGCCGACGGGACCGGTGGCCTTGACGATCCGGCCCACCACCCACGACGGATTTCCCAGGGCGTGATCGGCGGTCGCCACGTACTGGTCGAGCACCGTCGGGCGGGTCTTCGACGTGATGAGCAGCCAGGTGTCGCCGGTCTTGCGGCCGGCCACCAGAAGCAGGCCCAGGCCGACACCCTTCAGCAGCAGGACGCGTTCCCTGCCGGTGCGGCGTGTGACGGCGATGACGGCACAGCCAAGGATCACCCACAACGCACCGTTGCCGAACATCATCTTGGCGTCGACGGCCCACCGCACGAGCCAGAAGACGACGTCGATGCCGACCGCGACACCTGCGGCGATGAACCGCTGCCGCCAGGTGAACACCACCATCATCAGCGCCATACTGCCGTACAGCAGCGGCCCCGATTTGGGAGCGAAAATCACCTCTTTCGCCTGATTGGTGATCGGTCCCGGCATGCCGTAGTGACGCGCTGCGATCTCCAGCATGACGAAGAATGCGAGAGCCACCACACCCGCCGTGGCCCACAGTATCGTCCGTGGTTCACGCCATGCGGCGAACGTAATTCTGGAATTTATTCGCGAAAACAACCTTGATACTGCAGATATCAATTGCTCGGCCAATTTGTCGGGTGCCAGCTAAATACGTCACGCTTTGTGCTGGGCAGCACGGGTTTCCGGTGATGGGCGGGCGGTCCGGGTGATCGCCACGAGACCGAACATGCTATCGGAGCGGTGCGGAAGGGACGCGCTGGTCACGGGTGGCGCCAAGGCAAGGCGGTCCCGCGCTCGGTGGGACGGCGTCTCGCGGATGACCATGAATCTCTCAACGCGCGGCGCGCACCGCTCGTTGCGGTGCCCGGGCGAGAGTTCGCCCTGTGGCGGGGAGATCCGCTGGACCGGCCGGTCCACACATCATGCGGAGGAGGCCGCGCGGCGCACGGAGAGGCCCCTCCCGGCCCACGCCGGCGTCCCGGAGCGGGGCCGGGACGGCGGGGGCCCCTGGCTTCCTGGAAGTGCCCCGGGTCCGACGGCTGATTGCCGACATCGGATGGTTGCCGCCCGATGCGGATAAGACGTAGAGCCGAGGCGTCCTACGGTTCCGGAGCAAACAGTGCTCTGGAGGCATATATGGACAGCTGTGGCGGTGTGCGGACGGCCCTGATCGTGGGCGCGGGTGTCGCCGGTCTGACGGCGGCCACGGCCCTCGCACGCGCCGGATGGCGGGTGGAGATCGTCGAGGTCAGCCCGTCGAGAGCGACCTCTGGCTGGGGGTTGTGCCTGACCGGGCCTTCGCTGCGCGCGCTGAACGAACTGGGTCTCGCGGAAGCGTGTCTGGCCGAGGGGTACGGCATGAGCACGGTCACGCACGTGGACGTGGACGGCGAGCCCGCGGGCGAGGTCCACCTGCCGCGCCTGGTCGGAGCGCGGCGACCGGCGATGGCCGGCATCGCACGTCCCGTACTGCACCGCGTCCTGCACACGGAAGCCGAGCGGCGCGGCGTGGTGGTGCGCCATGGGCTGACCGTCGCGGCAATGGACCAAGAGGCGGAGCTGGTCCGCGTGCGGCTGTCGGACGGGACCGAGCGGCAGGTCGCGCTCGTCGTCGGCGCGGACGGGATCCGTTCCGCGGCGCGGGGACTGCTGGGTCTTCGGACTTCGCTCGGCTATCAGGGGCAGATGGTGTGGCGGGCGCTGGTGCGGCGCCCGTCGTGGGGCGCCGGGATCCATCAGTTCGCCGGTGAGGTCCACACGGCGGGGCTCGTACCCCTCTCGGAGAGTCAGGCCTACGTCTTCCTGACGGAGAACGCAGTGGAGCAGAGCATCCTCCCGGACGCCGAGCTCGCCTCGCGTCTCGGGCAGTTGCTGGAGCCGTTCCCCGGCCGGGTGGCGGAGCTCGTTCCGCTGGTGTCCGCGTCCGATTCGGTGGTACGCCGCCCGGTGCAGACGCATTTCCTCCAGGGCTCCTGGAATCACGGCAACGGCGTGGTCATCGGCGACGCCGCCCACGCGCCCGCACCGCAGATGGCCAGCGGCGCGGCCCTGGCCATCGAGGACGGCGTGGTGCTGGCCCAGGAGCTGGGACGGCACGAGTCGGTCGACACGGGGCTCAAGGCGTTCGTGAGCCGACGCGCACAGCGGTGCCGGACGCTCGTGGAGACCTCGGTGGCGATCGTCGGTCTGGAGCGGGCCCAGCGCCACAGCGAAGCGTATCCACTGGCCGACGCCTGTCACCGCCTCATGGCCGAGCCCGCGTAGCCGACGGACTGTTCGTACGACGGGCAAGGGGGCCCTCATGTCCGCGGCGATCTTCCGCATCCTGCCCGGCAGCAGTGGCTGCGAGCTCACGGGGCCCGCTGCCCGCCGTTCTCGACCCGGCTGACCGGACGACTGAGCTGAAGCAGACGCCTGACCGAGCTGAACACGCGTCCAAGGGAGTGCACTCACCGTGAGCAACAGCAGTTTGATCACCCACCTGCGGCACATCGATGTCGCCATGCCGAACTTCGCCGAGCAGCGACGCTTCTACACCGAACTGTGGGGCCTGACGGAGACCGCCGCCGACACGGGTGTCTCGTTCCTGGCTGCCGAAGGCTCCCCGGAGCCGTACGTGGTGCGGCTGCGCGAGGACGCCCGCAAGCGCACCGACCTCATCGCCTTCGGTGCCGCCGACGTCGGCGATGTCGACACCCTGGCCGCACGACTCACCGCGCAGGGCGTGCGGTTGGTGCACGAGCCGAAATCGCTGGACACCCCCGGGGGCGGCTACGCGGTCCGCTTCTTCGACAACGAGGGCCGCGTGGTCGAGGTCTCCGCCGGCGTCGCCACCCGCCGGCACCGTGAGATCGAGGCCCGTGAGCCGATCCCCGTGCGCCTCTCCCACGTGCTGATGAACTCCCCCACCCCCGAGGCCACGGTCGCCTGGTACACCACACACCTGGGATTCCGCGTCTCGGACACGATGTGCCTGGGCGACCGTGACGGGATCATGTGGTTCCTGCGATGCAACGCCTTCCACCACAGCTTCGGCATCGTGCGCGGGCCGCACGCGGCGTTCCACCACGCCTCCTTCGAGATGCGCGGAATCGACGAATTCATGCGCGGCACGGGCCGGATGCGGCGCCTGGGCATCGAGCGGCTGTGGGGTCCGGGGCGGCACCGTGCCGGTGACAACTCCTTCAGTTACTTCCTCGACCGTGCAGGCAACACCGTCGAATACACCACCGGGCTGGAGATCCTGGACGAGGACACCTGGCACCCCCACCTCTACGACCTGCGCGACCCCGCCAACGCGGATCAATGGGGCACGGCTGACGAGATGGACGAGTTCATCGCCGCCAAGTCCCACAACGACCCCGACCCCGGGCTCTTCGTCGCCCCGCCGATGTGAGCGCGCTCCCCGGAGCCCGGGACCTGCGGACGAACACCAGCCCGTTGCGGGCAGCAGTGGTGACACACTGACAGCAGGTCCGGGGTGCCCGTGGCGAGTGCCCCTCAAGGAGGTGAAGCGCGTTGCAGGCGCCGCTGCGAAATTTCCTCATCACCCGTTCCCAAAACCCCGTCGACCTTCTGAACTCCGCCACCCGCCTGTTCGGCGGCTCCGTCGCCACGTCACCGCTGACCGGCCTGTGCGGGGGTGATCACGAACTGCGCGGGGTGGCCACGCATGACTTCGCCGTCGGCTACTTCGCCTCGCCGCTCGAGGTACGCGTCTCCTCGACGGAAGGGATCCGCTCCTACTTCGTCAACATAGGTGTGTCCGGTGCGATCGCCGCATCCCGCGGCGGCCTGAACGCCACCCTCGACACCGCCACGGCCGGGGTGGTCAACCCCGGAGACACCCAGGAACTGCGCCCCGCACGCCCAACCACCGTACGTTTTCTGGTACTTCGGATCGACGCATCCTTGGTCGAGCAGGAATACGCGGTACTGACAGGGGGACCTCCGGAGTCCACCGTCCGCTTCGACTTCGCCCTGGACCTCGCCCAGCCCAAGGGCCGGGCCGTACGGCTCCTTGTCCGCTCCCTCCTGGAGCAACTGGATTCGGGAGATCCCCTGTTCCAGCGCGCCGAACTCCAGCGCGGCCACGTTCGCTGCATCGTCACCGCACTGCTCCTGGCCCAGCGGCACTCGCACACCGACGAGCTCCGGGACGGCCCTCGACCTGGCTACCCGCGTTCCTTGCGCGCGGCTCTCGCGTTCATCGAAGCCAACCTCGCCGAGCGCATCGCCCTCGGCGACATCGCCAAGGCGGCCGGCTGCGCCCCGCGGACCATCAGTTCCGCATTCCGCGACCGGCTCGGCCTGTCGCCCATGGCCTACGTACGCAACCTGCGGCTGGACCGGATCCGTCAGGACATCCTCGCCACCACCGACAACGTCGGCACCATCGCCTATCGGTGGGGTGTCTCCCATCTGGGCCGCTTCGCCGGCGACTACCGTGGCCGTTTCCACGAGCTGCCCTCCGACACCGCGGCCCGGCGGTAACAGCGACCGCACGCGGAGTCCACTGCGTCACCTGGGAGTTGAGAAACCCCAGAGGCAATGATTGTCGTGTCAATGCCAAAAGTTAACCTCCGGCATCTACTCGCGTAAACCCAGCCGGTCGCATCATGGGTCCTGCGCGCCCCCGGGCGCCCCGCAAGCCCCCCACCGCCCACGCACACGACCGGAGTCCGGCATGTCCTTACCCCGAGCTGCCCGTCAGGCCGCCCTCTCGGCAAGCGCCCTGCTGCTGTCCTCGATATCCGTCCTGGCGGCCCCCGGCACTGCCGGGGCCGCACCCGCCGCCTACTCCCTGCTGGTCTTCCCCGACCAAGGGCGCGCCGCCGTCTACGACTTCATCGGATCGGCCACCAAGTCGGTGGATGTGACGATGTACGAGCTGCGCGACACCAAGGTCGTCGACACATTGGTGAGCCGCCAGAAGGCCGGCGTGAAGGTCCGTGTCATCCTCGACGCCACACGCACCGCGGTGAACGGCGCGGCCTACAGCGCCCTCAAGTCCGCCGGTGTGGGCGTGGTCTACTCCTCCTCCGACTACGTCTTCACCCACCAGAAGACCATTACCGTGGACGGCGCCAAGTCGCTGATCCTGACGGGGAACCTCGACTCGACGTACTACGCGACCAGTCGCGACTACGGCGTCTTCGACACCGACGTGGCCGACGTCGCCGCCATAGAGGAGGTCTTCGCCGCGGACTACGCGAAGACCTCGGTCACTCCCGCCGACGGCGACGACCTGGTCTGGTCCCCCACCGACTCGGAGGAGCACCTGCTGGCACTGATCAACGGTGCCCAGCACTCCCTGGACCTGGAACAGCTCGAGTTCGGTGACAGCACCCTCGTGGACGCGGTGGCCGCGGCGCAGCAGCGCGGCGTCCAGGTCCGGCTGGTCGGCATGAACCCCGACCGCTACGGCAGCTACTTCGACCAGGTCAAGGAGGCCGGCGGCAAGGTCGTCACCTTCTCCTCGACCGAGGGCCTCTACATCCACGCCAAGGCGATCGTCTCCGACTACGGCACCCCGACGGCCAAGGTCTTCGCGGGATCGGAGAACTTCACCGACAACTCGCTCAACAACAACCGTGAGCTCGGTCTGATCATCAACAGTCCCGACGTGCTCAACGGCATCGAGTCGACGTTCAAGACGGACTTCGCGGCGGGGACGCCGTACTGAGGCGACTCCCCACACCCACGTGGGAGATCGGCCGATGGCCCCGTGGCCGCCGTACACCCGGAGCAGGCCCTCCTGAGCCACGGTGGCCACGAGCGCTCCGTCACGGGTGAAGGCCCAGGGGCCGCGTCACCTCGCCGAACGCCTCGGTCAGCCGCTGCCCGCAGGCCAGCGGGCAGGGTGCGACTTGCCCCAGTGTGAGCGTTCAGCTCGAAGAGGCACCTTCTCGGAGTTCCATGATCACGAGTGTGCCCCGGCTGCCGGGACGAACCGCGTGGGTCGTGCCTGCCGGAATCACGTAGAGCTCGCCCGCGCCGACCGGGACAGGCTGACCGCTGACTTCAAGCTGCAGCTGCCCGTCGAGAACCAGGAGAGCCTCGGGGGCGTCGTGGGCCTCCGCCTCCACGGGCATGTCGTCCATTCTCAGCACCTTCACGCAGGCAGGACCCACCTCCCCCAGTACCAGCGAACGCCACCCTTCCGGGAGGGCCGCTGCGGTGCTCATCACGTTGATCAGGCTCACGACACACTTCTCCTACCGGCCCGGTGCAAAGTCCCGGGCCGCTTTCGTCTGTGGATGCCTGGACGCTATCCGACCTGCGCTGACGCTTGGTCGACCGAATGGCAAAGGATGACCGTACTCGACTTTCCCGCAGCTGAGGCCCCGCCTTCTGCCTGCCTCAGGCCAGCTTACGCCATACGGAAATGTGCTTCGCGGAGTCCTGGGTGAACGGTGTCGCGTCCCAGTCCGCGACGCGCCGTTCCAGCTCGAGCCCGGCGATCCGTGCCATCAGGTCGAGTTCCGCCGGCCAGGCGTACCGGTGCCGGGAGTCGGCGCGGCGGTAGTGGCCGTCGTCGCCGTCGCGGGTGAAGTGGTGCGAGACGAGAATCTGTCCGACCAGGTCGAAGGTGTCGAAGCCGAGATGCCGCTCGGAGACATCGAAGGGCACGGCGATCTGGCCGGGCGGCAGGAACCTCAGCGGCGGCACGCCCAGCTCGATGACGAATCGGCCGCCGGGCCTCAGATGCCGTGCGGCGTTGCGGAAGCACTCGACCTGCTCGTCCTGCGTGAGGAGGTTGGTGATGGTGTTGTAGACGAGGTAGACCAGCGCGAACTCGCCGGGGACGACGGTCGTGGCCATGTCGCCGATGGTGACCGGGAGCGTGTCCTCATCGACCTTGCGCCGCAGGACCGCCGCCATGTGCTCGGACAGTTCGATACCCGTGACCCGCACGCCGCGTTCCCGGAGCGGGATGGCCACGCGCCCGGTTCCGATGGCGAACTCCAGCGCCCGGCCGTCTCCGGCCAACTCGGCGAGGAAGGCGATTGTCGGTCCGAGGACGGCGGCCGAGGACATCTCGGTCTCTTCGGCGTCGTAGCGGTCGGCGGTCGCGCGGCTCCACAGCTCACTGCTCGTCACAGGTGTCCACTTTGCCGGGCGCGAAGGGGCGATGTCGACGCGTTTTCCTTCCGGGAGCGGGCGTTCGTCCGGCGGAGTCCCCACTCCGGGCCGCATCCCGGGTCCGTGCGGGCCGACAGTGGACGTCGGAGGCGGTGGCCGGGCCGGCCGTTGGCTCAGCGGTGGCGCGCTTCGGCCGCTGCCTTGAGGTCGGCGAGCCAGGCGTCGAGACCTGGGGCGAGGTAGATGAGGGAGGCGGCCGGGTCGGCCTCGATCACTGCCTTCGTCCCCATCGGTACACCCTGGGTCGGAGCACGTGATCAGACGAAGGCCGTCTCGGGGTCCGGCGAGCACCCAGGCGGGTCACCCGGTTCGACGCATCGTCCGATGATGCAGGCTGACGAGGGAGTTCAGGGGCCGTGCAGCTCGGTCTCCCATGCTTCAAAAGGCGGATCGACCTCAAAACCTGGATCACAGTAAGCGCGAATCCACTGAGCTGCCCGGTACTGGGCGTCCCCCTCGTTCATTACCTTGCCGTCTTCGTCGACTTGGAGAACGTTGGTGAAGACGGCGAAGACCATCTCCAGCGCAGAGCCGGACCCCATGAGGCGGGGCCTGTAGTCGATGTCGTCAAGGATGTCGAGGTCGACTGTGCCGTTGGCCAGGTAGAAAGCGAAGAATCGGATGGCCGCACGCACGTCGATGGGCAGATGTTCCACGGACGCATTCTGCGCGACGGTCAGGCACGGACCGAACCAGCATCTGTGGGGAAACAACCCTCAGGGGGTGCACCTTCGCTCAGCCACCCACAACTCGGCATCATCGGCATGACGCGGCCTCTCAACTCCGCCAACGTGGGCGATGTCGGCTTCGGCACCGCCACCACACGGACCGGGCTGCTCACCCCCGGCCCCCGGCGGCGTGGGCCAGATGACCGTCACCGTGCCGCTGGAACAGACGGTGAAGGCCGCCGAGCGCCAGGCGGGACTCGACGCCTCCTGATCCGTCCCGCGTCTACGGCACGAGCACGATCCGGCCGAAGGTCTCGCCGGAGGCCATCAGCTGGTGGGCTCGTACCGCCTCGTCCAGTGGCAGGACCGCGTGCACCACCGGCTCCAGCGGGGTCGCGCCCGCGAACTGCGTTGCACTTACGGCGCGTTGGGACGCCGAAGGGACCGTGTCGGCGCTGAACGTGGCGAACGACAGTGACTTGCGGAAGGCCGTCGTCAGGTGGGTGGCGAGCTCCGCGGGAGGTGGGCCGGCGATCATGCCGACGGTGACCAGGCGGCCGTTGGGGTTGAGCTTGTCCAGGAAGCGGGGCAGGTCCGGGCCAGCTACGACATCGATGACGACGTCGTAGCCCTCGGGAGCGTCGTCGGTGGTGGCGCCGGCGCGGTCCAGTACGTGGGTCGCGCCCAGCTCGCGCAGGCGGTCCCCGCGCTCCGCCGACGATGTAGTGACGGACACCGCGCTCGCCCCGCCGCGCGCCGCGAGCTGCACCGTGGGAATGCCGAGGCTGCCCGCCGCGCCGCGCACCAGGACGGACTCGCCGGGCGCGAAGTGGGCGTGGCGCAGGGCGAAGTGGGCGACCATGCCGGACGTGCCGAGCGTCACCGCGTGCGCGGCGGACAGGGCGTCAGGGACGGGCAGGACCGCGTCGGCGTCGGCGACGGCCTGCTCGACGTAGCCGCCGCCCGTCCCGGTGACCGCCCAGACCCGTCGACCCACCCACGAGGCGTCCACACCCGCGCCGACCGCGGTGACGGTGCCCGCGACCTCGCTGCCGGGTACGTGGCCCGTCCGGAACCCGTACCCGGCCAGGGCGCCGCTGCGGATCAGCGCGTCGACGCCGCCCACGCCGATCGCCTCCGTGGTGATCAGGACCTGGCCGGCGGCGGGGGACGGGGCCGGCAGATCGACGACGGCCAGCCCCTCCGGGCTCCCGAATTTCTGGATGGCTATGGCTTTCACGGTGACTCCAAGGGACGGGAGAAGGCGGGAACGAACGAGTCCGGACGTTAACGGACGCCCCCGTCCGTTTCGGTAAAGTGAGAGCCGTGAACGCCTCTTTGCCTCACACCCTGCGCTCCGACGCCCTCGACAATCGCGAGCGCATCCTCGACGCCGCCCGTGCCGTGTTCGCCTCCGCCGGCCTGAACGTGCCGATGCGGGAGATCGCCCGGCGGGCCGGCGTCGGACCCGCCACCCTCTACCGGCGCTTCCCCACCAAACAGGACCTGGTCACAGAGGCCTTCACGGAGGAGATGCGGCACTGCCGGGCCCTCGCCGACGAGGGCCTGGCCGACCCCGACCCCTGGCACGGCCTCCAACACGTGATCATGCAGGCCTGCGAGACACACGCGCGCGACCGCGGCTTCACCGAAGCCTTCATGACGACCTGCCCCAAGGCGCTGGACTTCGCCGAGAACCGCACGTACGCCCTCAAGGCGATCGCCGAACTCGCCCGCCGCGCCGAGGAGTCCGGCCACCTGCGCCCCGACTTCGTCCTGGACGACCTGATCATGATGCTCATGGCCAACCGCGGCATCCAGGCCGGGTCGACAGCCGCCCGCGTCGCGGCCTCCCGCCGCTTCGCCGCCTTCGTGATCCAGGCCTTCGCCACCTCCCCCAACCAGCACGATCCACTGCCACCGGCGGCACGACTGTCACTGCCACCGCTGCCTCCCGCGTAAGGGGGCTGGCTGCCCAGGGCTCTGGATGTCTGCCGGCTTGGTGCGGGGCGCCGACGCCGGACGGGGTTCCGCGCCCGCGGACAGGGAGGCGGTGACGCCCTAACCGACGTGTCTCCGCCCCTGCGGCCGAACCGTTGACCAGCCTCTTCCCAGGTGTTGGGCCAGCGCACCTCCAATTTCCGGCCCTTTGCCGAGCTCCTGTACGAGAGTCTCCACCGGCTGTGCGAGCTGTCCAGAGGCCGCGCAGGCCGAACACCTCCACCACCGGCCTGGGCGGGATTCCGCGGACTGGCTCAAGCTCGACGGGTGGCGTCGGTCTGTTCACGCAGGATGTCGCTGTGCCCGGCGTGGCGGGCGAATTCCTGGATCATGAGCAGGTAGATCCAGCGCAGGCTGACGGTGCCGCAAGCAGGGTGCTGTCGCGTGGCGTCGAGGTCGATGTCCGCGGCGATGGTTCGTGCGCGATTGCTTGCGCGCTCGAATTCAGCGATCACGTCGGCGACCGTTTCGTCGTCGCTGACCGTGAAACTGGCTTCGCCCACCATCGCACCGTCGCATGCGGATTCCGGCAGACCTCCCAAGATGTGCTGGAACCACTTTCGTTCCGCGAACGCGGCATGCTTGACCAGTCCGATCGACGTCGTCATGGACGGGACGAGACGGCGTCGGGACTCCGCTTCGGACAGGCCGCGCACCGTGGCGATCAGTTCGGCCCGGGTGTGGTCAAGCATGTATTCGAGCATCTGGCGCTCGGGGCAGTCGGTGAGGCGGGTCGGGGTCTTCATCCCGTGTGTCCAATCAGTAGGCGTCGATGATCTCGCTTGCTTACGGGAAGGGGGTCGAGTCGATCGGTTCGGTGCCGAACACGAATCGGATGCCGACCGGAATTCCCAGTCGGAAGAAATGTCGTCGGCCGGCCCGCATCCGGGTCGCCGAGACGACGGGACCGGCATCTCCTCGGACTCGCGTCCGGGCTGCCGCAGAGGTCCTGCCGGGCCCAACCGTACTTCGCCAGAAGGCGCGAGTCCATCCTCCCGGCAGCCCGACGCCCACGGTCGGCGACGGCAGCGAGCAAGCCTGAGCGGGGCCGACGTGGCTGACGTCGCGTCATCTCGGGATCTGAGAGCCGATCTCGGATGCGCTGCCCTGCCCCTCCGTCGCCTGGTGCTGGTAAACCCATACCAGTTACCGGGCTTGATCAACTGGTCGGTGCACGGGCGCACATGGGGCGCGTTCGAGCAGAGGTCGCCCGGCCGGCCATCGTGCCGGTGAGCGGGCGCCCTGCGTGATTCCCTGCGCCCCGACCGAAGCGATCCTTTCCGATTGCTATTGGCGCAGTGGGCACTCGCTGGTCGAGGACACGGTGCTGAGCACGGTGGCGGGAGAGGTGACAGATAGTGGGCAGCGTGGCGACCATGGTGTGCCCGGGCGCGACAGAGGTGCGCAGCGCGGTCGATGCCGCCTGGGAGGACTTCTTCACGGTCCAGGGCCGTGCCGCTGCCAGGGATGGCCTGCCTGGTGAAGTCGTGGGGACGCTGCGCGGCTTTCTGGACAGTGGCGGGAAGCGGGTGAGGCCGGTGCTGTGTGTGGCCGGCTGGCACGCCGGCGGTGGAGCGGGGCTGCCGGGCGCGGTCGTGCGGACGGCGGCCTCACTGGAGTTGTTCCACGCCTTCGCGCTGATCCACGACGATGTCATGGACGATTCGGACACGCGTCGCGGACGGCCCACCGCTCACCGCGTCTTTGCCGCCTTCCACCGGGACGGGCGGGACCGGGACAGCGCCGACCGGGTGGGAGGCAGCGCCGCGATCCTGCTGGGCGATCTGGCGCTGGCCTGGTCGGACGCCCTGGTGCATACCGCCGGTCTTGCCCCGGCCCGGCTCGCCGAGGTGTTGCCGATGCTCGATGCGATGCGCACCGAGATCATGTACGGCCAGTACCTCGACGTCACCGCCGCAGGCCGCCCCATCGCGGATGTGGGGTTGGCGTGGCGGATCGTGCGCTACAAGACCGCCCGCTACACCCTCCACTGGCCGTTGCGGATCGGCGCCGCCCTGGCCGGCGCGCCGCCTGCGGTGGTGGGCGCGCTGAGCGCCTACGCCCGGCCGCTCGGTGAGGCCTTCCAGCTTCGCGACGACCTTCTGGGCGTCTTCGGCTCGCCTGCCCGGACCGGCAAATCGCGCCTGGACGACCTGCGGGACGGCAAACACACGGTGCTGATCGCCCTGGCCCTCCAGCGGGTCGGCGCATCCCAACAGCGCACTCTGCGGGCCTTTTTGGGCCGCCCCGATCTCGACGAGGACGGCGCCGCGTGCCTGCGGCAGATCATCATGGCCACGGGGGCCCGCGACACGGTTGAACGATGCATCCGGGACCGCCGCCGCCAGGCGCTGGACGTCCTGGACCGGGCCCCCTTTCCGCCTGCCGTGACTGCCACGCTGCGGCAGTTCGCCGACACGGTCACGATGCGGACCTCATGACCCGGCCCCGTGTGCCGACCCTTCCCTCTGTGTCCTGGCAGCAGCTGGGCCACGGGGCGCGGCGCGAGGCGGGCGTGACGTGGCGGATGCTCGCCGACAACCTTCAGGTCATTCTCCTCCCACCGCTGGTATTCACGCTCGGCGCCTGTTTCCACGCCCGGCTCCCTGCCCATCAGGTCCTCTGGCACCTGGGGCAGATCACCGCCCTGGCTCTCTTTTACGGCTACGTTTTCGATACCTCGAACCAGGCCCACGGCGCTGACGAGGACCGGCTGAACGAGCCCTACCGCCCCGTCCCGGCCGGACGATCACCCCGGCGGGAGTCATGCGCCGGTTCGGGATCGCGATGCCCCTTTACACCCTCCTCGGCTGGCAGTTCGGGGTGATGGAGTGGGTGCTGCTGTGGCAGGCGGACGTCCTCATCCTCAACGTGGTGGGGACCTCCCGCTCGTACCTGTGGCACAAGCCCCCTGCATGGTGGGGGGGCACCGTAGCCCAGCTCGGTGCGGCCTGGCAGGTCGTCAGTCCGCTCGATACGACAACCTGGCAATGGATCCTGACCATCGCCTTCTCCTTGCAATTTCGCGCTCATCTACGAAGACGTGCGTGACATGGAGGGAGACCGCGCCATCGGTCGTCGCACCCCCGCGCTCGTCCTGGGCGCGTGGCCCATCCGCATCTGGTTCTCCGTCCTCATGGCCGGCATCCCGCCGCTGCTGCACTTCCTCCTCTTCGCCCCCACCGGCGCGCCCCCGTGGCGAGTCGCCCTCTGCGACACCGCCGTGGCCGCCGCGTGCTGGACCGCTGCCGCACGGGCCCTGCTCCTGCGCCGCACCGCCGCCGACCGCGTCACCTACCAGTTGTTCATCCTGTCCTACGCCACCGCTCTGACGGCCGGCCCCATCCTGTGGGCCTGACCCGTTGCGGCACCCCTGGCCGGATGTGTTCAATCTGATCTGTGACGCGCGGTAGCGGTTGTCGGAATCGTTCCTCCTCTCCGCCGCGACCTGGCCGCCGCCATGGCGAAGCAGCGGGAGCCGGACAGGGTTCAGGAGGAGGGGACGGGGCCCTGCATGTGCTCGCTGATCCACTGGATCAGACCGCCTGTCTCCATATTCGGCACATACGTCTTGGCGTTGTGGCTGCCGCCCGGTATGACGCTCAGCTTGGTGTGGATCGGGCCCTTGGTGTACCGCTTCACGAAGTCCTCGATCGGGGGCATGGCCGAGGTTTCCTTGGTGCCGACCTGGAAGGCGAGATAGACGTCCGGGCCCCCGGCCCGGATCAGCTTGGGGGCGAGATTCTTCGGGTTGTTGGCCGTCTTTTCCGTGTTGTGGCCGGCCCACAGACGGGAGTCCGGAACGATGTCCGGCCCCGAGGCGATGACCGCCTTGAATTTGTCGGGCTTCTGCAGCACGGACTTCAGGCCGGCGAAGCCTCCGGTGGAGGAGCCCATGAAGGCCCAGCCGTCGCGGGAGTCGATCGTGCGGAAGTTCTCCTTGACCAGGTCCGGGACGTCCTCGGTCAGCCAGGTACCCATTTTCGGCTGGCCGGGAATGTCACTGCCGTCCCAGTACTGACCCGCCTTGGGGTCCTTGGCGTCCTTGTCGTGGTTCTCGGGGTTGAGCACCGGCATGACCACGATGAACGGCAGGCTCTTGCCCTCCTGCGACCACTTGGAGATGCTCGCCTCGAGCTTGAGGTCGGTACCCATCCAGTAGTTGTTCGGATACCCGGCGCCACCGGGCAGCGCGATCATCACGGGGAAACCGCTCTTCGCGTACTTGGGGTCCTTGTACTGCGGCGGGACCCAGACCCAGACCTTGCCCTTGAACCCGGACTTCTTGCCCGCGTACTCCGTGACCGCGATCTTACTGCCGTCTTCCGGAACCGTGCCCGAGACCGTGAATTTCGCCTCCGGTCCCGTCGGCAGGGACACCTTGCCGCTCCCCGTCCCGCCCGGCTTGCCGTCCTGGCCGAAGCTGATCGGGTCGCCCTTGTCGGAGAACACCCCGGCGTGATCGAGCACCGGCCAGGCGGCCAGCCCGAGCACGGCCGCCCCGGCCGTGATGAAAATCCAGCGCTTGGTACGGGGGCGGCGAGCCTTACGGGAGGCTTCGGTGTCGAGGTGCGTCATCAGCTGTACTCCAGGTAATGCCGGTACCCGGGGAGGCAGGGCGGTACACCCCTGCGGATCCCGGCGATGACCAGCCCGGTCGGTTGATTCCGACCATGTATCTCAAGCCTCGCTAAGAGTTCTTTAAGAGTCGCTAACAGAAGTCGTTGCTGGTGCGACTGTCGGCTTGTCCGGTCGTTGATCTGGTCGTGGGGAAGAGACAGTCGCGCCCGTGGATCGTGCCGGATGACCTGTGGTCGCTCATCGAGCCGTTGCTGCCCCAGCGGGGGCCGAAGCTGGTGGAGGGGCGGCCTCGGGTGCCGGACCGGCAGGCTTTGTGCGGGATCCTCTTCGTGCCGCATACCGGCATCAAGAAGTCATCTCATTTGGCGAGTCTGCGGTAGCAGATAAGGGTGCAGGCGATGCTGGTGAAGGCGAGGAAGTGGGTGGCTTTGCGTTCGTAGCGTCGGTGTAGGCGGCGGCAGCCGACGAGCCAGGACATGGTGCGTTCGATGGTCCAGCGGTGCTGGCCCAGTCGCTGGGAGGTCTCGATGCCTTTGCGGGCGATGCGGTGGGGGATGCCGCGCTTGCGTAACCATCGCCGCAGGTGGGAGTAGTCGTAGCCTTTGTCGCCGTGGAGCTTTCCCGGCTTGCGTCGCCGTGGTCCTCGGCGGGAGCGGACCGGCGGTATGCCCTTCACCAAGGGGACCAGGGCCTGACTGTCGTGCAAGTTCGCTCCCGATATCCCGACGGAGAGGGGCAGACCGGTTCGCTCGGTGATCAAGTGGATCTTCGAGCCGTACTTACCCCGGTCCACAGGATCCGGACCCGTCAGGACCCCCTTTTCAGGGCCCGCATGTTCACCGAGTCGATTGCACAACGAGACCAGTCCAACTCACCACGGGAGCCGAGTTCGTCCAGGACCAGGCGATGGAGCTTCGCCCAGACCCTCGCCTTGGTCCACTCGGAAAACCGCCGGTGGGCCGTGGCTCCCGACGGCCCGAACGACGCCGTCGGCAGTTGCTGCCACGTACACCCCGACGTGGCCACAAACACGATCGCGGCCAGTACTTCCCGGTCACCGTGCCGGCGCCGCCCGCCTCCCTGAGGCCGTGACGGCACCTCCGGCACCACACGCTGCAACAACTCCCACAGCTCATCCGGCACCAGCCGCTCAACGATCCCCACGTCAACAGACTATCGAACACTCCAAATGAGATGACCTGTAAGGGCTGTCCGATGAGTTCCGTTACTGAGCCGTCAAGCTGCTGAGCGCCCGTGCGCTCCGCAGGGGGGCCGTGCGCCCTTTGGGCCCTCCGGGCACCCGCGCAATGCCGGTGCACGCAGGCATTGGTCGGGGAATGCTCCCGACTGGTTCGCCCCCTCAATAGCCGACAAACCCTCCGGGAGGCCCGTCATGGGCACTGTCCGCCGGTTCGCCGCCACTGTCACAACGACCGCCCTTCTCACCCTGGGAAGCATCACGCTCGCCTCCCCCGCTCAGGCCGCCGACGGCGTACTCGAAGACAAAGTCAACAACCTCCTCTTTGTCGCCGGTCAACTCATCGACAACGTCCTCAATATCGCCGCTATCGCCTCGGTGACGCCCCCCGCGGTGACCCCGATTTCTGAAAGCTCGTAACACGACAATGGTTTGTGGTTGTTGAGACGTCTCCATGCAGACGGTGCCGTCGTCGACACGGTCGACGGCTCACCCACCCAGCACCAGCGGGCACTCGACCGCTACAGCGACGGCGAACCCGGCGTGCGTTCGTCCTTGCCTCGATCACCTCCGCCAAGAGGAAGAGCCGTACGACGTCGTGTACGCGCAGCACGCCTTCAGCTTCATCGCCCCGCACCGGCTCCTCCTAGCCCTCACTCCCCGCATCCGTCCCGGCGGACGCCTGGTGTTCTCGGTGCTGGACACAAACCAGGACGGACTCGGCCCGTCCCCGACCGTCAGCCCGCGCCCCGAGGGCGTACGTACGCCTGGGCGACGAGGGCATGCTGACCACCCCGATGTAGGTCCTCACTCCCGCCCTGTGGGAGGACTTGTGCGTTCAGGCCGGGCTCTTGGTCGAGACCGTCACCTTGCTGCCGTCGCCCGCGGACGACGACCCGGTGGTCTGCCAGCTGATCACCACGCGCCGGCAACAGACCGTTCCGCGCGCCCGGGTGACCAGCCGACCCCGCAGTAAGGGCGCCTCCTATGCAGCGGGGAGCGCGATGGTGACTGCTGTTGCCTGGTGGCTGCATTCCCGCTGACCTTCCAAGGTGGGCCGGGGGTTTTCCTTCCTGCAGCCAGGGGCCGCACCGCGGAGTTCGTCCTCACCGTTCTCCGCGATGACCAGCGGCTTGCCGACATGGCGTGCGGCAACCGCATCTCCGCGACCACGGTGGGCCGCTGGGCGTTGGAGGTGATCGGACTGCTCGCCGCACGGGCTCCGCGGCTGGACCAGGCGCTGAGGAAAGCCACCGAAGGTGCGGAGCTACCGTGGTGCGGTGTCCGAAAGTGCGGTTATGCCTGCGTCGAAGGTGATGGGTGGTGCGAACTGCAGGTCGCGGCGTGCGGCTTCGATGCTGAACCAGTGGGGGTGCACCAGCTCGGCGACGAGGAAGCGGCTGAGCGCGTGGGTGCGCGTGTATCCGGTCAGCTGCAGGACGGTCTCGCAGGCAACTGCGGCGGCATAGGCCAGAGGAGGCGGTACCGTGCACCAGGTGGCCTGCCGGCCAGCGGCGCGCAAGAAGTGTGCGGTGATGTCGCGCAGGGGTCGGGGGTCGTCCTGGGTGATGAAGAAGGCACGGCCTCCGATGGGGCAGCCCTGTTGGAGTCGGTCCAGGGCGAGCAGGTGGGCGTGGGCGGCGGTGCGCAGGTGGGTGGTGTCGATGAGGTTGGTGCCGTTGCCGGGCATCATCAGCCGGCCCGCCCGTACGGCGCGTACCAGGGCTGGGGCAAAGTGCGGGTCACCGGGCCCCCAGATGATGTGGGGGCGCAGGGAGACGGTGGCCAGGTCGGGGCTGTTGGCGGCCAGGACGAGGGCTTCGGCGTGCGCCTTGGTGCGTGGGTAGGCGGCCAGGTGCCGATGGGGGTAGGGGCGGCCTTCGTCGGCGTTCTCCAGGCCGCCGGGCCCGAAGACGACGCTGGCGGTCGAGGTGTAGACGAGCGCGCCGACCCCGTGGGCGCGGCACTGGTCGATGATGTTGCGGGTGCCCAGCACGTTGGTGTTCCAATACGGCACAAGAGGACCGCTGACGCCGGCGAGAGCGGCGCTGTGCACGACGGCGTCGCAGTCGGCGAGCGCGCGGGAGACGGCGGCTGGATCGGCGATGTCTCCCTGGTGTTGCCGGACGCCGAGGCTTTCCATGGCGAGGCTGGGGTGGCGGCTGAGGGAGGAGGTCGTGGTGCCGCGGGTGACGAGTTGGCGGCAGATCTCCTGTCCGAGGAAGCCGCTGCCGCCGGTGACCAGGACCTTCATCGGATGCCGCCTGCCATGTGCTTGGCGGCGTAGGCGGCGAGCCGGGCACGGTCGATCTTGGAGTTGTGGCGGATGTCGGTGGGGAAGCGGGGGTGGAACAGCACTGTGCCGATGCGGCGGCCGTGCCGGTGATTATCGAGGGCGGCACGCAACGCGTCCAGGATTGCGTCCTTGCGTGCGCCGGGCCCGCGCTCGACGCAGAGCACTGCCTGCTGCCGTCCGGCGGGGCCGACGCCGACCAGGGCGGTACGGCGGACCCCGGGGGCGGTGTCGGCGGTGGTCTCGACATCCTCCGTGGTGAGGGTGAAGCCTTCGCCGTTGACGAGGTGGGCTTTTCGGCCGAGGTACCACAGGCGGCCCTCGTCGTCGAGGCGTCCCAGGTCGCCGGTGCGGTGCCACAGTTTGCCATCGGCGACCGTTTTGGCGGTGGCAGTGGCGTCGGGCCGTGCGTGGTAGGCGGGGCTGACCACGGGCCCTGCGACGGCGATCTCCCCCAGTGCGGTGGCGTCCGCGTCCAGGATGCGCGCCTCGATGCCGGGCAGTGGCCGACCCAGGCAGGTGCCGGCGTGGCCCGGGGGCGGCTGCGTGCGCACCTTGCGCAGGTCGCCGGCGCTGATGGTCGAGACGGGCAGGCACTCGGTGGCGCCGTAGACGCTGAGGATCTCCGCCTCGGCAGGAAGCACTCTGGCCAGGGATTCGGCGAGCCGTGGGCGCAACGACGCGCCGAAGGACAGCACGCGGCGGACCGAGGGCAGCGTCAGGCCGTTGCGGGCACAGTGGTCGGCGATCAGAGCGAGGATCGCTGGTGAGGCGGCGATGGCGGTTGCCTTGTGGTGCAGGAGTGGGCCGACGAGGTGTTTGGGGGGTGTGCGTGCCGGGGCCAGGTGGTTGACCTGCGGTGCGACGGTGGTCATGCCGAGCAGCGGGCCGAGCAGGGCGATCGGCAGGAAGCAGGAGAGGAGGACGTCGTCGGCCTCGGGCTGCAGAACGGCGGTCAGGACGGTGAGTTGCCCGGCCAGGGTGGAGCAGCGGTATTCCACGCCCTTGGGCTGCCCGGTGGAGCCGGAGGTGAAGGCGATCATTGCCAGGTCGTCGTCGTGCGGCTCCGGGACAAGCGGCGGCGGACCGCTACCGTCAGCGATCGCCAGCGGCAGGTTCTGGCCCAGGAGCCGGTTCTGGCCGGGGAAGGGCCAGGGCCGGCCGGCGACCAGGGCTGTGCGGACATGGCTGCGGCCCCAGCCCAGTACCCGCCGCCCGGCGTGGGCCAGGGGCTCGCCGATGAAGATGCCGGGGCCGATCTCCTCCAGGCAGCGCCGCGCCTCGGCGCGGGGCTCGATCAGGACGGGGACAGCACCGAGTGCGGCCAGTCCGTAGACGACGGCGAGGAGTTCGTAGGCGTCGCGGGTCATGACCACGGCCTTGTCGCCGCGCCGCACTCCGGTCGCCTGGAGGGCGTCGGCGGTGCGGCGGCAGCCGTCCAGCAGTTGTGCCGCTGTGATGGCCTGCGATGCGCGGGCGCCGGCGCATCGGATGAGTGCGTCCGCCTCGGGGCGCTCGTTCAGCCGGACCAGGCGGGCCAGGATGCTGTCCTGTGCGGTGGTCATCGCTGTCCTTGCAGGAAGTCCCGGATGTGGACGCCGAGTTCGCCCCCGGCGTCATCCATCACCAGGTGGCCGGCATCCGGGTAGCGGCGGACGACGGCGTGCGGATGGCGGCGAGTCCACTCGGCAAGGACCATCGGGGTGAAGACCGGGTCGCGCATGCCCCAGCCGATGAACATCGGGGTCCGTCGCAAGTCGTCGGATTCGCAGGACGGTTCGAGTAGCCGCCATACCTCGTCTGCGTTGTTCCGGGGGATGGTGCGGATGAACTCTATGATCGCCCGGCGGTTGCTCCGGGACCTGTGAGGGAGTAGATAGGCGCGCCGTTCGACGGGACTGAGCGAGTGGGTGACGCCGGCGTGGACCGCGGCCCAGGCGAAGGCGTTGGTTGCGTGGACAGCGGCGGCGACGGGCCGGTGGTCCCTGATCCAGCGCAGGTAGAACGGCAGCCGGTAGCCGTCGGGCCAGGGAAAGGCGATGGTGTTGAGGACCACCAGGCGGGAGACGACGCCCGGATTGCGCAGCCGCCAGGCGAAGCCGAGCGGACCGCCCCAGTCGTGAACGATGAGCGTCCAGCCCTGCGAAGGGACCCCCTCCTGATGGACCAAGTGATGGTAGAGGCCATCCAGATGATCCAGCTGGGCCTGATAGCGCGCTGCCGGTTCTTGTGGCAGTGCGAGGTGATGGGACAGGCCGAGGCCCGGCAGATCCGGGGCCAGGCAGCGCCCATGCGGGGCAAGTGCGGGAAGCAGCTCGCGCCAGGCATAGCTCCAGGTCGGATTGCCGTGCAGGAACAGCAGCGGTTTACCCGCGCCGAGGTCGAGGTAGTGCTGGGCGGTCGCCGGCACGAGTCGCCAGTGCTCGCGCCCGGGGTAGCCGGGCAGCAACTGTTGAAGGACTGAGGAGCGCGCCGTGCCGGTCGAGGGGACGCTCATGTGCGTCCCCGGCGGATGAGGGCACAGCCGGTGCTCAGGCCGTTGGACACGCCGAGCATTGCCACCATGTCTGCGGCTTCGATGGGATCGGCTTCTCGTGTCCTGACAAGTTGCGCGGACAGAGAGGCGGCGACGCAGTTGCCGTGTTTGGCGGCGGCAGGCATGCACCGGTCGTCGTTCAGCTGTAGCGTGGTGCGCTCGTCGGCCTGCGAGTGCGGATGCACGGTTCCTCCACTACTTCAACGTCACCGCAGCAGTATGGAATTCTGGAATCTGAGCCACCGGTCAGCTTCGAGGCCGGCCATGGCCGCCCCGCCGGACCAGAGCCGTCCGCTACATGGCTCCTGGTATCCGGCCGACTCGGCGTTCACAGTCTCAGGACGACGTAGCCCAGGCTCATGCCGCTGCCGACGCCGATAAGAGCGACCAGACCTCCCGGCCGGGCTTGTCCGCGCGCGCGGGCGCGGACAAGCTGCAGGGGCAGCGTGGCGGCCCCGAGGTTGCCGTGCTGGGCCACCGTCGACACGATCAGTCCCGGTGGGATAGCGAAGGCGGCGGCGAGCTCACGGTGGAAGAAATCGTTGATCTGGTGGACTCCGACCATGGCAAAGGCTGACCAGTCCGCGCTCGTCAGGCCCCTGTCGGAGAACGTGGCGGCTGCGGCGGACTCGGCCAGGCACGAGGCGGCGGCGTGGAGTGCCGGGCCGTCGACCTGCGGATAGCGTTCGTCGTCGTCGAGCGATGAACCTTCGCGGGGCCAGCGAGAACCCCCGCCGATCGTGGCCAGTGGCCATGCGGTGGAATGGGCGTGAAACACGGTGCGCAGCACGCCCGGGTCCTGCGGCCCGTCGGGGCCTGCGGTCAGGATCAGCGCGGCGCCGCCGTCCGAGAGGGTGAAACTGGCCAGGGCCCGTGCCAGGGACTCTTTGGTGGGGATGGTCCAGCGGACCACCCGGGAGGGGCATTCGCCGGAGGTGATCAAGATCGTGCGATAGGAACCGGAGGTGATGAACGCCGCGGCCACCTCGATCGCGTTGAGGACACTGGTGCAGGCATTCTTGATGTCGAACACCGGGCAGGTGAGACCCATCTTCGCCGCGACGATGTGGGCGGTTGCGGGCTCGCTCAAGTCCTGACTGGCCGCGGCGAAGATCAGGAGGTCGATGTCGTCCGGGTCGAGCACGGCGTCGGCCAGGGCCTGGGTTCCCGCGAGGACGGCGAGGTCGGAGGTGTCCTGGTCGTCGTTCATGACGTGCACGCCGTGGACTCCGGTGGTCTTGAGGAGGAAGCCGGGTGCGGGCACCGCCGCGGAGTCACAAAGATGGGTGATCTTGTGTTCGGTCTCGGTGGAAGACCGCCAGGTCGGGGGCAGGTGGACGGCTGCCCCGGCCAGGCGGGCCCGTCGCCCGGTCATCAGAGCACCACCGCCGTTACCGCCGATGTGCCCGGACGCCGCGGTGCCCGGGTGTGCGCAGCGAGGGCACTGCCCGGCACCCGTTTCTGCGTGGTGACGTCGTCGCGAGTGGCCGTCCCGTCCGGGCCCCGTGGAGCAGAGCATCGCGGGCTTGCCATCCGGTTCCTGCGATCCATGGCGGTTCCTGGGTGCTGTCGGCCTACGGAGGGTGACTTGGTTCCTGTGCCGGTCACTGTGAGGGAGTGGGGGTCGCGTGGTGGCGCAGCCGAGGGAGGATGCGCCGGGCCAGTCCGGTCACGTCGCCGGCCGTGGCCAATTCCATGGCGGTGATGCCGCAACCGAGCTGTTTGGCAACCAGGTCGGCGAGTTCGACGCCCATCAGGGAGTCCAGGCCCAACTGATCGAAGCGGCGACCGCGGTCGATGCGCTCGGGTGTGGTCTGCAGGACGTGGGCGAGCAGCCCGGTCAGGGCGTCCTCCAGCACGAGCAGGGCTTCTTCTTCGATGGCGTCGGCCAGGGCCCTGCGCAGGTTCTCGTCGGCGCCGGCTTCCTCGGGCTCCGGCAGCAGCGCCGACAGGCGCGGGGCCGCGACTGTCGGCAAGACGCGGTGCATCTTCCTCACGTCGAAGCGACTGACCGAGACAACGGTGGTGTCCGGGTGTGCCAGCAATTGTTCCAGGGCGGTGAGTGCTTCGCCGGCCTGGAGGTCGCCGAGGCCCAGGGCGGCGACCTCCGCCCCGCGGCCGGTGCGGTGCACGTATCCGGTGTCGCTGATGGCTCCCAACTGAACGGCCAGGCCGGGCAGCCCAGCCCGTCGGCGTTCGCGTACCAGGGCCTCCAAGGCGGTGTTGGCGGCGGCGTAGGAGGACTGGTGGATGTTGCCGGTCAGCGCGGCGAGGGAGCTGTAGACGACGAAGAAGTCCACGTTCCGGTCGCTCGTGAGGTCATGCAGGAGATGTCCGGCCGTCACCTTGGGCGTCAGGACGGCGCGCAGTCGCTCGTCGGTGAGTTCGGTCAGGGGGGCATCGTCGAGGACCATCGCGGCGTGGACGACGCCGGCCAGGCGGCGGCCGGTGGCATCGATCTCCGCCAGGATGCGGCGCAGGGCGTGGGGGTCGGCGGCGTCAGCAGCGTGTGCCGCCACCTGAACGCCACACGAGCGCAGGTCGGCGAGGAGGGCTGGGGCTTCGGGAGTGTCCGTGCCTCGGCGGCTGACGAGGGTCAGATGGCGGGCGCCGCGTGCGGCGAAGCGGCGCGCTGTGGCCGCGCCGAGGCCGCTGAGACCGCCGGTGATCAGGTAGGTGGCGTCCCCGTCGAGAGAGACGGGAATCCGCGGCTGGCGGACGAGCACCGGTTCGTCGAAGGTCACGACGATCTTGCCGATGTGCCGGGAGTGCCGCAGGAGAGTGAAGGCTTCGTCGATGCGGGCGGCCGGAACGGTGCGATGAGGCAGGGGGCTGTAGGCCCCCGCGTCCATCGCCGCGCGCACCGCCGTCAGGTGGGAGGCGCCCAGTGGGCTGTCTGTGATAGGCGCCAGGTCGATGCCGTAGAAGGCGATGTTGTGCAGGAACGGGGCCATGGGCAGGGAACTGTCCGCGAGGAAGTCGCGTTTGCCTAGTTCCAGGAACCGGCCTCCAGGCTTGAGCAGGCGCAGACTACGCATCAGGGCCTGGCCGGCCAGGGAGTTGAGAATCACGTCCACGCCATCACCGTCGGTGAGCTCTTGGATCTGGTCGGCGAAGTGCAGACTGCGGGAGCCCAGGACGTGGTCGGCCCCGAGGAGATGCAGCAGGTCGCGTTTGGCCGGGCTGCCTGCGGTAGCGATGACGCGGGCACCGACCTTACGGGCGTGCTGGAGCGCGGCCAGCCCTACACCGCCCGCCGCACTGTGGACCAGGAGCGTCTCGCCCTCAGTGAGGTGGGCCAAGTGGTGCAGACTGTGATGGACAGTCAGGAAGGCCACGGGCATGGTGGCGGCCTCGGCGAACGTCATCGTCGCCGGCACGGGCATCAGACCACTTGAGCGAACCAGAGCGTGAGTTCCGAAGCAGCCGAGGGCCGTGCCGGCCACGCGGTCCCCGACGGACACCGTCGTGACACCGGGGCCCACGACGGTGACCGTGCCCGCGCATTCCATGCCGAGCGGGGCGGCGTCCAGCCGCCGGTCGAGAGGGAGAGACGGCACCAGTCCAGTGGCGACGGCGACGTCGCGGTAGTTCAGCCCGGCGGCAGCGACCTCCACCACGACCTCACCGGAGCCTGGGACGGGAACGGCCGCGGGCTTCCATTCGAGGCGGTAGTGCTGTCCGGGCTGGTGGAGAGCCAGGGTGAACGGAGTCATCGCCGCGCCCAGGGACGGTTGGCGCGGCGGGGGCAGTGGCAGGACACGCGTCACGAACCGCCCGCCGGGGGTGAGCAGGACCTCGTCTTCGTCGGTCGGGGACAGCATCTCCGTCACCAGGCGACCGGCCAGCGGCGCGAGGCTGTCCGTACCCTGCCCGGCATCGGAGAGGGCGATCCTGCGGATGGCGATCCCTGGCTGTTCGTTGGCCAGAGTTCGGGCCGCGCCCCAGGCGGCCGCCCCGGCGCCCGCCGTTGAGGGCGGGCAGTCCGTACCGCCGCCGTCAGCTGCGAAGGTGACCAGCCACACCGCGACCTTGAGCGCCGCAGGGGTCTGCTCACAGGCGCTGGCGAGGGCGCGCAGCACCGCCAGGCAGCGCACCGCCTGTTCCGTCGTCTGCGAAGGGGAGGCGGCACGGCCCTCAGCCGCCAGCAGGACGATGCCGGCTGGGGCATCCGTGCCGGTCAGGAGTTCCACCCACCGGGCCGGGTCGTCGGGAGCCATGAGGGTGCTGGGCGTGTGCGGCGGGTGGTGGGCGCGCAGCGCGTCGGTCACGGCCTGCAGGAGGCCCGTGCCGTGGTCATCGAGGCAGGTCACGGCCCAGCGCCGGGCCGTGGCCCCGGTGGGTAGGGCGTGCGGCACGCGTGTGGTGTGCGGGCCGCGCGCGGCGAGGAGGACCGAGGCGTCGCCGCGGAAGGATTCGGCGGCGGCGCCAATTTGTGTGACGCCGGTGAAGCCGCAGTCCTCCAGCACCTGCGGCCATGTCTCGCAGGGCAGTAGTGGCCCCTGTGGGCGCGATTCGGTGTCGGTGACAGCCCAGTAGGAGTCCAGCAGACCGAAGACCGGGACCAGCAGGTCATGGTTGTGGAGTTCCGTGGTGAGCAGGTGTCCGCCGTCGGCCAGCAGGTGGGCCACGCGGCCCAGGGCGGTCTTGAGATCACGGACGGCGTGCAGGACGTTGCCTGCGATCACCAGGTCGAAGGAGCCGGGCGCGAAGCCCTGGCCGTCCGGGTCGGCGTCAAGATCGAGACTTTGGTAGTCGACGAAGTCGTAGGCTTCGAGACGTGCGCGGGCCTGGGGGAAGAAGGACGAGGACAGGTCGGTGAACACGTAGTGTGTGCGCTCCGGCGGCAGCTCGGGCAGTAGGGCCGCTGTCGTCGCGCTCGTACCGGCACCGACCTCCAGGACCCGCAAGGGACGGTCGGCCGGCCAGCGGGCCACGAGCGCCCGCAGCACGAGCCGGGCCAACTGGTGGGCCATCCGCGTGAGCGTCATGCTGTCGTAGAACCGGGCCGCAAGGGCGTCGGGCTCCGAGAGCAGCAGATCCAACGGGTCCGTCTCACCGCGCAACACCGCGGGCAGATTCCGACCGCACACCCCATAGATGTGGAAACTCACGGATTCCCCGGGGAAGTCCCGCAGTCCGGAGGCGACCAGCTCCTCCGGAACCGGTGCCGTGGCCGCACGCCACCGGTCTCCCTGGTCCTCTTCCAGGACGCCGCGCCGCGCGGACAGGCGCAGAAGCGATTCCAGCAGGCGGCGATGGGCCGGGGAGACACCAGCGACGATCAGGTCGTCCACGGTGAAGGAGGACACGCCCGGGAGGAACTCCCGCACGGCCGCGCTCGTGAAGTGTGCGGCGATCTCCAGGATCCGGGCGTGCAAGTCCTGGCAGGGGATGGCCTGCCAGCGGGCCATGAGCTCCGCGACCTCCTCCCGGCACGCGGCAAGAACATCCACCGGGCCCGGCAAGCGGGAAGAGCTGTCCTGGGCGCCGGGCAAGGGAGCGGCCCGCAGCACCTCGACCAGCGCCACAGGCTCGGGCGGGAGGGCGGCGTCGAAGCGCCGGGCACGGCAGTCGAGCAGTTCCAGGGCAACCTCGCCGTCCGCCGTGCTGACGGTCACATCCCACCTGACTTCTTGCTCGCTGATCTCCCGAAGCCTCAGGTGGATCAGTCCCCGGTCGGCTGCCAGCCGCCAACAACGCACCGTCCCCACGCCGGTAGGCAGGTATGCCACCGGCCGGTCGCCTACAGCGGAGAGCAGCGGGGCGACGGCCTGCAGCGCGCCGTCCAGGACTGTCGGATGCGCCGTGTACCGTGCGTCCGTCTCGACGGTGGCGGCGTACTCGGCCAGCACCTCGCCCTCGCCCACTCGCAGGCCGGTCAGGACGCGGAAGGCCGACCCGTAGGGCAGACCCGCGCGGGCACACAGCCGGTAGTGCTCGTCGTCGGACAGTGTTCCGGACAGACCGGAGCGGATCTCTTCCGCGTCGCGGGGCGGGGGTTGTTCGCGCAGCAGCCGCTGTACACGCCCGCGGGCGTGCTCCGTCCAGTCGCCGCGGCTCCCTGGCCGACTGGCGACGGTGAAAGCACCATCGGCGGTGAGCACAGAATGCAGGCGCAGGTCCAGCGTCGGATCGTCCACCGGCACGGACAGCGCCCTGTCGACGGACAGACCGACGACCTCCACGGGCCCGTCGCCGAAGACCTGGCGGCCGGCCGTGAGCGCCATGTCGGCGTAGGCGGCCGCGGGCAGGACGACGGTTTCGCCTACCCGGTGGTCGGACAGCCACGGCACGAGCTGCGGTTCGACCTCCTGCTGCCACGCCGGACAGGACGAGGACTGCCGTTCCCCGAGCAGCGGGTGTTCCACGGCCGGAACACCATCCTCCCTGAACGGCTCCCGCCACCACGTCGGGTCGCCATTCCAGTGCCGCTCCCGCTGCCACGGGTAAGCCGGCAAGGAGACCACACGCCCCCGCCGGGGAAAAAACCGGTCGTCGTCCACCTGCGCGCCGGCCGCCAGCAGGTGCGCCAGGACGCTGTCCAGGGCGCCCGGGCCGCCGCCGCTGCGGGAAAGCGTGGGCACGACGGCGATCTGCCGACCCTTTCCGCCCGCGACGCGGCGCAGATAGCCGCCCAGGACCGGATGCGGACCGACCTCCACCAGCACGTCGCACCCGCCGTCGCCCTCCATGGCGCGTACGGCTTCGGCGAACCGGACCGGTTCACGCACGTTTCGCCACCAGTACTCGGCATCGAGCGCCTCGCCGCCGAGAAGGGAACCGGTGACCGTCGAGTACATCGGAATCCGGCTACCGCGCGGCTCCAGCCCGGTCAGGGCCCTCGCCAACGGGTCCCGCAAGGCGTCCATCACCGGGCTGTGAAAAGCGTAGTTGAGGCCGAGGTCTTTGAAGAACACCTCCCTCCGGGACAGTTCCCCCTGGAGGGAAGCGAGGACCGCAGGATCGCCTGCCATCGTGACGTCGCGGTCGGTGTTGATCCCGGCGACCACCAGTTGGTCCCCGCCGTCGATGCCCGCCAGCAGCCGCCGGGCCTCGGAGGCGCCGAGCCCCACCGCTGCCATCCGCCCCAACCCGGCCGTCGGCGCCTGCGCCCGGCTGCGCTCCACGATCACCCGGCAGGCGGAGGTCCGGTCCAGGGCACCGCAGCAGTAAGCCGCCGCCACCTCTCCCACGCTGTGCCCCGTCACAGCCGCCGGTTCGATGCCGCGCGCCGCCAGCGCAGCCACCAGGGCGGCCTGCACCGCGAACAACAGCGGCTGCGCGACCTCCGTGCGCTCCCACCGCTGCGCCTCGGATGGTCCGGCCAGTTCCCGGGCCACCGACCAGCCCAGCAGTGGCGTCAACTCCGCATCGAGTACTGCAAGTTCCGTACGGAAGTCCGCATCGGTTTCGATGAGTTCGGCGGCCATCCCGGCCCACTGCGCACCGTTGCCGTTGAAAACGAACCCGATCCGGCCGTGGCCGACCGCGGTCGCCCGTGCCGTTCCCCCAGCGTTCTCGCCCTCCGCCATCGCCCGCAGTTTCCCCGCAGCCTCGTCCGCGTCGGCGGCCAGCACCACCAGCCGCTGCGGATGGCGGCCACGGCGGCGCCACGCCGTGAACCCCACGTCATAAAAGCCGTCCGGCCGCCCCTCCTGCAGGTAATCGGCCCACTGGGCGGCAGCCGCGGTCAGGGCCTGTGGGGTACGCGCGGACAACAACAGCGGCAACCGGCGAACGTCCGCCGGCGGAGACGGCGGTTCCGTCGGCGGCTCCGGAGCTGCCTCCAGAAGGAGGTGCGCGTTCGCCCCGCCGAAGCCGAAAGAGTTCACCCCGACCACGGCAGTGCCGGCAGCGGGCAGCGCGTGGGAGGCTGTCACCGGTTCCAAGCCCAGGCCGGCGAAATCGATGGCGTCATTGAGCGGCGTGGCGTGCAGGGTTGGGGGAATACTCCGCTCACGCAGCACCAGCAGGGCCTTGAGCAGCCCCGCCACGCCTGAGGCGGCCTCCAAGTGCCCGAGGTTGGACTTCACCGAGCCGATCGGCAGCGGGCCGCGTTCACGCTGCCGGCCTAGCACCTGCCCCAGGGCCTCGCACTCGACGGGGTCCCCGACCGGAGTGCCCGTGCCATGGGCCTCGACGTACGCGACCTCATCCGAGCCAATGCCCGCAGCGTCGAGGACCCGCCTCAGCAGCGCCCCCTGTGTCTGCGCGTTGGGCAGGGCCAGTCCGGCCGTATGACCGTCCGCGTTCGTTCCGCTCGCCAACACGACCCCGTACACCCGGTCCCCGTCCGCAAGGGCCGCTCCGAGCGGCTTGAGAACGACAATCCCGGCGCCCTCTGCCCGGACGTATCCGTCCGCCGCCGCGGAGAACGGTCGGCAGCGCCCCGTAGGCGACAACATCGACGCTTGCGAGAAACCCACGAAAGAGAACGGACTGAGAAGAAGGTTGGCCCCGCCGGCCAGCGCGAGGCGGGCGCCGCCGCCCCGCAGAGCCTCACACGCCTGGTGCACTGCCACCAGCGCCGACGAACACGCAGTGTCCACCACCATCGACGGCCCCCGCAGGTCGAAGGCGCACGAGAGACGGTTGGCCGTGTTACAGGCCGCCGACCCGCTCATGGTGTAGGGGTTCACTGTCGCCAGGTGCCGTTGCTGCAACTCACCGTAGTCCCGACTGGCTACACCCATCATCACCGCTGTGTCACTGCCCGCCAGGAACGCGGGATCGATTCCCGCATCGTCCAGCGCCTCAACTGCGCACTCCAGCAAGAGACGTTGCTGAGGATCCATCTGGGACGCCTCCTTCGGCGCGATCCCGAAGAACTCCGCGTCGAAGGAGGTGACATCGGGGAGGAATCCGCCTGCGTCCATGCGATATTTTCCCGGGCGCACGGGCCCCGGAGACATGAACCGCCCCACTTCGAACCTGTTCTCCGGCACCTCTCCTACCAGGTCCCGGCCCTGCTCCAGCGCCGCCCACAGCCCATCCAGCGAGGTGATCCCACCAGGCAGCCGACAGCCCACTCCCACGATCGCCACGGAACCTGACAGCAGCCCAGTTCCCTTGTGCTGCCCGACACCACCACCCAGACCCCCTGGCAAGGCCACGGCACACCCCCATTCGACGCCGAGTCCCGTCCTTGCAAGGGAGACTCCCCTTCCCGAGATGCCTTACGTAAAGAAGCGTCTTTTTCATGCTTACGTGGAAGTAGAAGCACATATAAGCGATGATTACCCTATTTGGATCATTAGTTATGGTAGCCTCCTCGATCGGTCAAGCCTCCAAGACTGGCTGCCCATACCGATGAACCTCAGCGTGAACATCGTCATCGCCAGCACTCTCGGCAGGCGTCCGTTGGGTGCTGATCGCGCGCAGTTGCCCGCACCCGAGATCGTCTGACGCTTCAGCGATCACGGACCCATGGTTTCCCCGGACCGGGCTGTGATCCTTGCGGGGCTGTCAGTCAAGCACCCCTGAGCACCCATACGGGGAAATTTGCTGCGTGATGGCTATCAGGGGGTGACGTGTCCTGCTGTTCTGGACGCACCCCGCATCCCAGGGGGTGGAACGCGCAGCAGGAGGCGGCTCATGCGGCTTTCGCGACGCACCACCACGGCAACGTCCCAGACCCCTGACCTCACCGGCCGTGCGACCGGCCGGCTGGCACGCAGAACCGGGATCGGCCTGAGCACTGCCCTCCTGGCACTGGCTGGCCCCGCCCTCGGCACCACAGCTGAAGCCGCGGTATCCCGCGCCGCCGCCCTGGCCGGCGACTACTGCGGTGACGTGCACCAGCTCTACGACAGCGACCACTGGATCTACTCCGAGGTCGCGGGCTGCCCGCGCCACGACCCCGGCGGGAGCCGGGGCACCGTGAACAACTTGGGTGCCGCCCCCGGGCGGCCGGTCGTCGTGATGCTCAACGACAACGGCCGCTCCTATGCCCCCACCACCGGCGCCCTCGCCAACCATGGAAATTTCGAATGGGGCCTGATGGTTCCCCGCTACAGGAACCCTGACGGGCTGCATCACGACGCGGTCCGCACCACGTGTACCTTCACCGACACACCCTCGCACACCGGTCCTCCACCTGTGCCACTTCCGGCCTTCGAATGGTGGTGGGAACTATAGGCTCAAGGTGGCGCCTCCACCTACGCGATCAGAATTCGTGGGGATGTGCTCACCTTGCGTGTGACGCGTTCAGCATGTTCCTGAGCGTGGTGGCGGAGATACCGGTGTCTGCGGCGATCTGCGTGAGGGACTGTTTGAGCACGTGTCGGCGGTGCATCAGCCGCAGGTGTGCGGCGCGGTCGGGCGTGCTGGTTCTGGGGGTGTGGTGGTGCCCTAGGCGGTGCGAAGGAAGCGTGGGGCGGCGGAGGCGCAGGTGGAATCAGCCCTGCCCCACGTGCTCTCCTGCCGCCAGTCGCAGCGATGTGTGGTCGACCGTACGGGGCAGCGGGCGCCCGGGCCCCAGCCGGTGCGCCGAGGACAGCCGCCAGTCGTGGCGGAGCAGTTCGGAGAGCAGGGTGACGCTGGTGAACAGCACGATGTTCCTGCCCGGGCACTCGGCGGGACCGCGGCTGAACGGTGCGATGGCCCAGTCCGCCTCGGCCCGCCCGTCGAGCCATACTTCAGGCTCGAAGCGGTCGGCGTAGGACAGGCGCCGGGCGTCGCGGTGGAAGTACGAGCTGCAGAAGATCACCGCGGTGCCCGCGGGGAGTGTCACGCCGCCCGGCCAGCGCGTCTCGACCGTGGTGTCGCGCAGGAGGGCCAGGGAGGTGGGCCACAGCCGCTGCGATTCCAGGACGGCGGCCCGGAGGTACGCGGGGTCGGTACGGGCCTTGGCCGCCTGCTGCGGATGGCCGGCGAGCAGGCCGAGCGCGAGGTAGGCACCGATCGGGGCGGCGTCGAAGGCGAAGAACCAGTGCTGCATCTGGGCCACCGGCTTGATGTCGGGCGTCGTCGGAGTGGCGCGCACCGCGCGTGCCAGGCCGCCCGGCTCGGGCAGGTCGATATACCGCTGTGTGCGGGCGAACAATTCCCGGCGCAGGCGGTCCCTTTTGCGGTGCAGCGTGAACCAGTTGCCATCGCCGCGCAGCTTGTCCCGCAGCTCGGTGATGCGCTCGTCGTCGCGCGCGGTGTCGCCGAATATGATCCGGCGCACGATGCGTTGGTAGGCGGCGTGAAACCGCTTCCAGGTGACGGTTTTACCGACCAGCAGCGGTCGGACCTCTTCCTGGATGGCCTTCCGGAATGCGTCGTGGAACCGGTGCTCCACGGCGGGATAGTCGAGCGCGGCCTCGTTGAACCTGCGCCGCTCGGCGCGGGCGGGGCCCGCGGTGATCAGCACGCCGTCGGGTTCGAAGTGCGAAAGGGCGGCTGCCTTCTCCTTGTTGGCGGCCGTGAACGACGTGTCCGTCTCGTCGAGGACCCTGCGGGCGTCCTCGGCCGAGAGGAGGACGATGCCCTTCCTTCCGAGAGCGCTGACCAGCACCGGGCCCGGGCCGTGGCGCTCACGCAGCCGGTCCAGGGACCGGCAGCACCAGGCGTTGGTGTCCAGTCCGGCCGCCAGCCGGACGGTGAGGGGGCGGCGGATGATGGGGCCTTGGGCGAGGTTGGGAAGCAGACCGAAGGCGATCAATCGAGCCGTGTCTGCCCAATTGGCTCGGGTGACTTCTTGGGCCACAACTGGACCTCCCTCTTTCCGGCCAGCCCTGGAGATGACTGTCCCGTGTTCCCGCCTCTGATGCGTGAAGGGGGAAGCATCACTCCATAAAACAGTGGTGGTCCGATGAGTCCTCCGCATCGTGTGATCCCGCAGTCCGGGAACGCGCGGCACCATCCTCGCTATCATCTTCCCATGAGCGACCAGGTACGCGTTCCGTTCGGGAACTTCACGGATGTCAGCACGGCACTGGAGGTCCGCGACCCCCTGGCCGGCCCCGTGTCCGAGGCCCTCCGGACCTGGGAGGCCCGCGAGGCTGCCGAGTCCGTGCTCTATGTGGACACTGACCCCGGCCTGGCGGACACCACGGTCTTCTGCGACGCGTACGACGTGGCGCCGCGGGCATCCGCGAACTGTGTGGTGGTTGCCGCCAAGCGGGGTGGGAGCACCACCCTGGTCGCTTGCCTGGCCCTCGCTCACACTCGTGTCGACGTGAACAACGCCGTTCGCCGGCACCTGGGAGCGCGTAAAGCCTCCTTCGCCCCGCTCGACACGGTGGTCGCCGAGACCGGCATGGAGTACGGCGGCGTCACTCCTGTCGGCCTGCCTCGCGCATGGCCGCTCCTGATCGACAAAGCTGTGGCCGACGCCCCTTACGTCCTCATCGGCAGCGGTCGGCGCCGGGGCAAGCTGATTCTCCCCGGTAGTGCGCTGGCCCAACTCCCCGGCGCGGAAGTCCTCCCCGAGCTCGCGGTTTGAGCACCGTCCCGGAGCCGGCCTGTCACCGGCACCGGAAGCCGGCTGGCCCCGGTGCCGGTCATTCCGGGCCGCCCTGCCAGGTCACGCGCATCGCCTCCGCCCCCCCGGATGTGCGGCCGACGTTGACATCCTCCCGCGCGTAGCGGACGAACATGCCGGCACCGGCCGAGGCGTTGTGGCGCGCCTGCTCCTCGACCGAGCCAGTCGGCGAGGCTGCGCGCGTTGCGCGCCAAGGTTTCCGTCGAACCCGCCGACAGCAGATACACCTGCGGGCCCGCCGTCGGGGTGTGGCCCCCGGTGCTGGGGGCAGTGGCTGGCGAACGTCGTGACGAGCCGCTGCGGGTGGGTGCCTGTCCGAGCACGAGGTGCGCGTCGGTGCCGACCAGCCCGTAGGAGGACACCGCCGCCAACCGAGTCCCCTCGGCGACCGGCCACTTCCCCAAGGAGGTGGGAACGAACAACCGGGACTTCTCACGTCGGCTGATCTGCCGGTTCCACGTCTGGAAATTCAGGTTCGGCGGGATCGCCCCGTGCCGCAATGCCTGGACGGCCTTGATCGTGCCGGCTATACCCGAGACCGGCTCGGTATGCCCGATATTGGTCTTGACCGAACCCAACGCACAAGCACCTTGGCCGACCCCGTACACCGCGTCCAACGACTCGAACTCCACCGGGTCACCGACTGCGGTACCCGGCCCGTGGGTCTCCACCAGACCCACCGCACCGGGATCGATGCCCGCGCGCGCCACCACCTGCCGGAACAGCTCTTGCTGCAACGCGGTGGACGGCGCGGTCAACCGGCCGGACCGACCGTCGTTGTTCGTCCCCGATCCCCGGATCACCGCCAGTCAGTACCCGATCACCATCACCGGGCCCCGGAGATCGAGCCCGAACGCCACTCGGCCGGCGGCACCGGCATGGAAATCGCCGAACAGATACAGGGAATCCAGCGCCTCCTGAACCGGCCTGGCCTCTCGCCAGATATTGTCCGGCGAGTACACCCCCATGTACACGCCCGTACGTGATCCCCGTATTCGGTCGACCGGGAGACCGGCGTGCTCCACCGCCTCCCAGGACACCTCCATCAGCATCCGAAACTGCGGGTCCACCCACGGCGCCTCCACCGGAGCCACTGAAAAACGCCTCCGGGTCCCACGACCACGGATCACCGTCGACGAAACATCCCACCCCGTAACGATTCACGCCATCGGGATGCTGATACTCCTGCAGCCGGAGCGCATCCCACCGCCCCGCCGGTACCGGCCCGGCCGTCTCACGCCCGCTGGCCACCAAATCCCATAAACCAGCCAGTGAACCCACCCCGCCCGGCAGCCGACACCCCATACCAATGATCGCAACAGGATTCTCAGCCGACGCGGACATCGTTCGATACCTCCATGCTTCTCAGATCACGAAGCCCCCGCCCGACGGTCTCGCCGGCCATCGGCACACCTCCCGCTGGCATCTCCGTACCGCCACAGGCTCCACACCACCGTCCACCACGGCCGGTACCGGAGACTGGCACCCCCATTGAGAGCGCGCGTGACGGCCTTGGGAAGACGCGACGAACCAGCGCTCGAAGCAGACATCACACAGCTGCCGTAACGCACGCCCGTTCGTAGCTCTGATGCGCCCCCACTCGCCTGTCGCGGTAAATGCCGTATCAACTGCACGCCTCAGTACGGTCCCCGGAGTGATACGCACGCCCTGGCCTCGACGCAGTCGCCCAGCACGGCGCCTCCTACACCCCCGACCGCCCGCCGGCGGGGAAGCCGATCGGAATGCAGCCCGGAGATCCGGGCGAGCCCCGTCGGCGGGACACCCGCTGTGGCATGTTCTCGCCCGCCGCCCGGAGGAACTGCTCGGCGCCGAAGACCGCGCCAACTCCCTCACATACGGAACTTCCCGGGACCCGTCGGCACTGAAGTGGTTTCACCCTTGCCGGCCGGGCCGTATCGACAGCATCTCAGAAACCCTGCCGTGAAAATTCCGGCGACATCCCGGCTACGGTCGCGCGAGCCGCCGTGCGAGTTCCCGAGCGGGACGATGTTCGGGTGTGCAGCACACCACACACCGTCAGTTGGCTTACGGATCGGCTGTGCGCATAGATTTAAGATGTTGATCATCGCCCGCTTTGCGCGTAACCGGCCGCCGATAATTCAGTCAACTGTTGAACAAAATGAATCGAGCTCATCAGGACCGAACTCGCCGGGGAAATCGGCCTGGTGTCGCACGGCTCCTGCCCTGAGACGAGATACCTGCCGGGTTTCCTGAGCGCGAAGTGATCCCCTTTCGACTCCCCTCCGATTTCCATTTCCCGGCCCGGAAGGTGCCTCTTGTTCGCCCTGCTCGTCGATGCGCGACTTGCCGCCAAACTCAGCGACCTCCCCCTGGTCGGCGACCGCGTCTCCCCTGACCACGACCTCGGCATCACCGGCGTGAAAGCCGTCATCGCCTCCGACGCCCTCACCGCCGATCAGGTGAAAGCACTCAACGAACAGATATCCCGCCTGGACGGCGACCATCCGAGGTTTCCCGAGGAGACCCGCGGGCGCGCTCTGGTGGCCCTGGACTACGAGTGGGGAGGCGAGAAGCGCACCCCCTTGATGTTCCGTCTCGCCGGCGCGAAGCCCGTCAAGGACAACGGGCACGACGCCCCCGCCCCCAAGTCGCTCAATACCGCGCCGGTCGCGGCGACATGGGCGGTATCAGCGGCGACGGACGTCCAGGCGGCCGCGCCGGCAGCACCCGACGCCCCGGACACTCCGGCCGCCGCGTGGGTCACCCTCGACCGTTCCTTCGGCCCGCTGTACTTGCGGCGCCTGGGTGCGAGCTACCAGGACGAGAAGCTCTGGGTCCTCTGCGATGCCACGGTGCACGCAGGCCCCTTGGAGCTGGGCGTGGACGGGCTGGGGCTGGGCATCGCCCTGGACGGCAAGGACTTCACGCCCTCCGGTCGGCTCGACGGGCTGAGCCTGTCCTTCCGCAAGCCGCCGCTGGAGATATCCGGCGCGTTCGTGAACAAGCCGGTCACCGCCGACTCGCCCTACGACCGGCTGATCGAGGGCAGCGCGCTGATCAAGACCCCGAGCGCCAGCTTCGGGGCTATCGGCGCCTACGAGCACCTCAAGAGCGGAACCCAGTCGATGTTCCTGTACGCGGAGTTGGGGGCCGCGTTCGGAGGTCCTCCCGCTTTCAGGGTCACCGCGGTGAAGGCGGGTTTCGGTTACCACAGCGCCCTGCGCGTGCCCGCCATCGACCAGGTCGCCGGCTTCCCCCTGCTGCGCGGGCTCGCCGGGGCCGGCGAGGGCACGCCGGCCGAGCCCCTGGACGTACTCAAGGAACTGACGGAGGGGAGCGACGGCGCTCCCGCCTGGGTCACCCCGCGCGAGGGCAACACCTGGCTGGCCCTCGGCCTGGACGCGGACATCTTCGAGATCGTCCACTGCAAGGCCCTGGCGTTCGCCGAGTTCGGCCCGGACGACCTGGTGGTGGGGCTGCTCGGCTCGGCCAAGGCCCAGTTCCCCGACCCCGAGAAGAAAATGGGCGAGCCGTACGCGAGCGTCGAACTGGACGTCTCCGCCGTCTACCGGCGCTCCGCCGACATGCTCGCCGTCGACGCCCGCCTCGCCCCGGACAGCTTCCTGCTCGACCGGTCGGTGCACCTGACCGGCGGGGCGGCGCTGCGCCTGTGGTTCGGCGGCAGCGGCCACCCCGGCGACTTCGTCTTCACCATCGGCGGCTACCACCCGCGCTTCACCCCGCCCCCGCACTACCCGCGGGCGGACCCGGTCGGCATCGACTGGACCTCCGGCTCCGAGCTGGCGGTGAAGGGCACCAGCTATTTCGCGCTGACCCCCTCCGCCGTCATGGCCGGCGGCCGCCTGGAGCTGCGGTACGACGGCTCGTGGGCCAAGGCCCGGGTCGACGTCGGCTACGACGCCCTGGTCGAGTGGGCGCCGTTCCACTACGAGGTGGACGTATGGGCGGAGGTCACCGCCCAGGTGTGGCTGCTGTTCGGCTGGAGCGGCGAGGCGTCACTGGGCGCGCGGCTGTCGGTGTGGGGCCCGTCGTTCGGCGGCACCGCACAGGTGAAGGTGCTGGGTATCTCCATCCCGATCGACTTCGGCGAGCCCAAGGCCGGGCCCGCGCCCATCGGCTGGGAACAGTTCCGCACGCTGCTGCCGCGGCTGCCGCTGACGCTCGCACCCGTCGACGGACTCCACCCCGACCACGCCGCGCGGGCACAGCGGGGCGGCTCCGACGCGTGGACCGCCACCGCCGACGGCTTCGCCTTCACCGTCGGCAGCGCGTTCCCCGCCTCCAAGCTGAAGGTCAACGGCGAGGACGAGACGAAGGACAGCCACGCCGAGGTCGGTATCCGTCCGATGGGCAAGTCCGGCCTCGACGTCACGCTCTCGGTCACGGTCGAGGAGGAGACCGAGGACGGCCACTGGCGGCAACTGCCCGCCGACCGCTGGCAGGACTGGGACATCAAGGTGCACAAGGCGCCGCAGCCGACCGCGCTGTGGGGCTCCGGGAAGGCCGGTGACGCGCTGAGCGCGGCCCCCTTCGTCGACGGCCTGGTCAGCGGGGCACGCATCGCCGTGCCGGAACCGCGCCTGCCCGAGGCGGCCGCGTCCAGCCGCAGCGGCCGCCTCGCCCACGCCCCGCTGCCCGAAGGGATCCTGCCGCTCGACCCGGACGCGGTCCCCGCCGGGGTCCGCGGGGAGCGGGAGAAGACCGCGGGGACCGGCGAGCTGCGGGTCGACACACCCGAGCAGACCGCGCTGCGCAAGGCCGCGCTCGCCGCCCTGGCCGCCGCCGGTCATCCGCTCGACGCCGCCCCGGAGCTCGGCCGCTACGCCCGCGAAGCGGCCTTCTCCTCCCCGCCCCTGCGACTCGTCCACTCGTGAGGACCTCATGACCACGCACCCGACCGAGCAGTCCGCACCGGCGGACGACAGCCCCGTCACCTTTCACGACCACCTGCTGCCCGGCATCGAAGCCGGCCGCTACCGGATCACCGTCGAGCAGCAGCTGCCCGCCGAGGACCTGCCGGGAGCCCGGCTCGACCCGGTGGAACAGATCGTCGACGTACGGGCCGCGCAGTTCCGTCTCGACCCCTCGTGGGTGCACGCCGTCTACCCGGCCGCGCACAGCCAGGGTCCCTTCCACGGCCTGCTCCCGCACATCACGCTCAACCCGGCGGCCCTGCCGTGGGAGCGCGAGCCCTTCACCGGCGATGTCCAGAACCCCGCCCGGGCCCCGTGGCTGGCGCTGCTGCTGTTCGGCGAGGGCGAACTGCCCGGCGACCCCAACGCCCTGGGCACCACCGCCCCGCTGACCGTACGCGCGCTCCTCGACGGCGACGCCGCGGTCTCGGGGCCCGCCCTGGACCGGGACGCCGTCGACCCCGCTCTGCTCGACACCCCCTGCCAGATCGTCGATGTACCGGGGGAACTGCTGGCACAGCTGCTCCCCGAGCCGGCCGGTCTCGCCCTCCTCGCCCACGTCCGCTCGGGCGGCGAGGACGCCGCGCCCGCCGAAGGCCAGGACGGCCGGCCGGGCCAGGACGCGCACGCGGTCGTCACCACCGCGCGCTTTCCCGCCGCGGCCCAGGGCCGGTACGTGGCTCACCTGGTCTCGCTGGAGGGCCACACGCCGCCCGGGCCGCGGGCCGACGGCAAGCCCGTGCGCCTGGTGTCCCTGCACAGCTGGACGTTCACCTCCTGTGCCGAATCCGGCGACAGCTTCGGCCGGCTGGCCGGACGCCTCACCCCGGGGCACGGCGAGCACAGCGCCGCACCGCTGCGCCCGGCCGCTGCCGCGGACAGCGGGCTGCCGGAGGATCTGGGCACCCTGCTGGAGCAGGGCATGGTCCCGATGACCCACATCACCGAGTCCGGCGAACGCGCCCTCGCGTGGTACAGCGGCCCGTTCCTCCCCCGCGTCGCGCCCGAGCTGCCCCGTCCTGAGGACGGCCACTTCCCCGACGCCGACGGCCTGTTGCTCCACGAGCCGCGGACCGGCACATTCGCCACCGGCTATGCCTGCGCCTGGAACGTGGGCCGCGCCCTGGCCCTGGCCGACCCTGGCTTCGCGACGACCCTGGTCCGGCTGCGCCACCAGGGCCGGCTGCGCCGGGCGACCGACCGCCAGTACGCGACGTACCGCCGGCAGCTCTTCCACAGCGCCCCGTCCGCCGGTCCGTCCCCCCGCACGGCCGCTGCCCCTGCGGCCGCGCCCACGCCGCCCGAGCAGCCGACGCCGCGCGAGCAGTTCGAGGAGCTGCTGCGCGGCGGCGCTCTCGGCGCGCTGGCCGCGACCTTCGGCATTCCCGAGGACGACGAGCCGCGCCCCCGGACCGTACGCGCCGCTCCCACCGCTCACCGCCCGGGCGCGCCGAAGCGCTCCGCCGCCGCGCGGCGGCCGACGTCGGACGCGCGGGAGACGGCGGCGTGGCTGGCCAGGCTGCGCACGCTCAGCGGAGTGCCGTTCGACTACCTCGTACCGGACCAGCGGATGCTCCCGCCCGAGAGCCTGCGCCTGTTCCACGTCGACCGCGGCTGGCTGCACGCCCTGCTCGACGGCGCGCGCAGCCTCGACCGGCACCCCGGGGCCGACGCCGCGACCGACGCCGAACTGGACGGCCTGCTCGAGGGCCAGGGGCCCGTGCCCGCCGCCGGTCTGCTGCTGCGCTCGGCCCTCGTCCCGGGCTGGCCGACGCTGCGCGTCGAGGCCCGCGCGGCCTCCGGGACCGTCCCGGTCGAGGTGATCCGCAGCGAGGCCCTGGGCGCCGACGTCCTGCTGATGCTCTTCGACCGGATGCCCGACCGCCTGACGATCAGCGAACCGCGCCAGGGGCTGCACTTCGGCGTGGACGGCCAGGGGAACGTGGCGCCGCGCAGCCTGGCCCCCGGTGAGGTCGGCCGGCCGCTGGGACGCTCGGTGCCCGTCGCCGCCGACCCGGCCCTGACCGTCACCACCCCGGCCGGGGCACGGGTGCTGGACGTCGGCAGGCTCGCGGCCCGCCTCGCCGAGGACGTCAAGCCCGGATCCCTCCTCTCCCCCGCCGAGTTCGCCGTGCAGCTGGTGCGCGCCCCCGAGCAGCTGACCCTCTCCTTCGAAGGAACCACCCGATGAACACCGACCTCCTGGTCCCCGTAAGGCTCCGGGCCCTGGTCGTCAACGACCAGGTGCGCGACCGGGACTCCTTCCTCCGCTGGGTGCCCAACTACCACCTGCTGGGCGTCCACCGGTCCCCGGAGCCGTCGCCCTACGCGAGCACGGAGTCCTCCCTGGAGGCGGGCGTGTACCTGCACTGGGAGCTTCCGGCGGCGCTGCGCAGGGCGACCACGCCCGGCGGCGAGGTCACACTCCCGCCCGCCCCGAACCGCTGGCTGGTCGTCCGGCACGCCTACACGGCCGAGGGCGAGTACACCACCGCCGCGTGGGTCGTCGAGAGCGACTTCCTCGACAAGCGCACGGGCACCGTCCCCTATCTGCGCCCCGGCCGGGGCCACGTCACCCCGACCCGGATCGGGCGCCACACCGAGGCCGCGCGGTGGGCGGAGTCCGCGGCGGAGCAGCCCACCTTCCTGACCGCGACCGGCCCGGGGACCCTGGCGTTCGCCGCGTTCCAGCCGCACTGCCAGGACGTCTTCTCCTTCCACGACCCCTTGGCGCAGCTGCCCGGCACGTTCGACCGCCTGGGCTACCAGGTCATCGGTTGGCACGCGACGCGCTCCGACGACCCGCTCGACGACCCGCGGGTACGCGAGGCTCTGGAAGGCTCCCTGGGCTGGCAGGCCGACCGCACCCCGCCTCCGGGGGCCCGTACCGTCTACACCGGCCGCGTCCACAGCGTGTCGCCCCACTACGACCCCTCCGGCGAGCAGCGGCCCGACCCGACGGTGGCCGTCGCCGACAGCGCCCGCTCCGCGCTCACCGCCCTGACCACCCACAAGGCGGCCACCGACGCGTCCCTCACCCTCGCGCCCGCGCTGCTCGACCAGCTCCAGAGCAACACCCTCGCCCGGGCGGACGAGCCGGACAATACGCATCGTCTCGCCGACATCCTGCTCGGCGCCGGCTTCGGCGAGAGTACGGTCGCGTACGCCTGGCACGCGGTGCCGCCCAGCACCGCGGACGAGGCCGCCTCCCCCGAGGACGTGCGCCGCGCCCGGGCCGTCGAGGCCGCCCTGAACGCCGCGCAGCACGCCTACGACCGGGCGGACCGCGAACTGGCCGGGCTGCGCCGGAGGCTGTACGGCATGTGGCGCCTCCAGGGCCTGCCCGTACTGCCGCGCGGCTACCACCACCAGCAGCTGACACAGGAGCTCGACCCCACGCGTGAGGGCAGCCTCGCCGCACGCGTACGCGCCGAACGGCAGGAGGTCGACCGCCTCCGGGCCGCCCTCCCCGCCGGGGACACGCCCGCACAGCTGACGGAATCGGTCCGCCAGTACGCCCAGGCACACGGCCTGCCCAGCGGGTGGGACCTCAAGCGCGTCGCCCCGGCCCTCTTCCACCGGGCCCTGGACCCCGCCGTCGTCCTGCAGGGCGCCGGCTCCGTGCCCCACGCGGACGACACGCCACTGCGCTGCCGGTTCGGCGACCAGACCGTGACCGCCGTACAACTCGGCGACAGCTCGGATGAGTTCACCGCCGAGCGGGCCGATCTCGCGTGCAACACGCTCGACCTCGGCGCCGGCGAGCACGCCGCCATGCCGGGCTCCACCCGCGCCCTGCTGCGCGAGGCGTTCCTGCTCGACCCGCACAGCCCGGCCGTGCGGCCGCGTCCGGCGGACAGCCGGCCGGACACGGCGCCGACGGTGACTCCGCGCACCGGCACCGCCCCGGCCTTCGGCAATGATCCCTGGGAACAGCCGTGGCGTCCCCTCCACCTGCTCTGGGAGATCGAGTACCACCCCCTCCCGTACGAGCAGTGGCAGTTCGACGGTGACCGCTACTTCTGCCCGCGGCCCCGGCCGCGCCCCGAGGCCGCGCGCACCTACACCGGCCGGACGCTGCTCAGCGACCACCTGCCGCGGAGCCTGGCCGACCAGCTCCGGCAGTACGCGCCCGACAACCACGAACTCGCCCCGCACTGCGACGCGTTGGCCGAGCGGATGGTCCGCGGGGACATCCTGTCCAGCTCGCTGGCGGGGCTGCGCGACATGCTCATCGGCCAGGACCCCGGCCAGGGCGTCCCTCCCCTGGGCGCGCCGCCGGAGCTGGCGGAACTGATCGGCGACGCCTACCGCACCAGCCCCGACCCGGGCCCCCTGCCCGTGCCTTTCGAGGGCTGGCCGGACTCCGGCTTCCAGCAGCTGCGCGCGGGCCAGTTCCGCTTCCTCAGGCTGACCTTGGTGGACTCCTTCGGGCGCGCCCTGGACGTCATCACCCCGGCGGGCACCGGAGGGGCGAGCGGCCTCCGGCACCCGGTGGTCGCCGATCACCTGCGCCCGTCGCACGCGGCCCTGGACACGAGTCCGGAGCACGTCGTCCAACTGCCGCCGCGCCTGCCGCAGGCAGCGCGCCTCGGACTGGACCTCATGGACGCCGCCCGCGAGACGCACCAGGCCACTCACTTGGACGACGGCAATCCGATCGCCGGCTGGATCGTCCCCAACCTGGTCGACGGCTCGCTCACGGCGTACGCGCCCGACGGCACCGCCCTCGGCCTGCTGCGCTGGGCGTACCGCATCGGCCGGCCGGCCCGGGAAGCCGTATGGACGCCGCTGCCCGGCGCCGCCCCTGCCGACCTCGACGCCCTGCGCACCGCCTTCCCCCACGTGCACTCGCTCGTCACCTGGTTCCAGGGCACAGGGACGGAGGGCAGTCCGCTGCCCGCCGCCATGGACCTCCTGGAGACCTCGCTGGTGGACATCGTGCCCACCGCGGGCGCCGCCACGGCCGCGCTCGCCGGGCGCCCGCTGGCCCTCGTCCGCTGCCGCCTCCACCTGGAACTGGACGGGCCGCCGCCCACCGACCCGGGCTGGCGGCACATCTTCGACCACGAGCCGCCGCGGCCGGAGTTCACCGGCTACTCCTGGCCGGTGCGCCTGGGCGAGCGACTGCGTATGGGCGACGGACTGGTGGGCTACTTCGCCGACGCCGACCCCGGCGTGCTGCGCACCGTGGTCGCACCGGGCGACGCGCATCCGCGCATCGCCGCCATCGGCGACGGAACCCACCTGCGCGTCACGGCCGGGGCGGACCGGCACCTGACCCTGCTCGTCGACCCGCACGCCCCCGTGCACGCCACGACCGGTCTGCTGCCCACCGCGACACTGGAGATCCCCCACCGTTTCACCGACGGCCCGCTGACCCGCATGCGTACCGTCCTGCGCACCGGGCCGCTGCTCACCCCGGCGGCCGCCCTTCAGGAGGGCAGCGTCGCCCTGCCGGTGCGCACCGTCGACGACCAGACGTGGACGTGGGCGGAGCGTGCCGTCGACGGCACCTGGGCCCACTTCGCCACCTCGGCCGCGAGCACCACGCCGCGCTGGGACGGCCGGGCCCCCGTGCTCCGCTCCGGCCTGCTCACCTCCCGCGGCCCGCTGCCGCCGGCCGACGCCGCCACGTCCGAGTAACCCCGCGAGAACCGAAGGAATAGCCACCATGAGCGCCAACAACGGCGGCACCAGCCGCCTGACCTACGGCATGGCCACCGTTCCGGCTCCCCTGGCCACCGACCGGCCGGCCCACATCGACATCGTCGTGTCCAACTCGGGCACCGAGGCCGTCCTGTGCAAGCAGATCCTCGTCGAGATCCCCACCGGCGACCTCGCCCAGGACCTCGTGCCCGCAGGGCACCGCATCGTTCCCACCGTCGATCCGGCCGACCAGTGGACCGTCGACGAGATCGAGAGCGGCGTCCTCCTCACCCTGCCCCAGGACGAGTTGGCGGCCTTCACCCCCGGCAACACGCCGCTCACCGTCCGCCCCACCAGCGGCGAGTCCGTCTCCCTCACCGCCCACGGGCTCCTCCTGCGCCTCAAGGACTTCAAGGCCAACGCCCTCGTGGGCACCGCCCTGCTGCGCATCCGGGAGACGGTGAGCGTCGACAACGGCCGGACCTGGGAGACCAACCAGCTCGTCCTCCCGCTCGCGAAGTACCCTCCGGCCGAGGCACTCACGGCCGACGTGGTCGGCGACCTCGCCCTGCACGAGCCCGACGCCAACGGCAATCCCGGCTCCACCCCCATCACTCTGCTCAAGCCGGGCGGGCAAGCCGTCCTCAGCTGGACCGCACCGCCGGACGCCATCTGCGACGTCTACTACAACGGCAAGCACGCGGAGCAGCTCCGCGACAAGGAGAAGTGGCAGCACACCGTCACGGGCCTCACCCGCGACACCCACTTCCACGTCCAGGTGACGCTCAAGCGCTCCGGCGACACGGTCACGCACCACCTCTCGACGGCCGTGGCCGTCGAAGAGCCTGTCTTCCCGCGGCTGACCGTCGAGACCATCAAGGCGAACGGCGCGAAGAACGGGGACGGTCACCAGCTCCTCACCGTCCAGGGCGCCATGCGCGTGGATGAGGAATGCCACGTCTTCGGCACCCTGTACGGCGGAGGCGGCACACTCACCGTGGGCGATGCCATCGTCGCGCGGAAGGACCTCACCGTCGGCAAGGACATGAACGTCACCGGCGCCGTCGAGGCGAGCGGCGACATCACGACCGACGCGCAGTTCCTCGACCCCCAGGGCACGCCGCTGCGGGGGAAGCTGGCATGACCGGCAACATCACCATCGGCGGACGCCTCAAGGCCACGGGAAACATCAGGGCCGGCAGCCACCTGCGGATCCGCAACCCGGGGGCCGACAGCCGGGACTTCTTCTACAACGGTACGGACGAGCGGACGTTCACCGTCCCCGACCACGTCACCATCCTGTCGCTGTACGTCCGGGGCGCCGGGGGCGAGTCCGTCGACGGGGTGAGCGGGGGCAAGGGTGCCTGCGTCCAGGCCCTGCTCCACGTCACTCCCGGAGACCTCATCGGCGTCCGCATCGCCCGCGACGGCTCATCGGGGGCCTCGGCACAGGTCTCCCACAACGGCACGCTGATCGTGGGGGCGGGCAGCGGTGGAGAGGCGGGTGCGGCCGGCAGCCGGGGTGACGCCGGGAAAACCGGTGGCGACGGCGGCCAGGGCACGACCGACGGCTACCCCTCCGGCGCCCCTGGCGGCTCCGGGGGGAACGGGGGCGGTGGTGGCGCCGGTGGAGACGCCGGACACGTCACCCCCGCCGGCGGTACCGCCGCCGGCAGGCCAGGCGACCCCGGGTCAAGCGGAAGCGACGGCGGCGACGGCGAACGCGGCGGCAACGGTTGGAAGTGGGGCCTGTACGGCGTCGGTATCGGCGGAAACGGCGGCGGGAAGGGAACAACCTCCAGCGCCGGTAAAGGCGGTACCGCCGACGACACCAGCGCCGGCAATGGAAACAACGGAAACGCGCAGCAGGGTGGTACCGGGGGCTCCGGGGCATCGAGCGGAATCAACGCCGGCGGTGCCGGCGGCCAGGGAGGCCACGGCGGCTCCGGCGGCCGGGGAGGCCGGGCCGGTGCCAACGGGAACGCGCGGACCCGGGCAACCGACGGAGAGGCGGGGCAGGCCGGTTTCGGTGGTGGCGGTGGCGCAGGCGGAACCTGGGGTGGCGGCGCCGGCTGGTTCTCCGGAGGCGGTGCCGGCGGCGGAGGCGGCGGTGGCGCAGGCGGTGGTGGCGGCCACGGCGGTGCCGGCGGCGACAGCTACTTCGACGCCGGCAGGGCCACGCTCGTCTCCTCCGAGGTGAACAACACCGACGTCGCGAAGGTCACCATCGCATGGGGAAATCACGTGTTTCCGGCGTGAAACCACAGGACGCGGCCCGGCATTGCTCCACGCCGGGCCGCGGGCCGTGGACGGCACGGAAGCCCCTGCCCGGCCGCCCCGGCTTCCCCCAGGGGCGGCCGAGGCCACAGCGAGCGTCAGCCTGAGGAATCAACGGTGAGTCACACCACGCAACACCAAGAGGACGGGATCCGGCAATGCCATCCATTGAGGAAATAGCCGAGAGGGCGCGGAACGGAAGTCTGCGGCTCCAGGCCGAGGAGTTCACCGACCCAGCGGTCCGTGACGCGTTCTCCACGTATCTCGGCTCCTCCGAACTGAACTTCTCGGACGCGGAATTCACCGCGGAGAACATGACGGTCCGGGGGCGCTGCGCCGTGCCCGCCCTCGGGCCGGAGCCTCGCCCGGTCGTGGCGGAGTTCCTGGCCGACACCTCGGGCGGCACGCTCGTGGGATTCGTCCTGGTCGCGGACGCCCCGAAGTGGCAACTGCCGGAGCCTTTCCCGGCCTATGACCTGGGCCCGCTCCAGGCCCTGGGCGCGCGGTCGCCCGTCGTCGTCCTCGATGCCACCCCTCATACGGACAAGGAGTCCGGGCAGGAGCGGACGCCGGTCGTCACAGGAGCCCGGTGGGAGCTGCCCGGCCTCGACGAGCCGGTGCTGTTCCTCGCCTCCGTGCACGAGGGCGCGTTCACGGTGTCCGCCCGCTTTCCCGACGGGCTCACCCTGCCGTCCCTGCGGCACATGGCGGATCTGCCGGGCTGCACGGGCGCGGACGCCGTCACCGATCACTTCCCCGCGGAGTGGCAGGGGCTCCTCGCCTCGGCGCTGCCCGCGCTCCGCGAGGTCACCGTCTCGTACGCCCCCGGGGACGGACGGGTGACCGGAGAGATCGAGGTCGACCTGGCGCACGAGTGGCCCCTGTTGGCGGGTGTGACGCTCAGCCAGGTCCGTGCGCGGATCGCCCTGGACTCCGCCGCCCGGCAGAACGGCTGGGGAGGGCTGTCGGTCGGGCTGAGCGCCCACCTGTCCGTGGCCGGGCTGGAGAGCGCCGTCACGGTCGACCTGCCCGCCTTGACGGCGCACGGCGAACTCGCCGACGGCAGCGGCCTCTTCGAGCGCGCCGCCCCCGACCTCGGCAAAAACGGCCTGGGGCGGCTCTCCTTCCTGTGCGACCTCCGGGAAGGCGCCTTCGTCGTCGCGGGAGAGCTCCTGAAACCCCTGGAGATCGCGGGCGTACGGATCGAGGACCAGACGGTCCTGGTGTCCGGCGGCGGGGACCGGGCGCTCGAGGTCACCCTGGCGGGCACGCTCGTCGTGGGCGGGGCCCGGATCGGGGTGAAGGCCGCCAGGAGCGCCCTGGGCTGGGGGCTGACGGTCGAGGCGGACCGCATCGCCTTCCGCGACATCAGCACCTGGACCGAGCAGGCCATGGGCAGCGGCCTGCCCGCCTCCCTGGCGGAGCTGACATTGCGGGAGCTGTGCTTCGAGATCGTCCCGACTCCCTCCGGACGGCTGTTCGCCGCGGCCGGATCGGCCGAGTTCCCGCTGCCCGCCGGGCTGCGGGCCCGCGCCCACCTCACGACGCGGATCAGCACCGGAGACGGCCCGCCCGACGTCGAGGCCACCGGCTCCCTCCTCCTCAGCGGCCCGGACGCGTCGCTGATGGAGCTGGATCTCGCGGCGGACAGGGATCCGGAGGCGACGAGCTGGACCGCGACCTGGGCCGCCCAGGAAGGCATCACCCTCGGCGAGGCGCTCGCCCCCCTGCTCCCCGCGGCGGGCTCCCCGACGGCGGGGCTGCCGAACCTGCTGCCCGCCGTCGAGAAGATCTCGCTGCGCTACACCGCGCCGACGGCGGCCGACGCCGCCGCCTCCCTGGTCCTGACCACCGACGCCCAGCAGGCGCGGGCCGTCCTGGTCGTCACGGACTGAATCCCCGCCGAATCCCCGAAAGGAACCACACCCCGTCATGCGTCGCCTCACAGGGCTCGACCCTGCCCGTCTGACACCACCGCAGCCGGTCCGGGCGGCCGCGGAGTCGCCCATCGAGATCGCCTGGCTCGGCGGCAAGCCGCTCTCCCTCACCGTGATACGTCCCGGCATCGCCGTGTGCCCCGACCCGGACACGCTCGACATACGCGACGACACCTCCAACCCCGACCCCGGCCTCGAGCTGGACGAGGAGGAGTACGTCAAGGAGATCGACTACCTGCTCCAGCGGATCGAGTCCTCCGAAACAGGCAGGCGCCTGGTCGAGTTCCTGGGCCACGCCCGGCCGCTGCCCGACCCGGACGGCACCTACGGCGGGCCGGAGGACTGGGACACAGGCATCAGCACACGGGTCCTGTGCCGCCACGGCGGCTCCCGCAAGAGCGGTACGACGCCGAAACAGCGCGACCTCGCGGGGATCAACGTCATCATCACGCAGGCCACGGACGGCAAGCCCGTCCAGTGGTCGCTGAACTCCAGGCTCAAGGGTCCGCTCTACAACGGCCGGGGCGTGTACTCCATCGTGTCCTTCCACCCCCGGGTGCTGCTGCTCACCGACGACGTCGCCACGGCCCCCGAGGTGACCCTCGCGCACGAGCTGATCCACGCCGCGCACGCCCTGTCCGGGACCATGGACGACACGGGCCACGACGACGAGGAACGCGCCAGGGTCCGGCAGGCCGCGCTGGCCGAGACCGAGCGGCTGTTCCGCGAGAAGTACGGCACCGGCTACGCGGTCAGCATGAAGGACCCTCGCCCGGTGGACGTACCCGGCACCGGGAAGTCCGAGACGCGTCAGGAGCGCGAGGCGTTCTACAAGGCGACACTCACCGAGCTGTCCCTGAGATACCTCTACCCGCTCCCGGTCGCGGAGACGGAGCAGGGGCTGGTCGTGCTGCGCGGCACGAACTGGGAGGAGATCCGCACCCACGGCAGCGACGTGGCCCTGGAGTGGATCGACGGTGTGGTGGAGCGGCACAAGGGCCGGCGTGTCTCGCCCTCCCCGGCCGAAGTACGCGCCGAGCGGGTGGCCTTCGACCACCACGCCCGCGCGGTCCTGCGCGCCGGCCGGCGGGACGCCGACGGCCTCGCCGCCCTGCGCGACGCCGCCGCCACCTGGCAGCAGCGCACGCGCGTACGCGGGGTCACCGAGGTCGCCATCGCCCGCGACCTGGGATTCCGGCACCGCATCGCCTACGTCGCGCTGACGAGGGTGGAAGGCGTACACCACCTGGACGTGCCCCGTCGGCGGATCCCCCACCGTCTCTTCACAGGGGCGAGCAGCTTCGTCTACAAGCGCGACCTCTCCTCCCTGAACGAGCTGGCGAAGTTCCTGAGCACCGTCGACCGGGCCGCCGCCTTCCAGGTGTGGGATCACCGGGACAAGATCGGCGCCGCCCGCCTGGAGCAGGGCTACCTGGTCGAGCAGCGCGCGTGCCATCGCAGCCGTGGCAATCCGGCCGAGACCTCCCGGCCTCAGTGGATGAGTCCCGACAGCCTGCCCGAAGAGCAGCGGAAGCAGGCCGGGGCGCTCGTCAACCGGGCGCGGCACGGCACTTCGGCCACCGGCAAGGCCCCCTGGGAGCAGATCACCGACCTGTACGCGGGCCAGGCGACGGGCAGTCCCGAACCCCGCAAGGGAAGTGTGGGCTTCGTCGCCATGGTCCCGGCCAAGGTGAACAGCTACGAGAAGTTGCTCACCCTGGCCCGCCGCTACCGCGACGAGGCCACCGCGACCGGGCAGGGCTGCGCGCTCGTCATCGGTCTCAACGAGGGCTATCCCTACGGCGAGAGCGATACCAGACGCGAGGAACGCGTCGCACGGCAGCGGAAGATCATCAATGACTTCACCAAAGCCTGGCGGGACGAGAAATTCCCGGTCGCCGTCCTCTCCTTCCTCTGGTGCGCGCCCAAGGGCAAGGCGAGTCTCAGCGATCAGAAGACCATCCCCTACGGCGCCATTCGGCAGACCATCGCCGGGAGCGACCAGGCGCAGGCGTTCGCGAAAAGACTGTACGACGGCGGCAAGGGATACGAGCGGATCTACTTCCACACCGGCGACGCCGATGTGATCTCCCTCAGGACTCCCGCGGACACCCCGCTGTACGACACGGCGGCGGAACGACTGGCGAAGAAGAACTGGCCCGACCTCTTCAGCGGGGGCTACCGCCTCCCCAAGGGCAATGACCCGCGCGTGGACATCGCCACCGCGATGGACCGGGACGTCCGCGTCGCGATGGCGAAGGCCGACCCCAGGACCGTCTACTTCCCGGAGCCCAACACCTTCATCAAACTCCTGGAGGGCGACACCCGCCTGGAGGACGGCGTCACCTTCGGCACGGGCGACCAGGAGGGAGAGGCCCTGGCGAAGTCCCTCGCCAAACTCCGCGGCGAGGACAAGGAGAACAGGGTGTTCGCCCCCGAATGCTCCGTCGTCACCGACGGCGACAGGCTCGTCAAGGCCATCCAGAACACGCCCGCGACAGGCCCCGTCAGCGACCGCGTCCTCGCGCTCCGCCAGTCCTACACCCAGAGCCACGCCCGCCGTGAGGAGTGGCGCAAGCGTGTGCTGGACTTCTACGGGGTGGCGCCTGCTACGGCGTGGGTCCTGTCGGATCTCGTCTTCTACGTTCCGGAGGACAGCAAGCTCGCAAAGCTCGCCGACATGGACCCGGCAGTGTTCGAGCGGTACATCACCAAGGGCAGATGGACGGAGCTCAGCAAGAGGATCGAGGAAAAGAGCCCCGGCACCCTCGCTCAGACCTCGCTCGGCGAAATCATCGACGGCACCCACGAGGCCCTGCTGCGCAACTACGTCGAGGCGTATCGCCTGCTCCCCCACTGAGCACGGAGTGAACGGGGCCTGATACCGATGCGGGCATCAGGCCCCGGCCTGCCACCTCGGCGTTCCCGCCAAGACGTGCCGTGATCGACCACCGGCTTGCCGCGGATGCGCGTACCCCACAGCGGAGTCCGGGTTACGAGGCACCGCAGCACGGCGGCCTCGCGCCGGGGATCAGCAGTTGTGGAGTCGCGCGGCGAGTCCTTCCCGCAGGCACTCGACGGCGGCCGAGACCCGCCGAGGAGTCTGCGGGTTGCCAGGAGAGAGGGCGAGGATGTCGGCGTCGGGCGTGGTGACGTTCGGCAGCACCTGGACAAGCCTTCCCTCGCGGATGAGCGGATCGACGTGCCAGGTCGAGCGCATGATGAGCCCGAGCCCCTGCAGGCACCACTCGGTCACGACGTCTCCGTCATCGCTGATCATGCTCCCGTCGACGCGCGTGTATTGCTGTTCGCTGCCCGCGCCGAACCGCCACAGCGTGTAGTCGTTGCTGTTCTCGCGCAGAAGGATGCAGTTGTGCTGCGCGAGATCGGCGATGGTGCGTAGCTCCGGGGCGTTTCGAAGGTACTGCGGTGCGGCGCACACGATCCTCCGGTTGCGGGCGAGGAGCCGTGCCGTCAGCCGGGAGTCCGGCACCGAGCCCACCCGGACGGCGATGTCGAAGTCGGTCCCCGAGGTGTTCAGCGGGAGAGCGGAAAGCTCCAAGTCGATGCTGACGCGGGGGTGCCGCTGAGCGAACTCGCCCAGCAGCGGCGCGATATGTGCCCGCCCGATGCCGAGTGTCGAGTGAACCGAGATCCTCCCCCGGAGCTCGCCGCGGTGCTTCGATACGCCGTCCTCGAGGTCCGCCTTCTGCTGCAGGATCGATGCCGCGCCCTCGGCGTACCGGCGCCCTTCCTCGGTCAGGGCCAGTCGACGAGTGCTGCGCCTGACCAACTGCACACCCAGCCGGGCCTCCAGCGCGCCGAGCCGCTTGCTCACGGAGGAGACCGACTTGCCCCACGTCCGGGCCGCCTCGGTGAGACTCCGCGATCTCGCGATCTGCTCGAAGAACTCCAGATCGTCGATCGATGCCAGATCCACGCCACTTCTTTCGACTCAGGAAACAATGCCTTGCCGCAAGGGCTCTCGATGGCGGCTTTCTTGTCTCCTAGCCTACGTGGGGCGGGAGACGACCCTGCCTTTTGATCGAGTGGAAAGGCCGAGTTCATGACACGCACCCACCGCATCGCCGTCATCGCCGGCGACGGCATCGGCCAAGAGGTGGTCCCCGAGGGCCTGCGCGCCTTGAAAGCCGCCGCGGAGACCTTCGAATTCGACCTCAGGGCAACCGAGTTCGACTTCGCGAACGCCGACTACTACCGCAAGCACGGCCGGATGCTCCCCGATGACTGGTTCGAGCAGCTGCGCGGCTTCGACGCGATCTTCTTCGGCGCTGTCGGATGGCCGGACGCGGTACCGGACCACGTCTCTCTCTGGGGCAGCCTCCTGCAGTTTCGCCGGCATTTCGACCAGTACATCAGCCTGCGACCGGTCAAACTCCTGGCCGGGGTGGACAGCCCGCTCGCAGGCCGGGTGCCGGGCGACGTCGACTTCTATGTCGTGCGGGAGAACACCGAGGGCGAGTACTCCAGTATCGGCGGCACGATCTTCGAGGGCACAGACCGGGAAACGGTGATCCAGGAGACGGTGATGACCCGCACCGGCGTGGACCGAGTCCTCGACTACGCCTTCAAACTGGCCGGCAGCCGTCCCGCGAAGCATCTCACCTCGGCCACCAAGAGCAACGGCATCTCCATCTCGATGCCCTACTGGGACCGGCGGGTGCAGGAGGCCGCCGCGCGGTATCACGAGGTGAAGGTCGACAAGTTCCACATCGATATCCTGACGGCCAACTTCGTACTGCACCCGGACTGGTTCGACGTCGTGGTGGCCAGCAATCTGTTCGGCGACATCCTCTCCGACCTGGGACCGGCCTGTACGGGGACGATCGGCATCGCCCCCAGCGGCAACATCAACCCCGAACGCAGATTCCCGAGCCTGTTCGAGCCGGTGCACGGCTCGGCCCCGGACATCGCGGGCAAAGGCATCGCCAACCCGGTGGGCCAGATCTGGAGCGCCGCCATGATGCTCGAGCACCTCGGCGAACAGCAGGCGGCCGCCGCGGTCCAGCGGGGGTTCGAGAACGTCCTGGCGCGCGGCGACAAGGAGGTCCTGACCCCGGACATCGGAGGCAACGGCAGCACACGGGCCCTCGGGCGGGCCGTCGCTGAGGAGATCAGCCGCGGCCCCCTTCTTCCGATGAAGCGAGAACCTGCGTGAACACCATGACAGCCCTTCGAAGAGATCCGGCCCAAGTCCCCCGGTCCACTCCCGGTCGTGCCTCCGTGATCGTCCCCGTCCTCTTCGCCGCAGTCGTCGTCACGGCCGGGGCTCTCCACGCGATCCCAGCCGACATGATCGGCGGCCTGGCCGTCATCACCTCGCTCGGCATGCTGCTCGGCCCGCTGGGAAACCGGCTGCCGATCATCTCCAGAGTCGGCGGCGGCGCCCTGGTCTGCCTCATGGTGCCCTCCCTTCTGGTGTACCTGGGAACATTCGACAAGAACATCCTCGGTGCCGCTACGGCGCTGATGAAGGACGCCAACTTCCTCTACTTCGTCATCGCCACCCTCGTGGTCGGAAGCATCCTGGGCATGGACAGCACCACCGTCCTGCGCGCGCTGGCACGCATCTTCGTGCCCCTGGCGGCCGGCACCGCCGCAGCGGTGGCCATCGGCACCGGGGTCGCCATGCTCTTCGGCTACAACCTCCGACGAGCCGTCTTCTACATCGTCGTCCCGATCCTCGGCGGCGGCATCGGTGAAGGTGTCATCCCGCTCTCCACCGCCTACTCCAAGGCTCTGGGAGGAGAGTCGGCGCACTTCGTCGCGCAGCTCATCCCGGCGGCGGTCATCGGGAACATCACCGCCGTCGTCCTCGCCGGACTGCTCAAGCGACTGGGCGAGCGCCGCAGCGCACTGGACGGTGGCGGCGCGCTGGTAAAGCCGAAGCGTGACGCCGCGGACGCCGAACCCACGCCCGATCACGACGCTCACCATCAGCCGGACCACGCCCTGGACTCAAGCCCGCACTATGCCCTGGGCCTTTTGCTGATCTGCGGCATGTACGTCCTGGCGAACATGGCCGAGCCGCTCCTCCACCTTCCCGCGCCGGTACTACTGATCATCTTCTCGGTCCTGTGCAAGATCCTCAACATCGTCCCGGCCGGTGCGCGCAGCGCGGCCCGCGCGATCTACGCGATCACCTCGGGGCACCTCATCTATCCGACGATGGTCGGCCTCGGTCTGCTGTACATCCCGATGGGCCAGGTCATCGGGGTTCTCTCGATCGGCTACGTCCTCACCTGTGTCGCCGTGGTGGCCGTGATGGCACTCGCCGGCTTCTACACCGGCAAGGCGCTGGGCCTCTACCCCGTGGACTCCTCGCTCGTCACGATCTGCCACAGCGGACTCGGCGGAACCGGCGACGTCGCCATCCTGTCCGCCTCCGATCGCATGGCGCTGATGCCCTTCGCTCAGATCTCCACCCGCATCGGCGGGGTCACCACCGTCATCTCGGCGGCAACCCTGATCCACCTCACCAGGCCCTGAGCCACTCACCCGGGCGGGTGTGCCGGTCTCCGACCGGGTGCGGGGGCGCGTGCGAGGGTCGTCCGCGCCTCGGCTCCCTCTGCATGGGCCCACCGGGGTTCGAGCCCGGCCCGGAGCGGGCCGCTGACCTTCACCGTAGCCGCCGACAGCTCGTCCTCTCAGCGTTAAGCCTGGAGTACGTCTGCCCATTGGGCCAAGAGAGGGTAGGCGGGAACGGCTCCCGAGCTTGTGTGGGCTGGGCGCTCGGGCGTGACTCGGACTGCGCTGGCGGCCTCGGGGTCGAGGTAGCGCAGGGCTGTCCTGGAGAAGGGCACGTTCCCGGCGATGGACAGGTCGACGCCTGTGAAGTAGCGGCGCGTTTCGGGATCGGCGGTCTCCAGGGCTTTGTCGCGCAGGAGCAGGTAGAAGCGGCCCACGGCCCGCACGGCGTCCGCCAGCGTCGCCTCCGGCGAGCTGGGAACCGCGATGTCGTTGGCGTGCCAGCCCCAGGCCAGGCAGTCGGCCAGTGGCCGGGCGGCTGCCCGGGGCGTGTGGGGAAGCACGTGGGTGATCAGTGCCGAGGCGACGGCGGCATACAGGGCGGCCGTCTCGGCGCTGCCGCCCACGTTGTGCCGCTGGGCCCAGGCGGTGCACTCGGCCCGGAGCCGGTCCGCGTCCGGGCCCTTCTCCGCGGGGAAGGGAAGCCAGAAGGTCAGGAAGCCGTCGGGTAGTTCGGTGGTCATGGTGGCCTCGCTCAAGACGCGTAGACGGTCAGTGATCGCGGTGGACGATCGTGTGGGCCAGGGCGGCGAGTTCGGCGGCGGGAACGGCTTCCGGCTGCGCGAGGGCCAGGTGTTCGAGGGCCTCGGCGGTGCAGCGGGTTGCCCGGCGCAGGGTTGTCTCCCGTGCTCCGGTTTCCTCGATGAGTCTGGCGGCCTGACGGCAGTCCTCCTCGCTCATGGGTGCGTCCTGCTGGTAGAGGGCGCGCAGGGCTGATGCCTGCGGGGTGCGGCCGGCCATCGCGGCGGCGACCGGCACGGTGATGGTGCGTGCGCGCAGGTCGGAGTGGGCGGGCTTGCCGGTGAGCTGTTCCTCCCCCCAGATGCCGAGGATGTCGTCGAGGCACTGGAAGGCCAGCCCGAGCAACTGCCCGAAGGCGCGCAGATGCCGGGCCCGGGCAGGGTCCGCGCCGCCGGCAAGGGCACCGAGTTCGCACGCGCAGGCAAACAGCTCGCCGGTCTTGGCCGCGGCCACTGCCACAGCACGGTCTTCGCTGACACCGGAGCCGGCCTCCAGGAGAGTGTCGAGATACTCGCCCTCGATGAGCGACTGGACGCTGCCCAGCAGGATAGGGATGGCCTGTGCGCCGCGGTTGGATTCGGTGAGGGCATGGATGGCGGCGAAGAAGAGCGCGTCGCCCGCGAGGAGGGCCGCGGGCAGGCCCTTGGCGGCCCACAGTGCCGGGCGGCCCCGGCGTAACGCGTCGTGGTCGATGATGTCATCGTGCAGCAGGCTGGCGTTGTGGCCGAGTTCCACGGCGGCCGCGGCCGGGTGCGCGTCTTCGGGTGTGCCGCCGACGGCACGGCAGGCCAGAAGGGCAAGCGCCGGACGCACGGCCTTGCCGTCGACGTCGGCACTCTGGACGGTACGGTCCTCCGCCTGCCAGCCGAAATGCAGGGCGACCGCATGCCGAATCTCGGGGGCAAGGCCGTTGACCCGGGCGCGGATCAACGGCCCCACTATGGCAGCGGTCTGCGCCAGGATCGTCGTGCCATCGCGCGGGGTCTCGGACATGTCAGCCTCCGCTGCCAGGGTGGGCCAAGATCGGGCGCCGTCAGTGTGGAGGGGCACACAATCTGCCGGGCAGTACTCACAGCCCCGGGGGGGGGGGGGGGGGGGGGGGGGGGGGGGGGGGTGGGGTGGGGGGGGGGGGGGGGGGGGGGGGGGGGGGGGGGGGGGGGGGGGGGGGGGACG